>MHJF01000035.1 GCA_001818675.1 Candidatus Harrisonbacteria bacterium RIFCSPHIGHO2_02_FULL_40_20 | reverse complement strand
AATATGTAGCTATATGAATAAACTAAATATAAAAATAAATATCCAAAAAAGGTCCAGGTGCTTAGAGGGCGGGGTGCTCGGTTTTGTAGCTAAATTTTCTTTACTGCATACGAGCTTTAAAATTTAGACAAAAACGGCATGCCTCAACAGTGTTTCTTTTGTTCTCAAAACCTCCAAGAAGTTGATTATAAAGAACCGGAATTATTAAGGCGGTTTCTTTCTAGCCAGGCAAAGATTGTGGATCCTCGTTATACCGCTACTTGTTCTAAGCATCAGAGGGCCCTTGCTAAAGCCATTAAGCGAGCTCGAGTTTTGGGTTTGATTCCTTTTGTCAGGAGATAAACTGCGTTGATTTATGTCATTTGAGCTTGGTTTTTTTAATTTTCTTTATGGTTTAGCCGGCCAGTCCAAAATTTTAGATTGGTTCATAATTTTTTTAGCCGAGTATTTGCCGTATTTTTTAATTATTCTATTTTTTTTCTTTTTATTAAAAGAAAAAGATTTTCAAACTCGGTTTTATTATTTTTCTTTTACGGCCTTAGCGTTGATTTTGTCTCGAGGCATTATCACAGAAATTATTAGATTTTTTTATCATCGCCCCCGTCCTTTTTTAGCATTAAATTTTACAGCTTTAATTAATCATTCTTCCAGCAATTCTTTGCCCTCCGGCCACGCGGTATTTTATTTCACTTTAGTTATTTTATTTTTTCTTTTTAAAGGGGAACTTTGGCAACGCTGGCGTCTTTGGTTTTTGGGCGGCGTTATTTTAATGGGAATAGCTCGTGTTAGCGCCGGTGCTCATTGGCCTTTGGATATTGTGTCGGGATTTTTTGTTGCGGCTGTAAGCGTTTTTGTGATAAAGTGGCTGTTAAGCAAGTACAGCACTTTCACAATTCAAGCTCAAGATTGAAAAGGCTAAATCCGTCAGTTGACGGATCGCCCGATCAAATTTTGAAAAATTTGATTTAGGAAGGTAGCAGTATGCCCAAGCTCTGGCAGAATTTTCGCAGCGGAATGTTTTTATTTGCTCCTATAGTAATAGGAGCGATGGTGGGAAAAACGCTTTGGGATTTGTTCGCGCAATTTAATGTTAATTTGGTCCATAGCGCTTGGTTGAATTACGCCCTGAATTTTCTTATTTTGGCAGTCTTGATTTTTTTAGCTGGCTGGCTTTTAGGAATTCCGTTTATTAGAAACGGCTTAAAGTCTTTATTTTCTAAAATTCCTTTTGTGTCCGCTATTTCCGATTATTTTTTAGAAAATGATTCTACCGATGCTATTAAGAAGAATGATTTTCCGCTTGTTTTATGCCGATGTCTAGGCCCCCGTTGTTGGATTTATGGTCTAGTCACTAAAGAGATAGTGGTGTCGATTGGAGAAGCACAGGAAATTTTATGCGCTGTTTTTTATCCCACCTCACCCGTGCCTTTTACCGGTGGAGTTTTCTATGCGTTGAAATCAGATTTGATTTATACAGGCAGTAAAGGCGGTCTTAGCGATTTAGTGAAGATCGCTACTTCGTTTGGAATGAAGGGAGATATTTTTCAAAATATTAAGGTATCAAGCAAAATTTAGATAAGAACTCGCTATTTATTAGCGGGTTTTTTATTTGCTTGATTGGTCGGACTGCCGGGAATTCCACCGCCTTTGGCGGGGTCCCGCAAACATTTAGAATTAACAATTATTGTGCGGGAGAACCCGGTCTACACCCACCCCAAGCCCCGTATTAAATTTTCTATATTTTAGTCGGACTGCCGAGAGTTGAACTCGGGCTATACCCACCCCAAGGGTACGTACTACCGTTATACTACAGTCCGAAAATTTTAGTGCGGGGGAGCGGTGCGTATTTACCCCGTACCAAGCTTCGCTTTGGTACGGGGCTGCCGGTATACTACAGCCCGGTCGTATTTTTATTTAGTAGCTTGTACTGGGAGTTTGGGGCTTGCAGTTTTAGATATCATTCTTCGGCACTTTGTGCAAACTAGAACTTTGCCGATTTTGGGCAGGCGGATTTGTTGGAGATTAGGATATTTCCGGCTCCAATTAGTTGGATTATAGTGCCCGCGCAAAAGATGCCGGGTGCCGGCCATTAGTGAGGTTTTTTCACAGCGATAGCATTTTTTCATAATATTGTATTTAGGATAATGGAAGTGTTTTAAAAAATCAAATTTGAGAGTTGACAATATTATTATTATTTTTAATAATATCAGTGTTCGTTGACATTGGTTTTAAATTGGAACTCCCTTAAAAAGGAGGTGTATAATGGCAGAAGAGAAAAAAGATTTTAGCGTTGATGAGTGGATTGATCAAGATAAGGATCGGAAGCGGAAAATGAAGCTGGCAAAAAAGAAGATGACAATGAAGGAGTATCTTGAGCTTTTGAAGCAAGATCCTTTTATTGCTCAGAATTCTGCCGCGCGGCTTTTGGAAGCCGTTTTGGATTGTGGCACTTCCGAGATTCCCGAGTCTGAACGTTTTTGGCGAGGAGATATTAGCTACAACTTGTTTTCTAAATATTTATTTGGAATTGATAAGGCGATTGCTAATGTCGTCGATCATATTAAGGCCGGAGCCAATAATCTTTCCGTTGGAAAACAGATTTTGCTTTTATTGGGGCCTCCCGCAAGCGGTAAATCCACTTTCGTTAATGTTTTAAAGAAAGCCCTTGAACATTATAGCAACCGGCCAGTTTTTCGTATTGCCGGTTGTCCTATGTTTGAAGAGCCCCTGCATCTTTTGCCTCCTTATAAACAGGAAGAGATCGCTAAAGTTTTAGGAATTAAGGTTGAGGGCGATCTTTGTCCGGTTTGTCGGGCAAAGCTTTTCAAGGATTATCGGGACGCTGACGGGGTAATGCGTTGGTGGGATGTAGAAGTGGAGTCTATGAGTTTTTCTATTCAGGGCAGGCGGGGTATTGGTTCTTTTGAGCCTGCGGATGATAAGACTTCGGATATTAGCCAGTTGGTAGGCCATGAGAATATCAGTGTTACGGCTACCCGCGGAGTTGATGATCCCGAGGCCTATTCGCTCACCGGAGAACTTAATGTTGCTAACCGAGGGATTTGTGAGGGGATTGAATTCGTTAAGAATAAAGAAGAAATGCTTTGGGTTTTTTTGAGCGTGGCTCAAGAAAAAGTTATCAAAGTTCAGGGTTCGCCATTCCCTCATATTTCCGTAGATTTAGTTGTGATTGGCCATACCAACTTTAACGAGTTTAAGAGGTTCGCGGGCGAAAAAAAAGGCGAGGCTTTGCATAATCGGATTTACGTTGTTCATTTTGCTTATCCTTTACGAATTGAGGACGAAGTTAAGATTTATCGTAAGTTGATTGAAACGGAAAGTGATTTTGTTCGTCTTAAAAAGTGCCACATTGCTCCTTATTCGTTAGAATTAGCAGCCTTGTTCGCCATCTTGACTCGTCTTAATGCTTCCGGCAATGTTGATATTCTTACTAAAGCGAAGCTTTATAATGACGAAATTATTCTTACTCGGCTGAAGGATCGCGAAAAAAATCCTATTGATGTTCGGGCGATTTATAGAGACGGGCAGAAAGACCCTGATATTTCTAAGCGTGAAGGCATGCATGGCGTGAGTTCGCGCAATGTTTTAGCCGCGATTAATAACGCAATGGTTAAGCAGACAGAAGGTTGCCTTACCCCTTTAAAGGTTTTGGTTGCTCTTCGGGAATATTTTGATCATAGCGTCGGCTATAGTCCAGAGGAAATTAAATATTTTCAGGAATTGCTTTCTTCAAGCGAAAAAGGCAGCGTGATGACTGAATTCAAAGATTTTGTGAAAACTTCGGTTGAAGCCGCTTTTCTTAGTTCTTATGGCGATGTGGTGAAAGGAACTTTTGACCGGTACGTGCAGCATTTAATTCTTTGGGCTACGAAGAGTTATCCGAATATGAGAAAAATTTTTGGTATTACCAGCGAAGACGAAGAAGAAAAAGATCCCGATTTTAAGTTTATGAGAATGATTGAAGACCATGCTGGCATTTCTGAACAAGAATCCAGAAGTTTTAGGTCGGAAGTTTTGATGGCGAAAGGGGCAATTCAAAGTCAAAACAGGGATTTTGATCTTGAGACTTATCCTCCGCTTGGCGAGGCGGCGCGGGCCTACGTTTTAGGCCAATGCCAAGGCATCTTAAGCGTGGTGCTTTCCGAAGATAAAGCTAAGACCGAAGAAGAAAAAGTGCGTTTAGCAAATATCTTTAGCGATTTGGAGAAACGCGGTTTTTGCAAGGTTTGCGCTAAAGAATTAGTTGAAAAAGCCAGAGAATATTTATAATTTTTTAATTACCCCCGATAACAGCGCGTTGAAAAACGGCTAGAATTGGGGGATTTTTATTTATTCAAAATAGATGTTAGTATATATCCGGAACTTTGACATATTGGATTATTGAATTGAAAGGAGGATATATGCCTATTCGAATCGTTGAATCAGTGGAAGAGCGCGGGCAAAAAGATGCCCGCCGGCACAGAGAAAAGCAGAGAGAGGCAATTAAAAAACATCTTCCGGAAATTATTTCTGAACAATCTATTATTACCGGTAATCGCGGCAAGAAAATTAAAATTGTTATTCGCAGTTTGGACATTCCTCATTTTCGCCGGAAGACTAAAGATGATCAAGATGCCATAGGAATCGGCCAAGGTAAAGGCGCCCCTGGCGATGTGATTGGTTCTAGGAAAATTCCGGGACAGGGCAAGGGCCCTCAAGCCGGAAAAGAAGCAGGATCGGAATATATTGAAACGGAAGTAGACTTAGAAGAGCTGATTGATTTGATGTTTGAAGACGCGGGCTTGCCTAAATTAGATCCAAAATCCGTTAGAGAAATAATGGTTCGATTGGGTTTCAAGATTAGCGGCAGAAGCAAGGCTGGACCTTGGCCGTTAATAGCCCCTGGACCCACTGCCAAAGAAGGTTACAAGCGTTTTTGGAATTTTTTGGCCGCTCTGGAAAAAGAAACTAAATTAGATCAGCTGATTTGTTTCTCCGCTTTGAAGCAGGCCAATGGTTTAATTAAGGACGCTTTGGATCTTTTAAAAGACCCGAATTTCAAGCCGCAATTTGATAAGGTGGTTCCTTTTCCGATTATTTATCATGAGGATTTGCGATTTTTAAAGATTAAAGATAAAGAGCGGCCGGAATCCCGGGCGGTCGTTATTGCCATGATGGATGTTTCTGGATCTATGGATGAAGAAAAAAAATACTTTGCCCGCTTAATGTTGTTTTGGCTGGTGGAATTTTTACGAAGAATCTATTTAAGAGTGGAAATTCGTTTTATTGTTCATCATGCCGAAGCTAGTTTGGTGGATGAACATACCTTTTTTCACACCCAAGAAAGCGGCGGAACAGTTTCTTCAACTGCCTATCAGCTTGCCAGAGAATTAGTGGAACAAGAATACCCGACTTCTTCTTGGAATGCTTACCTTTTTCATTTTTCAGATGGTGAAGATTTTAATCCTCAAGACGCGGTAGCGGAAATAATAAAATGTTTTCAACGGGGGATTAATATGTTTGGTTACGGTCAGATTAATCCTGAAGGCCAGGAATTATTTAGTTCTAAGAATACCTTGATGCAGGCTTTTGCCCGCGCCTTTCCCGTAGAGAACGTTGAAAGAGGCGGGTTGCGCATGATTGTCGGCAGGGGAAACGTGCCTTTCCTTGGCGTACAGATCACCAAAAAGAAACATCTCTTGCCGGCCCTAGAACAATTCTTAATAAAAGAAAGGTGGTCGAATGGATAAGCCGCTGACTCAAGCTGAGCTGGATCGATTAATAGCTTTAGAGAAACGGATCGGAGAGATTGCCAAAGAAGAAGGCTTAAATACCGTACCTATTGATTTTAAGATTGTATCGGCTAATCAAGTGATTGAGGGTATGGCCTATCGTTTTCCGGTAAATTTTTCTCATTGGTCTTTTGGTCGCGATTATGATCGGACGCGAACTATTTATGAACATGAGTATGCCGGAATTCCCTATGAACAAGTTTGGAATTTTGATCGGCCGGAAGCGTTTTTGGTGGAAACCAATCCGTTTATATTACAGGTATTGGTTGTGGCTCATGTTTATGGCCACGTTGATTTCTTTTTGTCTAATAGATATTCGCAGATAGGCAGAATGTTTTCCGATGTGGCTTTGCAAGCCCGCAATGCGGTTGGGCGCTTCCGTAGTTACGAACAAGTTTATGGGATTGATGTAGAGCGGATGATGGATGCGGCTCTTTCTTTAGAGTGGAATCAGCATCCAGAAATTCTTTTAGATGATTTGGATGAAGAAAGTCAGCGAGAATCTTTGATAAAAAGTTTGCGTTTTAAGCTTCGGAAGGCCGATGGCAAATTAAGCCCGAAAGAAGTTGAAGAAATTGAAAAACAGATTCAGGTTGTTTCTGTTAAAACTCCGCCCGAACCGACTTATGATTTATTGGGTTATATCGCCCATCATTCTCCGAAACCTTTAAAGCCCTGGGCGCAAGATGTTCTGATGGTTATACGGGACCAGGCGAGAGCCTTGTTGCCCAATATGCGGACTAAGATTTTAAATGAGGGCTGGGCGACTTATTGGCATGTAAGAATTATGCGCCGTTTATTTCAAGAAGGCCTCATTACCGCAAAAGAGCATGGTAGCTTTAACGACTTTAATGCTAGGGTCACTAGAGAAAGCAAAGCGTCTTTAAATCCTTATAGATTAGGGCTTTCTTTATTTGAAGATGTGGAGGACCGTTGGAATAAAGGCCGTTTTGGTCCAGAGTATGAAAACTGTAAAGATCCCCGGAAACGTTTGAATTGGGATACGAAAGTTAATTTAGGCAGGCAAAAAATTTTTGAAGTCCGTTCTTGTTTTACGGATAGGATGGCCATTGAAGCTTTGTTTTCTGATGATTTTATTCATCAGGAAAATTTATATATTTACGAAGAGAAGCGGTTTGATAAGGAGGTAATTTATATTATCGTAGAGGATGATCCTGAAATTATAAGGCAGCTTTTAAAGCATAGCCATGTATTTTATGGAACGCCGGTTATCAGCGTGGAAGACGGCAATTACGATGACAATGGGTATTTATATTTGAAACATCACAATACTGGCTATGAGTTGGATGCTGCTTATCGTGATCGAACCCTAGAAATGATTTATTATTTGTGGGGACGAAGAATCTATCTAGAAACGACCTTAAATGATAGGGCTTTATTAATTAGTTATGATGCTAATCGGAATAAAGTTATTGACTATGCTTATAAAAAGTAATATTTATCTTTAGCCGCTCTTTTGAGCGGCTTTTTGATATAATAACAGTAATTAAAAAAATGGCTGATAATATCCAACTTATTAAAGAGCGCCTGGATCTTTTGGATTTCCTCCGGAGTTATTTAAAGGTTTCTCCGGCTGGTAAAAATTTTAAAGCCAATTGCCCGTTTCATAAAGAGAAGACGCCGTCTTTTATTATTTCTCTGGATCGGCAGATCTGGCATTGCTTCGGCTGCTCCAAGGGGGGAGATATTATTAAATTTTTAATGCTCTATGAAAATTTAGAGTTTTTTGAAGCGCTGAAAATTCTGGGTGAAAAAGCGGGATTAGACATAGGTAGCCTTTCTGGCTCGGATCAGCGGCATTTTAATGTTCTTTATGAAATTAACCAGAAGGCCAAAGAATTTTTTAAGCAACAGCTTCAACTTAATGCCGAGGCTAAAAATTATTTAAAAAATCGAGGATTGGCCGAAGCTACGATAGAAGAATTTGAAATCGGATTTGCGCCAGCCGGTTCAGATATTTTAGCTCGGCAATTATTAAAGGTTGGCTATCGGGTGGCGGAGTTGGAGCAGTCCGGCTTAGTTTTAAAAACAGAGCGTGGCACTTATTGGGATAGATTTCGTAGCCGGATAATGTTTCCTCTTTATAATAATTTTGGCAGAACTGTTGGATTCACCGGCAGGATTTTAGAGGGAGCGGTTAATGCTTCTGCTTCGGGAATGGCTTTAGCTAAATATGTTAATAGCCCGGAGACCCCTATTTTTAATAAATCCAAAATTCTTTTTGGATTTCATAAGTCAAAAAATGCTATTCGTGAAGCTAAGGTCGCAATTTTAGTTGAGGGCCAGATGGATTTTTTAATGCTCTGGCAGGATGGAGCCAAAAATGTCATCGCCACTTCTGGTACGGCTCTTACCAGCGAGCATCTGATGGTCTTACAGAGATTAGCTGATTCTTTAATTATTAATTTTGATAGCGACGAAGCTGGCCAGGCAGCAACGGAACGGGCGATTGATATGGCGGAGGCAAACGATTTAGTGGTTAAGGTGGCAGTTTTAAAAGATAAGGATGCGGCTGATTTTGTAAAAAATAATCCTGGCGTTATTCAATCTATTTTTGCTAAAGCTGTTCCGGCGCTGGAATATTATTTAGATAAATATAAATTAGCCAATATTAAAAATTATAATTTAAGTTTTGCCGACACAAAACGAGCCTTGAGATTGGTACTGGGAAAAATTAAAAATGTTTATAGTCCGGTAGAGCAGGGACAGTGGCTTAAAGAATTGGGCAGGCGCACGGGCATTGCCGAACAACTTTTAAGCGCGGAGATGCAAAATTTGAAATCCGTGGCGACAGTAGGAGCAATGGCTGATCGCGATGATGCCCAAGAACAAATTTTGTCGCGCAAAGAAAAAATTAGCGACCAGTTAATCAATTTAGCATTTTTAAAAAAAGAATTTTTTGATGAACTGTCTAAGGATTTAGATTTTTTGCCAGAAAGCCATCGCCAGATTTTATTGGCTGAATCTAAGAATATTAATGATGTGGTGTTGTTAAGATCCAGCTTGGCTCTTGCGGAAAAGGATGAAATTAAAGGCGCTACCCAATTCCGCGATCTTTTATGGCAATTAAAGCTTATTTATTGGAGAGAAAAACAGCAGGTGGCGTCTTTGGCGATTAGAGAGGCGGAGCAATTGGGCGTGGAAGCCAAAATAATGGAGGCGTTGGAGGTCTCTAAGAATGTCAATCAAGAGATTGACAGAATCAATAAAGAGTTACAAAATCTATAGATAATAATAAGCCCCGTGCTTGTTTTTCTTATGGCCAATAAAAAACGTAAAAAGTTCGTTAAAAGCGGCAAATCGGCACAATCTAAGCGTTCTAAAAAGGGCGTAGGCGCTTTGGATCCGAAGCATTTGCAAACAATTGAAGAACTCGTCGCTCGCGGCCGCAAGCGCGGTTTTGTTACGGATTCCGAAGTGTTGCATTATTTTCCGAATATTGAAGAAAATTTGTCTTTGCTGGAACAAATTTATGATGAATTAGAGAAGTCCGGTTTAAAGATTTTAGAAACTAGCCAACTTATTGAATTGCCTAAAGATGAAATTAGCCGAGAAGAATTAGAAGGGGCGACTCGATCCGATGAAACTTTACCGGATGCGGTTCAAATGTATTTGAAAGAAATTGGCAGGACGCCGCTTCTGAATTCTTTAGATGAGGTTGAGCTTTCTAAAAGAATTGAAAAAGGTGATGAGGAAGCGCGGCGGAAATTTATCCAAGCCAATTTGCGTTTAGTGGTTTCTATTGCTAAGCGCTATGTTAATCGCACTCCGAATTTAAGTATTTTAGATTTGATCCAGGAGGGGAATATTGGTCTTTCTCGCGCGGTAGATAAATTTGATTATCATCGTGGTTATAAGTTTTCCACTTACGCTACTTGGTGGATTCGCCAAGCGATTACGCGTGCCTTAGCTGATCAGTCTCGCACGATTCGTATTCCAGTTCATATGGTGGAAACTATTTCTAAATACACTCAAGCGAAGCGGCACTTGCTTCAAGAGTTGGGCCGCGAACCTTTGCCGGAGGAGATTGCTGTGGAAATGAGCATTCCAGTGGAAAAAGTTCGCCATATCCAAAAAATTTCCCAAGATGTTGTTTCTTTAGAGGCGCCCGTTGGTGAAGATGACGAGGATTCTACTTTATCGGAATTTATTCAGGATGAGCGCACTCTAACTCCTTCGCAGATTGCCTCACAGGGCATTTTACGAGATCGCATTAAAGAAATTTTAGTGGATTTGACTCCTCGTGAACAAAAGATTTTGCGGATGCGTTTTGGTTTAGATGACGGAATTAACCACACTTTAGAGGAAGTTGGGAAAGAATTTGGAGTTACGCGGGAACGTATTCGCCAGATTGAAGCTAAGGCCTTGAATCATATTAAAAATCACGAAAAGTCGCATACATTGGAAGGGTACTAGCCACATGAAATCCAATATTCAATTTTTCGTCTTAGCCTCTCTTTTTTCTTTTATTGTATTTAGTCCGTTGGTTATGGCTCAATCCGAAGACCCGGGAATTTTACCGAACAGCCCGTTTTATTTTTTGAAAGAATGGGGCAGGGTAATTGAGAAAATTTTTACTTTTACTTCTTTGGGCAAAGCAGAGCTGGCTTTAGAAATAGCCGAGTCAAAAATTTTGGAACTAAAAAAGGCCCAAGAGGTTATTCCGGATAATATTGACGCGGTCAGCAACGGCTTGGATAAATATATTAAGAATGCCGAATATTTAAAAAGAAAATTAGAGAAATTAATAAAGAGAGCGGAAGAAACCGGGGTGGATCAATTATTCAATAATTTAACTTTTTCGGTTTTGGCGCATCAGCAATTGTTTGACGATCTTCGTTCCAAATTTGAATTTCTTTCTGACCTAAAAAGCCAATTGGATCAGGCCCAAGATAATTTGACCTTCATTTTGTCGGATATTCCGGATTTTTCTCGTCGAGTTTATTTGGCTTTAGCGAAACAAGATAGTTTATTAAAAGAATTGCGAGTAGCGGAAGTCTTAGATCAATTAGAGGAAAAATTAGAGCCGGCAGCGAGGGCCGACGTTCTCAAATTAAAAGAAGAATTAGTTTTAAAATTTGGCGGGCGTTTGGAGGCGCAAGCGATTTTCTCTGAGGGCGATTCGGTTCTGCCTATTTTAAGCGACGCTCCGGGCGATCAATTGCGCCGATTGAAAATTTTAGACGATATTCGGGAAAGCATTTTAAATGCGGATGTGAAAAGCCAATTGAATATTATCCGCCAAAGGATTTTAGATAAAGCCCAGGAGGTCGGGTCTATCAATAGCCGCAAAGCGGAGTTGGCAGTTGCGGAAGCGGAAAAATTAACGGCGGATGTCGCTGTTTTAACGGCAGATATCGCTTCGGATTTATCTCGCAGCGTTAAACAATTACTAGAGCGGGCTAAATTTAATTTGGGTCAAGCTAAAGATTTATTTAAGCAAGGGAATTACGGCAGCGCTTACGGGCAAGCAACAGCGGCAGCGGCTGCTTTGAAAAATGTAATTTTACAGCTATCCATTTCTAGTGAAGACCATAGCGCTGACGTGGAAGCTTTAAAAAAACAATTTGATAGTCTTTCTTCTGATGCCAAAGAAAAGGAGTTTTCTGAAAAAGAATACCCAAAACTTTTTGATCTTTTTGATGAAGCAGAGAAAAAAATTGCCGAGCTTTCTAAAATTATTGCTTCTGGCAAGGGGTCGGAGAGGATTATTGCTTCCTTGCGCGTTACTCGGTTAATTTTAGCCACTATTGAGGAATTAGAAGGCAGTTTAAAATAATAGAATATGACTTCTGGGGAAATTAGAAAATCTTTCTTAGATTTTTTTAAAAAAAATGGCCATGCGGCGGTTCCGTCGTCTTCTTTAATTCCGGCAGACCCCTCGGTGCTTTTAACTACGGCTGGCGTTCAGCAATTTAAGCCGTATTACACGGGGAAATTAGATCCGTTAAAAGATTTTGGAGCGCGGCGGGTTGCATCAGTTCAAAAATGTTTTCGCACTACTGATATTGATGAGGTGGGGGATAAAACGCATCTTACTTTTTTTGAAATGCTTGGTAATTTTGCTTTCGGAGATTATTTTAAAAAAGAAGCTCTTCGTTTTGGTTATGAATATGTAGTTAATGTTTTAGGCATAGATCCAGCCAGAGTTACGGTTTCAGTTTTTCAGGGCAACAAACAAATTCCTAAAGATGAAGAATCTTATAATATCTGGCATAAGGAAATTGGTGTGCCTAAAGAGAGAATTAAATTAGCTGGCATTGAGGATAATTTTTGGGGACCGACTGGCAATGAAGGCCCTTGTGGCCCGACTACGGAAATTTACGTGGATAATATTGAAGTTTGGAATATCGTTTTTAACGAATATTTTTCTGATAAATCGCGCGAGGCATTATTAGTCGGCACAGCTAATTTAAAAAAATTGGAAGCGCCGGGCATTGATACCGGAATGGGCTTAGAGCGTTTACTTGCTGTTATTAACGGTTTTGAAGATATTTATGAAACTGATCTTTTACGTCCGATTTTGGAAAAAGTGAATCAGCTGGCGCCGCAACTAGATGATCGTTCAGCTCGCGTTATAACTGACCACCTTCGGTCTTCTATATTTTTAATCGCGGACGGCGTGCGGCCGTCTAATAAAGAGGTTGGATATATTTTACGGCGATTATTGCGTAGAGTTTTGGCTTATCAGGTTCAGTATGATGTTCACCCCGTTAGAGGTAAGTCGCCAAAGGCGACTGCCGCTGCGCAGCTGCGGAACTCTAACGGGGTTCACCCTGATTTATTACTGGAAATTTTTAAGATGGTGAAAAATCACTTTGGCGGATTTTATCCGGAAGTAAAAGACCCGCGAATTTTGGAAGTGATGGAATCCGAG
>MHJF01000034.1:1874-31899 GCA_001818675.1 Candidatus Harrisonbacteria bacterium RIFCSPHIGHO2_02_FULL_40_20 | reverse complement strand
TCCGAAAGAATTAGAAAATCAATAACATCTTACATTCCACATCTTACTGATAAAATTGTTGTTTTGCCGATATTGTTTGATGCTTTGCGATTTCAAAAGGCAGTATCTAATAATCAATACCCAGAAGATTTTTTAATTTTGACTGTGGCGCGCTTGGAACCAGAAAAGAATCTTTCTTTAGCTATTAAAACGATGGCTGATGTTCTCTGCCAATATCCTGATAAAAAAATCCGTTATATTATCATTGGCAGTGGTGGGGAGGAGAAGAGATTAAATAGCTTAATTGGGGTCTTAGCAGTGAAAGATAGGATTTTCATTAAACAAGTTGATGCGTCTGACTTACCAGGATGGTATAAACGGGCTGATTTATTTTTACTGACTTCAAATTATGAAGGGTATGGGATGGTGGTGGCGGAGTCTATTGCGGCTGGTACGCCAGTGGTGATGAGCGATGTGGGATTAGCTGGGGAGGTGGTAAAGAATGGCGAGAATGGTTTTATTTTTTCTGTAGGTAACGAGGAGGCGTTACAAGCCATTTTAATTAAAATTTTGAATAAAGAAATAGACTTAGAAAAATTAAAAATCGGTACTAAAGCTATGGCGAACGCCTTTTCTAATAAATCCGCTTATTTAGAGTCAATGCGAAAATCTTGGGATTCATTATTGCGGTAGAATTTTAATCTAGAGATAACCAGATCTTTTTCTCTATAAACATCTATCGCAGCATTGCTAATTAAAATTAAAAACACAAAAGCAACAATTTTTTTTTCTATTTTTGGCACCAAGGAAAAATTTTTTATTAATAAGATTATTACATAGGCCGCATAAATGGTTAAAAACGGATAGATTTGGAATCGGAATCTCGGCTCAACGATGATGGGAATAATGGATGCTGGAGCAGAAAGAGCTAATAAGGCAAATAATTTATTGATTTTTGTGGGCATTTGTCTAAGCGATACCCAAAGTCCCGATAAGCCAAATCCGAAAATAATAAACAGGAAAATAGCAGAGGGTATGACAATTAATAATTGTTGAAGTTTGGAAAGGTAAAACCAAAATCCGTAGGGGCGAATTAAACTGAAGTATTTGCTGGTTTTAGTTATTTGTAGGTCTAGCCAGTTAAGGGGTTTTTCTTTTATAAATTTTAGCACTTCTTGGATTCCTTTTTTATTGGCTTCTGTGTCCGTGAGGCCCTTGAAGATTGCTGTAGATTCAGGAATGGCGATTATTTCGCCATTAGCCTGGGGATTGTTTCCTAACCAAAGATCAAATCCGCCAGCATTGGATAACAAAGTAAATGTTCCGGTTTTTTGAGAAAAGAGGTAGGAAAATGGCGCGATGATTAAAATGGTTATTACAAGAAGAAAAATTGCTTCTTGATATTTTTTTTGAAAACCATAGAAGAGTAACGCAAATAAGAAAAAGATTAATGCCACTGGCCGTACTAAAATTGTTGTGCCTAACACTATCGGGAAAAAGATTTTTAAATATTGATTGGGCTGATCAAGTAATTTTAAACAAAGATAAGTTGCGACGGTGATCAAAAATAGATAGAGCGTTTCGGTCATTAAGAAGGCCGTGGATTGTATAAGGTCGGGATAAAAGCCGTAAAGCGACATTGCTAGGATAGAAATAGATTTTTGATGTGGCCAGTTCTGGAATAGTTTCTCAGAAATTCTTAATACAAAATAAGCAGTTAGGGTATGAAGTACTGCTTGAATAATCCAAATTAAAACGTAGGAATGCCCGAAAATTGAATAGATGCCCGCAAGAAATAGAGGATAGCCGGGACCGGCAAATTTTAGATAGCCAACGTCATAGTTGCCCCCCTGACTAAGATGGACGGCAAAATTATCATATTTTTTAGCATCTACCATAGGCGGCACTTGGCTTGTAAAAGAATAGAGTATGGAAATCCCAAAAATTAAAAAAAGAATTATTTTAGTTGTTTTATTCATT
Organism: Candidatus Harrisonbacteria bacterium RIFCSPHIGHO2_02_FULL_40_20; assembly: GCA_001818675.1. Classification (GTDB taxonomy): domain Bacteria; phylum Patescibacteriota; class Minisyncoccia; order UBA6257; family WO2-44-18; genus 2-02-FULL-40-20. Next base: position 29,940 of record MHJF01000034.1, on the reverse strand, counting down.
AGTCTTTTTAAATTTTAATTTAATTACGCCAAGATAAGCTTCCAGAATGATTTTAAGAGAAAATTTTGAACCTCCAAGTTTTCGCTCTGTAAAAGTAATGGGTATTTCTGTGATTTTTGCTCCCAATTTGTGGGCGCGATAGGTGGTTTCGATTTGAAAAACATAACCTAAGGAATTTAATGGCCGCGACACAATTTTTTCTAAAAGAGATCGGCGCCAGCATTTGAATCCTCCGGTTAGGTCTTTGATGGGAAGCCAAAGAATAAGGCGAGCGTAGTAATTGCCGAAGCGGCTGACTATTCTTCGAAACCAATTCCATTTTTCTATTTTTCCACCTTGGATATATCGGGAGCCTAAGATTAGATCATATCCTTCTTTTATTTTTTCCAGCATTTCTGGAATCACGGCTGGATCATGGCTGTTGTCAGCATCCATTTGGACTATGGTATCAATCTCAGGTGGAGCATATTGGAGAAGGTGCCTAAAACCATCCGCGTAAGCCCGGCCTAGTCCTTTTTCGCCGCTTCTTTTTAAGAGATGCACTTCGGAGTGTTCTTTGGAAAGCGATCCCACTATTTCTGCGGTTCCATCGGTTGACCCATCATCAACGATTAATATGGCAGCCAGATGAAGTTCTATCAGCCGGTTGATAAGTCCGCCGATGGAATCTTTTTCATTGAGGGTTGGAATGACTACGGCGAGCATTTGTAAGTTATAATATCATAATATGCGCTTGCTGTTTATTACCCAAAAAGTAGATAAAGAAGATAATATTTTGGGGGTTTATCATCAATGGATAGAAGAATTGGCGGTAAAAATGGAGAAGTTAACCGTGGTTTGTCTATATCGTGGCCGAGTTGAATTGCCTAGTAATGTTCGGGTTTATTCGTTGGGGAAAGAGAGGATCGCCAGTCGATTTTTATATTTAATTAAATTTTATTTTTATCTTTGGAAATCGTGTGGGGAATACGACGCGGTTTTTGTTCATATGAATCCAGAATATATTTTATTGGGCGGAGCATTTTGGAAATTATTTAGAAAGAAAATTTTTCTTTGGTACAATCACCCGTTAGGTAATTGGAGGGTGTGGTTAGCAGCAAAATTTTGCCAAAAAGTTTTTTGTACTTCGCCGTTTGCTTTTGCGGCGAATTTGGAGCATTCCCAGATTATGCCTGTTGGCATTGATATAAAGAAATTTAGAAATTTAGAAGTTAAGAAATCAAAAAACTCTATTTTATATTTAGGAAGAATTTCCCCAATCAAGAATATTGAATATTTAATTAAAGCGGCAAAAATTTTAAAAGATCGAGGCATTGATTTTAGTTTGAAAATTGTTGGTTCTCCGGCAAGGCCAGAAGATTTTACTTATGAAAAGCAAATTCGGGAATCGGCGATGGATTTAGGCGAAATCATCAGTTTTTCATCGGCAGTTCCTAACTATGAAGCACCGGAAATTTATAATAATTATGAAATAGCTGTTAATTTAACCGATACCGGCTCTTTGGATAAGGCTATGCTGGAGGCCATGGCCTGCGAGAACTTAGTTTTGGTTTCTAATAAGGCATTACAAGTCGTTTTGCCGCCGAAATGTTTTTTTGAGGAAAAAAACAGCAGTGATTTAGCCGATAAATTGGAGGAATTATTGAAACTATCGCAAGAGAAAAAAACCGAATGGGGTAGGAATTTCCGGCAGTATGTTATCAATAACCACGATTTATTTAAATTAGCAGATCGGTTGATCTTAGAAATTCAATCTATTGATTCCCGAAACCAATAGATTATTTGTATGGAAAACAACTATTCTTTTTCTAAAAAATTTGTTGAAGGCGAAGCAGTTTCCAATTTTTGGAACTTGGCTTATTACGGCATTACGTCGCTGAATTCTTTTGTTATTATTTATTTTTTAAGTGTTTATGAATTCGGGTTTTATCAATTGATTTTATCTGTGGTGGCGATTGCAGAGAGTTTAACGGCTGGTCTGATGGATGATTTAGTATTTACGGATTTGAGCCGATATCTAGGAGAAAAAAAGCATTCTTTTGCTAAAAAGCTTCTCAAAGAATATGCCATCATTAAAATTGGCTTGGCGATCATTTTGACCGTTGTTTTATTTGGCGGCGCAAGCTTGATTTCTGATTATTATAGCCAAGACGTAGTTTCTTTTTTAAAGATTGTTAGCTTTGTATTGGTTTTTCGCGTAGCTCTTTCGACAATGAATACTTTTTTTAGAAGCAATATTTATTTTTCTGCCGCTGCCGCGCCTTTTGTCGGCGAGGCGTTTAAGTTTGCCGCGATCTTTGTTTTATTATTTTCGGTTGGCTTAAGTATAACTTCTATTTTAATTGCTTATGTAATTGGGCATTTTTCTGCTTTTGTTTTTTCGGCTAGCCATTTTTTGAAAATTTATCGGCGCACACTCGTTGGCGTTATAGCCGTTAAAGAGCCATTAATGAAGGCTCTTTTTAAGGTTCATGGATTCTGGATTGTGGCGCGTTATGTTTTATCCAGAGTAGCTAATAATATTCGCCCTTGGATTATTAATTTTCTGATTGGCACAGAAGCGGTTGGTTTATTTAGTTTTGCGCGGAGTATCGTGGCGATTATTATGCGATTGATGCCGTTGGGCACTTTTGGCACTCTATTACCGCGAGAATTAGGGGACGAAAGGAGGCTTAATTATTTATTTAACCGAATGATGAAGTATTCCCTTTGGCTGGGTTTAATAGTTGCTCTTGTGTCTTTTATCGTAATTCCGCTAGCTATTCAGTTGGTGTTTCCTAAATATGCTCCTGCCATACCGTTATTTTTGATAATGATTGGAGTAATCTTTTTGTATAGCATTTATAAAATTTGTCGGATAACTTTGGTAATTTTTAAGGAGCAAAAAGCATTATTTTTCCGATCGTTTGATAATTCTATAACCGCTCCCTTAATGTTGTTCATTTTATTGCCGATTTTTGGAATAGTGGGTGCGGCTTTGGAATGGTTAATAACTTACGCCATTACCACAATGTTATTTTATTATTTTCTAATTAAAAACCATCCCTATTTACGCCTGGAATGGAAATCTTTTTTTACAGTAGACAAGCAGGATAGAGCATTAAGTGTGAGGGTTTATCGCTTGATTAAGGATTTTTTAAAAACCAAGCTGCGAAGGTTATAAAACGAATTTAGCGTTGAAGTTGTTATAATTTATTGATAGTATAGTAGAAAAGTTCTAACTATGGATAATTTTTGGAAAGGGAAAAAAGTATTTATCACTGGCGCTAATGGTTTTCTCGGCAGTTATATTACAAAAGCGTTAGTGGGAAAAAATGCCCAAGTTTTTTCCTTAATTTATGACGACAACCCAGGTTCAATTTTTGATGAAGAGGGATTGTGGGATAAGACGCGCATTATCCGCGGTGATGTGCGGGATTTGAATTTAATGGGAAAAGTTTTAAAAGAAAATCAGATTGATACGATTTTTCATCTTGCGGCCCAGCCGATTGTTAACCAGTCTGTTGATGATCCCTTAGAAACTTTTGAAATAAATATTCAAGGAACTTGGAATATTTTAGAAGCGGCAAAAAAATCCAATAAAATTGAAAGAGTCATTGTGGCTTCATCGGATAAGGCTTATGGTCATCATGATATGTTGCCGTATCGGGAGCACACTCATTCTTTAAAAGGAATTTATCCTTACGAGGTTTCCAAAAGTTGCGCCGATCTTATTAGTCAAAGTTATTATAGGACTTTTAAGCTTCCTGTTTGTATTACGAGATGCGTTAATTTGTATGGGCCTGGAGATTTGAAAATGAATCGTATTATGCCCAATACAATTAAGCGGCTTTATTATAATGAACCGCCAGTTATCAGGGATACTAGTGAATCGTTAAGGGACTATGTTTTTATTGAAGATGCCGCCCAAGGATATTTAAAATTAGCGGAAAAAATGAACCCAGAAATACATGGCCATGCTTTTAATTTTGCTGCTAATTCGCCGCTTTCAGTTCTAGAGGTAATTAATTTGATTTCTCGTGAAATGAACAAGAAAATAGAACCCAAGATTATAACCGGAGGTTTTGATATTCTCCATCAGTATGCTTCTTATGAAAAAGCGAAAAATGTTTTGGGATGGATGCCGAAGTATGGTTTTTTGGAGGGCATCAAGAAAACTATACCCTGGTACGTTAATTATTTTGATAAATTAGGGAAGAAATAATTTTTAAAAATATAAATTTATGGATATGAATAAGATGAACGACGGCAAGGCTATCGGCATTATCATGACCTATAATTGTAGCCATCTTTTAGAGGATGCTTATAGCCGTATACCCAAAGAATCGCTTCAGGGACTTATTATAGTTGATGATCATTCCAAGGATTGGGAAAAAACCCAAAGCATTGCTCAACGATTAGGCGTTCCTTTTTTTACCCATGAACATATGGGATATGGGGGTAATCTTAGGTATGGGTTAACGAAGGCGATGGAAATGGGCGCGGCATATATGGTGGAAATACATGGCGACGGGCAATTTGATCCATCGGTAATACCCGTGGCGCTTCAGAAAATACGGGAGGGATATGATTTTGTTTTGGGGTCTCGCTTCATCAATATGCTGCAGCCGCTTCGGGATGGAATGCCTTTAATAAGATATTGCGCGAATGTCGTTTTAAGTTTTATTGATCGGCTGATACTTCGAATTCCTCTGACAGAATTAAATACTGGGTTTCGGGTATATAGCAAAAATCTTGTTCAGACGCTTCCTTTTAAAGGAACTTCAGGGGGTCATCTTTTTAGTTTTCAAGTAATTGTGCAAGCAGTTTATTTCAAATTAAAAGTTGCAGAGATACCTATACGTTGCGATTATAAAAAAGAGCATACATCTATTAGCCTTGGAGAGGCGGCGATTTACGCTTTTCAAACTTTTTATATTTTATTTCTTTTTATCCTTGCTCGCTTAGGGTTTAAAATTAGCCTTTTTACAAAATCTTAATATTGTCTCCGATAGGCATTATAAATTTTCCGCCTTTTTCTCGGAACTCTTTTTCTTTTTCTAAGATTGCTGGAGTATAATTCCAGGCAAGCAGTAAATAATAATCTGGCAGATGGGTTTCCGCGTAGTTTCTGGTAACAACGGGAATGTGCGTGCCCGGGGCATAGAGCCCTTGTTTAGACGGCAAGTCTTCTAGGGCATAATCCAAGATATCTGTGCCGATGCCGCAGTAATTAAGCAGCGTGTTGCCTTTGGCGGGCGCGCCATAGGCTGCTATTTTTTTATTTTGTTTTTTTAAATCCTTTAATAAATTGAAAAGCTTAGTTTTAGAATTTTCTACGCGCTTAGCAAGATTAAAATAACTTTCTTCTTGGTCTAATTTATATCCCAGTTCTTTATTAACCAAGGATTGGACGTTTTTGCTAACTGGGCGGGTATTTTTATGGCCGATAAATAATCGTAACGATTGCCCTTGGGACGGCACTACCATCGCATCACAAATTTCTAAGCTAAACTTATCAAAAAGTTTTTGAAGCGGTCTAACCGCTAAAAATGATAAATGTTCGTGATAAATAGTGTCGTAAGATAAGTTTTCAAACATATCAACAAGATAGGGCGCCTCCATTACAAAAATTCCGTTGGGATGTAGAAGGGTTTTTATACCCCTGCAAAGAGTTTGGTGGTCGTCAATATGCGCTACTACGTTATTACCCATAATGGCCATGGCTAAGCCATATTGTTTAACGATTTGCTTTGCGACAGCATCATTAAAAAACTCTGTGAGAGTTGGCACTCCTCGTTTTTCCGCGATTTTGGCGATGTTAATCGCTGGATCCACGCCTAAAATTTTATATCCAGAATCTTTAAAAAATTTTAATAAAATTCCATCATTGCTTCCTATTTCTACTACCAGGCTATTTTTATCCGCAGTTAAGTAATTGGCGATGATGTGTTCGGCATAGCTTTGCCAATACGGAGAAACCTTGGGCATTCCCGCGGAAAAATAAATATAATTGCGAAAGAGCAAATCTTTATTCACCACGTGCGTTAATTGGGCTAAATTGCAATTGCGGCAAAAATAAGCCTCAAGGGGGAATGTGCGCTCTGGATCATTAAGCTCATCAGCCTTTAAAAAGCTATTGGCTGGCGGTTGTTGTCCAAGATCTAAAAATTTAATTAAATTTGGGCTATTGCAGTCTCGGCATTGATTATTAATTTTCATCATGGTCTAAATTTACCGTAATTTTTTAGGGCGTCAACTGGGATATAATTGAATTTATTGCCGCAATGCCTCTTTGGTAAGATTGGCCATCGTTGAAAATCACGTAGTCGGCAAAAATTTTTTTTCGGCCCTCGCTATCTAATTTGGGATTGGTTAAATAATCGTTGATGGCTTGCTTGAGTTCTTCGGCCGTAACCACTAATTTTACCCCACCGCTTTTTATGATAGGAATGTACCAGTCAACATCATAGCGATTGGCATAATCGTAAAGCGCTATATTAATCATTGGCTGGTCATAAATAGTTGCTTCTAAGCTTAGACTAGAGCGAAAATTTATATTTATATCTGTATATTTTAAAGAATAACGAAGATTATCTAGGTCAGATTCATCCATTTCAATTTTGTGAGGGCTAGATCCGGTAGTTTCAAGTTTTTTGCCGGCTAGTTCTATGTGAAGATTTTTTAACCCTTGGAATTCTGTATATTTTTCGGTGAGATCATTAGGATGCAGCCGAATAAAAATGTTTACGTCTTCGCGTAATTTTTTTTCTTCACGCATTTTGATGATTTGCCGCCAGACTTCATATTGCGGGGGATAAGTATTAGGCGGAACAGTAGTTAAGAATAAGGTTTTTAATTGAGGATCAAGGCCTTTATTTTTTAAAAATTCTTCGCGCGTAAGCCTTTGTTTTATTCGTGTGGGCGCATTGGCGTTGCCGGAGTCGTTAGGCGAAGGCGTGCTATTCATGTGCTGAAAATGGTGGTCAAACCGGTAAACTCCTGAAACAAAGAGGTGGTTTTCGGGATAGTGGTGGATTTCTATGGCTTCTTTTTTCATTACTTTATTCCAAGAAACTAAATAATCAGTTTTGCGGAATTGGACAGCGTTAGCGGTGTAATTATCCCAGCTGGAATTTATGGACGCTGTTGGCAATTTTAATTTTTTTGCCTGGATGATTGCTTCGGCATCAATAGAATTGAAGCCCGGAGTGCAGGTAATGATTAAGTGTGGATGATATTTTTGCGCATAGGCGCGGAATTTTTTAGAGGCGGGCAAAAGCCAATATTCTAATTTAGTAAAAAAGTCCACGGTTAGAAGTTTGCGGGGAATAAACCAGCTTATAGTTCTTAAGAGTTTTCTTTGCCAGTTAAGATTTATTTTCATCAGCCGTCGCAGTTGAAAGTATTTGAGCTGGTCAAATTCGCGAATTAGCGCCAAGCGCAGAGTTTTGGTGAAAAATAGCCAAAACTTCGGATATTCTTCAGACCAGATAATGTATTTTAAGTTAGGCGATTGGTAGTAATTTTCGGGTGGATTAGATTTAAAAATCGGACTGAAGATAATTACCTGGTAGCTTTTGGACAGGCCTTTAATAAAGTCCGTATGTAATAGATCAGAGCTAAAAACGTAATGGGGTATGAATAAAAAAATGGTTTTCATATTTTTTTGGCGATATAACAGATATTATAAGCCCAGCGGTTTTTTAACCAGTTCTCAATATCGGGATGCAGGTGGCATAAATTCCAGATGATTTTTCGGATTTTTCCTTGCCAGTTATTAAAAACTTTAGGATTCACAAAATATTCTACGCCAGCCAATTCAAAGTCTTTTAAAATAGTTTTTTTGACAACACTGTTTGGTAAAAGAGAGATGTGGTTATTGGTTTCTCGATAGCTTTTAAAATCTTTATTTTTAAGAAAATATTGAAGGCTGGGTTTAGAGGTAAGATGAAGGGTGGTAAAAATAAATACGCCTCCGGGTTTTAATACGCGGCGCGCTTCTCGGGCGCAGAAAAAAGGATTTTCTAGATGAGGAATAACACACCAGGCCGTTATCGCGTCAAAATAATTATCTGGCCATGGGAGCCTTTCCATGCTTAATTCGGAAAATTTGTATTCTTTAGTTAATATTTTGCGTTCTTCCGAAAGGTAAGCATCAATATCATGGGCATAAAGGTTTTGATAGCCCGTTTGATTAAGCTGGATTAAGAAATCGCCGTTGGCAGTTCCTAAATCCAGGATTTTGATATTTTTGTTCCAACCTAGTTTTTCGGCATATTTTTTAAAAATCCAGATGGCAAAATTATGCTTTACGTTTTTCCCTGCTAGGGTGCTTAATTGAGAAGATATTTCTTCTCGGTGGGTTATTTTTAGCTCTTCTGGGGTGAAATACTTCATAATTTAATTAGATTATAATTACTTTATTATAACCTTTCCTACGGGCTAGGGGTTTTATATATAATGGCAGAAGAACAGAAAATTAAAACCGTTTTTATTACTTCTTTTTTTGGTTTAATTGGCCGGAATATTTTAGCCACTAATACTTTAAAAGCTTTGCGGAATCACCAGGATTTGCGGATTGTTATTTTGACCGCAGAAAATAAACAGGTTCAATATCAGAAAATTTTTGGAGGTGGGAATGTAATTGTGGAAGGCGTTAAGGTGTTGCCGGAAAATTGGATAGATGGGATCGCTAGGGTTTTTTTTAACAATTTTTCTGATACAGCGGCTTGGCGAATTCATCGTTTGATTTCTAGAAAACAGGGGCGATGGTTTTTAGCCCCCATTTATTGGTTGGTATCTAAATTAGGGCATTGGTATTTTGTTAGAAAGTTGGCGCGTTGGGTGGATTTTTATTTTTTGAGCCATCATCGTTACGCGGATTATTTTTATAAATATCGGCCATCTCTGTTTTTCGCTACTGATGTTTTTCATCCGGTGGATGTGGATTTTATAAAAACAGCCAAGTTATTAAAGGTAAGGACTTTAGGAATGGTGCGTTCTTGGGACAATATTACTACTAAGGGCTTGAATCGGGTTGTGGTTGATCGGTTGGTTGTCAATACGAAAAATATTCAAGATGAGGCGGTTCAGTATAATGATTATTCTTTAGATGATGTCGCTATTGTTGGGGTGCCGCACTATGATGATTATGTTGTTGCTCGCCGGAATTCCCGAGAAGAAGTTTTGAAAAAATTAGGTTTAGATTTTCGGAAGAAAACTATTTTTTTCGCGCCGCCTAGCGATATTTATTCAGAAAATAATCCCATTTCTATTCAGGTAATCAGGGCGCTTTCTAAGTTAGATGGCGTTCAGCTTTTGATTAGGTTGTATATTGTGGGCAAGGCGAGCTTAGGAGATCTTCAACCAATTCCAGGAAGAATTGCGATTGATGATCCTGGATCTAGTGATAGCTTTACAGACGTTGATTTGACTGCTGGGGATAGCCACTTGGCGGATTTGCTTTATCACAGCGACGTAGTGGTGTCTTTTGCTTCTACATTGGCCGTAGATGCGGTGGTATTCAATAGGCCAGTAGTGTTTATAGGTTTTGACGGAGACAGCCGTGCTTATTGGAAAAGCTTGCGTAGGTTTTATGATTATGACCATCAGCAAAATATTTTGAAGACGGGCGGAGTAAAATTGGCTAAAAATATTGAAGAGTTGGTTGGCGATGTTAAAAAATATTTGGACAATCCTTCTTTGGATGAAGCGGGTAGAAAAAAGATTATTGAAGAACGATGTTGGAAATTAGATGGGAAATCTGGTGAGAGATTAGCTAATATAATTTTGGACAATTTAGAATGAGAATAATTTTTTTAAATCATGATTTAAACAATAATACGGGCGCTGGTCGGTTTGGTTTGCTGTTGTTAAATTATTTGAAGCAAGAGATCCCAGATTTAGAATATCGGGTTTTGACCCATGATAACTTTTTGCCGGATAAAAAAAATAAACTACTTTTTTCTTTATTAAAAATTAGGGCGATTTTTAAAAAATACGATATCATCCACGCCTTAGACGGCTGGCCGTATGGCATTATCGCCGCTCTCGCATCTTTGGGGTTAAAAAGGAAATTGATTATTACAGCTGTTGGCACCGGAGCTATTCAGCCACTTTATAATTTTTGGAAAAAACCGATTATGGTTTGGGCTTATCGTCGGGCGGATCAAGTAGTAGCAGTGAGTAATAACACAAAACAGGAGATTTTGAAGATAATCCCAAATTTAGATATTCAAGTTATCAATCATGGAGTAGAATTTGAAAAATTCCAATCCGCCGACTGGCGGACAAAACCCAAAATTATTGATGGACTCCGCCCTTATATTTTAAGCGTTGGGTCTTTGAAAAAACGCAAAGGATATGAATATTCAATTAGCGCCTTTGCCGAAATTTCTAAAAAATTTCCGAATTTGAAATATGTCATTGTTGGCAGGGGACCGGAGCGCGAAGCGCTCAAATTACAAATTACAAATTACAAATTACAAAATAAAATTATTTTTTTGGATAATCTGAATGAAGATGAATTGATTGCTTTGTATCAAAATGCCGAGCTTTTTATTTTATTGCCGCAAGATATTAAAAAAGACATTGAGGGTTTTGGGCTGGTTTTTTTAGAGGCGGCTGCCGCAGGGTTGCCAGTTATTGGCACTAAAGCAAGTAGCGCGGAAGATGCTTTATTAGATGGACGAAATGGCATCTTGGCGCCTCAAAAGGATTTTAATCAGGCATCGGATGCGATGGTTAAAATTTTATCTAATACAGAACTTAAAAAGTCTTTTTCTCAAGAATCATTGAAGTTTGCTAAAGCGATGAATTGGGAAAGGGTTGCGCAACAATACAGCTCTCTTTATCATAATTTATGATGGTTGATGGCAAAAAAATAACCTATTTTATTTTATTAATAATCAGTGCTTTGTTGGTTGGAATTTTATATGTCGCCCCTCAATTTTTTATTGGCAGGGCATTGAAGGCGCAGGATCGGCCACATTTAGTGGCGCCTTATAATCTTCATAGCGATGAAATGATCAATTATTTGCCTCGGGGGCGGGAGGTTTATGATGGTCATTTTTTCGTTTCGGATCTTTTTTCAGATAGGAAATTATTCAGCCCGACTACTGCTTTGCCGCCTCTGATTATGTCGTTGCCCATTTTTGTTGCTGGCGGCAACATTAATTTTGCTTATCAGATTGCCCAGTTCTCATTTTCCGCTTTGATTTTTCTCGCCTTTTATTTTTTAGGCAAAGTGGTTCTGCGGTCTCGGCCTTGGTCATTTTTTTTGGCCTTTGCCGCTACCCTTACTCCGCTAGCTAGAGATTTGCCTAGGGGATTTTTTAGCCTAGATAGCTTTTTGAATAAGATTGTTAAAAATTTTGTTCCGATAGTTCAGACTCAATTTGATCACCTCGCTTTATATCGCATGGATGATCCGCTGATTACTTTTTTGATTTTTATCCCAACGTTGATCGCGCTTTTTGTTTTTTGGCAAAATCCGAAGAAATCAACCGCTGTTTTATTTGGGGCATTAGTTGGTTTATTAGTTTATACCTATCTTCATTATTGGATGTATTTGGCCTTAGTTTTATTTTTGCTCACGGTTTACGCTTTTTTTAATCGCCGTAAAGATTCGGCGCGTTTTTATTATCTAGCGATTAGTTGCGCGGTGTTTTTACTTTTTGCGCTTCCGTATATTTTAAATATTTTGAATATTTCTAATCTTAATTTTGTGGCAGATTGGCGGGACCGCAATAATGCCGAAGAGATTGGGAGACAAATTTATCTTAGTTCCACAATTCCGCATTATATTTTTTACGCGATATTAGCATTGGCAGTTTATTGGGTTTTTTGGAAACAAAAAAAACAAGACACAGCAGTTTTATGGTGGAGTTTTATCGGGGTTATGCCGCTTTTATTAAATATGCAGATTATGGTGGGGTTTAATGTTGCCCCAGATCATTGGTTTTTTGCTTTTTCGCCTTTAGCGTTGTTGCTCATTTTGAGCATCGCAATTGAACTTGTAAAAAAAATAGATAAAAAATGGATAGTGGCGGCATTGCTGATTCTTATAAGTTTAGTGGTGGCTAAAAAAATTGTTAATGCGTTTACTTTTATTAATCCAATGCCAGAAGTTTTGGAGGCCCATACCATTGATCGGCCTATTATAGATTCATGGGATTGGATTAATCAGGACTTGCCGGATGAACCGCGAATTGGTTCTACGAGTTTTCTTACATCAGCTCATCTTGCTGTTTATACTTCGGCTAGGCCGTATTTGCCGACTTTTTTTAATACTTATCTTACTAATGAGGAGGGGGAAGAGCGCGTTCTTCAAATGCAAAAATTGTTTGGCGCGTCGCCAGAATTTTTAGGAATTTTGTTTAGGGCTAAGGGTAGAAGTGAAATGACCTGCGAAGAGATTAGAATTCTTTATAAAAACCCCCTACTAAAATGTAGTCCTCTTACGTTGCATAATTTGACGGATTATTTTTATCCTTTTTATTACTACTATTTTAGAGAAAAAGATTATAGCACTATTAATTCCGTGTACCCTCATTTAGAAATGCCCGAGGAAAGAGTTCGGGGCCTTTTGAATCGTTACGAAGACATGCCTTCGCTTAATTGGCGCGATTTGCCGCTGGATTATGTTTATTCTGGGCCGCTGGAGAAGGAGTTAGCGGGATCGGAATTAGAAAATAATCCAGAATTGAAAATGGTTTATGAAAAAGGCGGAGTTGAGATTTACGAAATTATTCGGCAATAATGAATAGTACACGCACCATATTTATAACTAGTTTTAATCCGTTTGCTACGAGAAATATTCTTTTTAGCGATGCTTTTAAGCTTTTATCCCGAAAATCGGATTTGCGCCTGGTGATTTTTTGCCCTGATTATAAAAAAGATTATTTTCAAGAAAAATTTGGAGGAGAGAATGTAATTATTGAAGGTATTAAAACTGAATTAGTAACCAAACAAGATATTATTTTTAGTTATCTTGGGCGATCAGTTATTAATACCGGCATGCTTTCTTTGCATAGGAGGGAGATTTTTCATCGCAATCATAAAATCTTCAACTTTTTATTTTCTTATTTTATTGTTTTTTTTGGCTATTTACCTTTTATAAAAAAAATAATTCGTTGGTTAGATTTGCGCACTATAGACGGCAGTAAACTGGTTAATTATTTTGATCAATATCGTCCGGATTTAGTTTTTTCTCTGGATGTTTTTCACATGGACGACGTTCATTTTTTGGCGGAGGCGAAAAAACTCAGCATTGCGACTGTTGGGATGGTGCGTTCTTGGGATAATATTTCGGGGAAAGGCCTGTTTCGTATGAAGCCGGACAAGTTAGTCGTGAATAACGAAATTATTAGAGATGAAGCGATTAAGCATGAAGACGTAGCGATGAAAAATATTTTTGTTTCTGGAATGCCTCAGTTTGATTTTTATTTTAATTATCAGCCGGTTAGTCGCGAGATTTTTTTTAAGACTTTAAATTTTGACCCAAAGAAGAAGACTATTTTAGTGGCTCCGCATGGATCCAGGTTTTTTAAATACGATTGGCAGATTTTTGAAATTTTAAAAACAATGCCATATCAATTTATTCTTCGTTTGCCGCCAAATGATAAAATAGACTTTGCTAGTTTTAAGCCATCGGAAAATTTCTTCATTGAACATCCGGGCCTTACTTTTCAAGAAGGGGTTTATCGGGATCGGGAATTAAGCGTTCAAGATAGCCAACGTTTAGCCGACGAACTGCATCACTGCGAGTTAGTAGTTTCTTATGGCTCTACGATAATCATTGACGCGGCTTTTTTTGATAAGCCAGTGGTGATGATTGCTTTTGATGGGCTAGAAAAAAAATCTTACATAGAAAGCGAAAAGCGTTATTTAAAATATGCCCATATGGAAAAAATGCTAAAAACAAATTGTTGTTGGACGGCGGATAGCGCAACTTCTTTAAAAAAAGGCATTGAAACGTACCTCGCAGAGCCAGCGTTGCATAGGGAGGGCAGAAAGAAATTATTGGAACAGGAATTGTGGAAATTAGACGGGCAGTCTGGTAAGAGGATAGCAGAATTTATATTAAAACAATTAGTGTAAAAATACTTACTTAATTTTTGACTTATTATTATGTTCTCTATAAACGATCGCCATATAATTGTTAATTATCATTATGTTCAGGATCCTAGCTTGGAGTTTTCTGGTATCCATCCTTGTTCGATAAAAGTTTTTGAAGAGCAAATTCATTTTTTAGCAGCTCATTATAATATTGTGAATATTGGCGAAGTGGTGGAGGCGGCTAGAAATGATGATCCGGTTAAGGTTTGCGCTTTTACTTTTGATGACGGCTTAAGAGATCATTATGAAAATGTTTTGCCTATACTTCGACGTTATAAAATCGGAGGCACTTTTTTTCCGATTACTTCAACTTTGGAAGGTAGATTGCCGCCGGCGCATAAATTGCACGTTCTTTTATCTAAGAACTCATCGTTGGAGATTATCAATAGATTTTATAATTTTTTAAAAAATAAATATCCAGGAGAAATTGGGCGTTATGCTATAGCAATTGATAAGCGTATGACGCAAAGGCGCATGCACGAGGATATACCATCCGCCAATTTAAAAGAAACTTTAATGATAATTCCGGAATTAAGGCGTAACGAATTTTTAAATTGGGTATTTAAAGAGTTAGGCATTAATGAGCAAGAATGGTGCCAAAAGATTTTTATGAATGAGAAAGAGTTGTTAGATATGTATCAGCAGGGATTTATTATTGGCGGGCATTCTCACGCTCATGTTTCTTTAGAAAAGGCTGATCGGGATTTTTTAATTAACGATATTGGAAAATCTAAGAAGATTTTGGAGAAATTATTAGGCGCTAGCCTGGAGATTTTTTCTTATCCCCATGGCCGGCATAATTCAATAGCCACGGAGGTTTTAAAGGAACAAGGTTTTAAATATGCGGTTACTAATGAAAGCCGGGCGATAGGCAAAAACGAAAATATTTTTCTTATCCCGCGTTATGATACGAATGATATTAAAGCATAAAGAGTGTTATGGGCATCGGCGTAGATTTAATTTCTATTAAACGTTTTAAAAAATTAAAAAAGAACGACTACCAATATTGGTCGCGGGTTTTTAGTAAAAAAGAATGGGGTTTGGCATTTCGGGATAAGAATTTCAGCCAGCATTTGGCGGGAATGTTCGTGGCTAAAGAAGCGGCAATGAAAGCAACGGGGAAAGTGGGAGTTAAAAATTTCCGATTTTTTGAAATTTCCTATAGGAAGCAAGGCGAACCTAAAATCAATAAAAAGGGGTTATATATTAGCATAAGTCACGCGGAGGGATTGGCAGTAGCGGTAGTAATCAAAATGAAAAATTAAAAGGTAAAAAGTAAAAATTTAGGAGTCGCTTTGCGACATTTTAAATGTTATTTACGGATTTACAGAAAAAGATTAGTCAGCTCGTTGCTAATCCCCAAAGTTCTTTTGGGAAGTATTTAGCTATTCATAAAGAATTAATAGATTTACGGAACCAAGCGCCTTCATATTTCAGGAAAATTCGTGTGGCTTTTTTAGGCGCTTTTACTTTGCAGGGTCTTCCGGAAATTTTTAGTACGCGGGCGGTTTTCCATAATTTATTAACCGAAGTTTATTTGGCTCCTTATAGCCAGATATCTCAAGATATTTTGAACCCGAATAGCGGGCTTTATTCTTTTCAGCCTGATATTGTTTATTTAATTACGGATTCAAATGAGAAAGATAAAAACAGCCAAGTACCCCTTTTAATTGAAAAGTTGTTGAATGTTTTTAAGGGCCGGGTAGTGATTTTAGAAAATTTTTATAATCACGATCGTGTTTCTGTTTTAAATTTTCAAGATTGGCTAGAAAAAAGCGGCAATAAAAAATATTGGTATACCAAATATAAAGATCTGGGGGATTTACGTTTGGCGTTAGATGCCTTTCCCGATTTAGCGGAAGCGTTGATGGGCTATGCGGTAGTGGTGGCGGGCAATCCGCGCAAGTGCTTGATATTAGACTTGGATAATACTTTATGGCAAGGAGTGGTTGGTGAAGATGGCGTGGAAAAAATTATTCCGGATAAGAAATTACAAAATTATATTTTAAGTTTAATGAAACAAGGCATTATTTTGGCGATTAACAGCAAAAATAATTTGGAAGACGCCATGGAAGCGATTGAAAAACATCCGGCAATGGTTTTGAGAAAAAATAATTTTGCTGCTTGGCGGATCAATTGGCAAAATAAGGATTTAAACATGAGAGAGTTGGCAGAGGAATTAAATTTAGGATTAGATAGTTTTGTTTTTGTGGATGACGATTCACTTCAACGAGCAATGATTCAGAGTTTGATGCCGGAAGTGGCAGTGGTGCCGCCGCAATTTTTGGAAAGTTTTTCTGGCTTCACTGCTTTTAAGGTTACTGAAGAGGATGCGCGCCGCGGGCAGATGTATGTTGAAGATCGCCAGCGTCGGGAATCCCAGGGATCTTTTGAAAATTTGGATGAGTTTTTAAGCCAATTAAAGATGGAGGTGGCGATTGTTTCCGTAGATGAAAATAATTTGTCGAGGGTGAGTCAGCTGACGCAAAAGACTAATCAATTTAATTTGACTACGCACCGTTATTCTGAAGAAGAAATTAAAAAGTTTTTGCAGATTGGCGGGAAAGTTTGGGCTTTAAAAGTTCGAGATAAATTTGGCGATTATGGTTTAACCGGCGTGGTGATGACGGAATCGCAAGGCCATTTTTGGAGAATTGATAATTTGCTTTTAAGTTGCCGAGTTTTGGGGCGGGGCGTAGAAAATGCTTTGATGGCTTATATTTTGGAGCAGGCGAAAAAGCATGGCGCAAGTGTTGTGCGGGGAGAGTATATCTCTACCAAGAAGAATAAGCCTTGTGAGAATTTCTTAGCCGATGCTAAGTTTAAGTTAATCAGCCAGAAAGATGGCGCTAGCGCTTATGAATATGATTTGAGCCAGCCGTTTGCTTATCCTCACTACTTAACTGTCAAAGTTTAAAGAACCCATTATTTCTATGAAAAAATTAGAGGAACTTTTAGGAAAAGTTTTAAGCATTGATTCAAAAATCATAACTGACGAAACTAGTCCAGCTAATGTGGAGAGCTGGGATTCATTTAATGGCTTGGTTTTAGTTTCTGAATTGGAAAAACAATTTAAGGTTAAGTTTACGATTGATGAGGTAACTTCGGTAAAAAATGTCGGCGATATAAAAAAGGCGTTGAAAAAGCATGGCATTGAATTATGAAGATATTAAAATAGGGGATCAGTTTTCGTTTGAACATTTTATTGACGAGGATTCTGTTAATAAATTCGCTTCTTTAACCGGAGATTTTAATCCTCTTCATATTAATCAAAAATACGCAGAGAAAACTGAATTTGGCGGGCGGATTTCTCATGGGATGTTGTTGGCTAGTTTATTTTCCACTTTAGTGGGCATGCACTTGCCGGGCGAGCGCGCGTTGTATGTTTCTCAAGATTCTCGTTTTCGCAGCCCGTTGCCTTTAAATACTAAAGTTAAAGTTGAAGGAAAAGTAATTGCTAAGTTTGATGCTTTAAACATGATTGAGCTCCAGACGTTTATCAAAGATGAAAAAGAGAAAATTATAGTTGACGGCGTAGCTAGGGTAAAAGTACGGCAATGAAAAATAAGGTTTTTTTAATTTTAGGCGGGACTGGAAGTGTTGGTTCTGCTATCGGGGATATTGTAGAAAAAGAAGGCGCCATTGTTTGCCGGCATGGTTTTGACGCGGGTGATTATCAAGCGGACCTAAGCAAAGATGGTGAGGCAAAGAAGTTAATTGAGAAAATTATTAAAGATAGGGGCCATCTAGAAGGCATTATTAATTCTATAAGCGCGCCAGTGAAGATTGCTCCCCTTGAAAAGAAAACTTGGCAGGATTTTGAAAAACATTTGTCGGTTCAATTAAAAGCCGGCGTGGATGTAATTTTGTCTGCTCTGCCTAGTTTTAAAAAACAAGGCGGCGATATTATTAATATTCTTACTAATTATGTTGTTGGCGATCCGCCAGCTAGTTTATCGGATTATGTGACTGCTAAATATGCCGTTTTGGGTTTTACTAAATCGTTGTTGAGGGACTTGGGAAAATATCAGATTAGGGTTAATGCGGTTTCGCCCAGTTTTATTCGCAATCAATTTACTAAAGATATTCCAGAAAAACTGGACGAGTTGCTAGCTGCTCAAAGTTCGCTTGGCCGCTTGACGACAGTTGAGGATGTAGCTAAGGCAGTTTTAGATTTATTGCAAAAAGGCGAAACTGGAAAACATATTATTATTGACGGCGGTTATGTTGAAATTAACTCTTTATAAAAAATCTGACTTTAAGGCTTTTAAAAAATATATTGCCGCGGCGTTTCATAAAAAATATATTTTAGGCGATCAGCGGTATTTCAATTGGCAATATAAGAATTCTTTGTATTTGTTAAAAGCAAATAGTCCTGATCGGTCAGGGGAAATTGTTGGCCATTTTGGTTTTCGGGATTTGCAATACAAAATTGGCAAGCGAACTAAAAAAGTTCGGGTTTTAATTAATCTTTTTGTTTTAGAAAAATTTAGGGCATTTGGATTTGGCGCGATGCTCATTAAAAAGGTTTTGGGCAAAAAAAATCCTTGTTTGGTGGCGGGTTATCGTTTGCCAGCAATGAAAGCTTTTAAGCATTATAAAGAGAATTGGCAAGAAGGAATTTTAAATCGATATCTCGCTTTCCCGCGGGAAATCGGCTGGGAAGAATCTATTAAAATTAAGTCTTTGAAGGTGATACAGAGACCAGAAGAGATTAATCGGTGGTGGGGGCGGGCACGCCAAATGTTTTCGGCTACTATTGAACGGAATTATGATTATTTGGCTTGGCGGTTTTTAAAAAATCCATTCTTGCGTTATCAAATTTTAGGCGCGAAGCAAAATGGAAAGTTGGGAGGAATTTTAATTTGGCGGCAGGATGGTGAGGGGCGATATAAGATGGGCAGAATTGTAGACTTTGTTGCTGATAAAAAATCGGCAGCGCCATTACTTTTGGCATTTCTTGCTGAATTAAAGAAAAAGAGAATTTCTTTAGGAGAGTTTTTATTTAGTGGAGATTTTTATAAAAAAGAATTAAAGGCTGCGGGATTTTTTAATGCGGTTGGAACGAAATTTGAATCGTATCCAGTATTGTTAAACCCGGTTTCGTTTAAGCGTCACAATATTAACATCGCGTATACTTTTGGCATTGATTTTGAGAATTGCTATTTTACTAAGGCTGAGGGGGATCAGGATAGGGCAAATCCGCATTAGAAGTGTTATAATTTTATTAATTTTAATGAAATATTTTACGGTTAATGAGCTTAGGAAAGAGGGACGAACGGAAATTACCGCTTCTTTGAAGGATTATGTAGGCAGAAATATCCAAGATTCTTTTGCGGCTGATTTAGTTGCGAGATATTCTAAGCAATTATTTACTCAACCGTTGTCGGAATTAAAAGTTTTAGATTATGGCGTAGCAAGCGGGGCTTTCGCAGAACAGCTTAGCATAGAAGGATTTAGGGATATTTATGGATTGGATATAGACAATTATCTTTCAGAGAAAAATAGTAAGTTAGTAAAAGAATTTAAAATTATTGATCTTAATTTAGATTCGTTGCTGTGGTCTGATAATTTTTTTCAGATAATAACTGCCTGGTGTGTGCTGCCTCATTTAGAAAATCCGCATCATTGTATTAGAGAAACTTTAAGGATTTTGAAACCTGGCGGGTTATTTATTTTAAGTATTCCCCATCTTGCGTCTAAGGTGAGCAAGAATTATTTTTTAAAACATGAAGATTTTGCCCGTTATGCTCCTCAAAATAATCATATTGCCGTTTTTACGCCTGGAGTTTTTCAAAATACAATTTTAAGATATTTTGAAAGAGTGAATATGGAATATTTAATGGATATTCGAATTTTTCAAGGATTTAAAGGAAAGATCCGCAAGCTGATTTTTGATTTAAGCGGCGAGATCCCATTTTTCAGAAAATATTTAGAAAAACTTTGGGGATATAATCAGATCTGGGTTTTAAAGAAATCCTCATAATTTTCCATTATGTTAATACGAATTAAAAATAAATTTTTATTATTGGTGTTAACTTCGGCAGTTTTAACAGGCATTTTATATATCGCGCCCCAGGCTTTTATTTGGAATAAATTAAAATCGTTGCAGAAGCCATATTTAGCCGTTCAATATATTACCCACAATGATTCGGTGAAAAGCGATTTAGCCAAGGCCAGAGAGGTTGTAGACGGCCATTTTCTGCCCTCGGAGCTTTCTTTTGCCCCTCAAGGCACCGCTTTTGCCCCATTTATTCCTTATGTATTATTCGCTTTTTTTATTGTTATCGCTAACGGCAATATTAGTCTTGCTTTTCTTTTGGCTAATTTCATTTTTGCGTCGTTAATTTTCGGGGCTATTTATTTTTTAGGAAAAGTAATTATTAAAAATCGATGGTGGGCGCTTTTTTTGGCGTTTTTAGGAACTTTTACCCCGATTTTAATATCTTATTATAATCTTTATTACCAAAATTTTTGGAATAAATTTTTAAACGATATAGTAAAAAATTTTTATCCTTTGGTTAATACTCCCTTGGCTACTTTATCTTTATCGCGAATCGGTAATCCTTTAATTACTTATGTTTTTTACTTGCCTGCTTTGGCGGCGATATTTTTGTTTTGGCAAAAACCTAAAGCTTGGACGGCAATTTTGGCGGGATTGATAGCTGGATTAACACCATATGTTTATTTTCATCACGGAATTTTTCTTTTCATCGTTATTGGTTTATTGACAGCATATAGTTTTTGGAAACGCAAAAACGATCCGATTCGGCTTAAATTCATTTTGGTTCTTTTGGGTATATTTTTTTTAATTACTATTCCTTACGTAATCAGTTATTTTTCTTTCAGCAATTTGCCGTCTTACGATGACTATGTCCGCCGGTTGGGAGTAGAGGAGGGAAGAAATTTTCAGCTGCTCGTGATTAGGGATTACGCGGTTTATTTAATTTTCGCCGCATTTATTTATTTAACTATTTATAAAAAGGATAAAAGTAAGGCAATTTTATATTTTTTGTTTTTTGGAGCGATGTTTATTACTTGGAATATCCAGCTTATTACTGGTTTTGTGCCGGAATCTAATCATTGGTGGTCTGTTTTCGGCCCCGTAATTTTTATGGTTTCCGCAGATATTGTTTATAATTTTTTGCGGAATCCCAATTCAAAATTAATAATAGCCATCTTGATTTTATTAAGCTCTCTTTTGGTTATTAAAAAAGCCGTGAATGCCGGCTTATTTATTAACCCCGATCAAAGTTTTTTAGATAAATATACGTTTAGCCAAGATATTATTGACTCTTGGAATTGGATTAATGGTAATTTGGGCCGTGAGCCGAAAATTATTTCTGATTCCTTTATGACCGCTCTCCATCTTCATGTTTACACATCGGCTCGGTCATATCTTCCTAATTGGTTAAATACTCTAGCATCTAATGAGGACGTAGAAAATAGATTTTTAGTTGCCAATAAATCCTTCGGGGTTTCTAAAGAAATATTAGAGAAAAGATTACGATTAGAGTCTGGCGGAACTTGTGAAAATTTAGCGCGGCAATTTGATTTAGATATAAAAGCGTGTGACGATCGGTATACTTTTTATAATTTACCTGATGCCGCTTTTCATCTTTACGGACGTTATTTTGTATACGGCCCTTCTAAAGAATACAGCACCGTCGCTCAAGGAAGTAAGCCGTTTCCGCCGATTACCGAATTTAAGATTCAAGAATTATTGGCGCGCTTTGATGAAACTAAAATTATTTGGCCAGAAATTGGCGTTGAATATGTTTATTATGGGCCTTGGGAGAAACAATTTAGCCAACTAAATTTAGCCAAGGATGCAAACTTAGAGCTAGTTTATAAAAACTTATCAGTAGAAATATATAAAATTAATGGGGCTTTTAAATAGAAGGTTTAATTATTTGCTTATTGGAATTGCTATTTTGGTTGGCCTGCTTTATGTTGGGCCGTCTTTGATGGTTTGGAAGAATTTTAATGCTTCGGGAAATGAATTTGTGCTGGCTAATTTTAAAAATTCAGCCGCTATTCAGCAGTATCTGCAGCGCGCTAGAGAAATTTATGATGGCCATTGGCCGCCCGCGGAGATTTATGGTTTACAACCGTCGGTTACCGTACAAAATCCTTTACCCTCAACGTTGTTTGCGGCGTTTATTTTTTTGGTAGGGGGCAATATGAATATTGCTTATTTGGGGGTACTTTTTGTTTTTTCCATTATCATTTTTCTTTTATTTTATTTCCTCGGGAAAGCGCTTTTTAGTTCTCGGCTTTGGGCGATATTTTTTTCCTTAGTCGCTGTTTTAACCACAATGGCGAATATAGCTAAGGAAATCCCATTTTTGCCGTTAAACTTTACTGAATTTCAAGGCCGATTTATTAATGAGTTCATTCCTATTATTAGAACCCAAATTTATCAGTTGCCTTTGTTCCGCTTTGATGAGCCGTTGTTGACTTACCCCATTTTTTTATCGGCAATTTTATTTTTTTACCTTTTTTGGCAGAATCCTAGCCGCCCAAGAGCAGTTTTATCCGGGTTTTTTACTGGGCTGCTTTTTTATACTTATTTTCATCATTGGGTTTATTGGTTAATAGTTTTGGGTTTATTGTTTTTGTATGTATTATTTTTTCAGAGGAGCAACAAAGTCCTTGTTAGAAATTATTTAGTTATTTTTGGAGTTTTAGCAGTTACGGTGATTCCTTATTTTACTAATTATATTTTATTTTCCCAGATGCCGGATTCTCAAGATTTTGCTTTCAGGGAGGGCTTGGTTTATGGCAGGGGCATCGGAATAGTAAGGGAAAATATAGTGGATTATCTGACTTATTTTGGAATGGCCGCCTTAATTTATTTTGTTTATTGGAAAAGAGATCGGCAGAAAGCAATTTTATTTTTGGCATTGGTTGCGGCGATGATTATAGCCTGGAATGTTCAATTGGTTACTGGCATGGTGCCGATACCCGGATTTTTTAGAAGGCCTATCAATTTGGCAAGCTTTTTAATCTTTTTTGATTTGTTATTTGCGTTGGTTAAGAAATTAGAGTTTCGTTGGCCAAGCATGAAAAAATGGTTTGTTGTGGCGATGGTCTTTTTAGCGTTTTTGGTGGTACTGAAGAAAACAATTAATGTTTTTGCTCTGGGATGCTGTATGCAGACAGAAGTTGCAGAAGAAAATAGATTACCGAATGAGGTAGTTCAGTCTTGGCAATGGATTAATGATAATCTTGTCGGCGAACCCGTAATAGTTTCGCCTTCTGGCACCAGCTCTATGTATTTGCCAGCTTATACTTCGGCGCGGCCTTTTCTGCCCACTGGATTTATAACCACGTTAAGCATGCGAGACGTGGAAGACCGTTTTCTTTTAGTTCATAAATTATTTGGCATTAGCAAGGAATTTTTGCGTGAACGTTTGATGGGGAAGTTGCCGTTAAATTGCGATGTTAGAGAATGTTATCCGGACGATTCCAATAATCTTAACGGTAGTTTTGATGTGCTTTATGGTTATTATTTTGAAGGTAAATATGGATCTTTGAAGGCTTGGCTTGCTGGCCCCGATGCCCATATGAGGCAAAAAGAAGCATTAAAGATAGAAGAATTATTGGATAGGTATGGAAAATTAAATGTTAGCTGGAAAGACATAGATGAGGAGTATGTTTATATTGGCCCATGGGAGCGGCAGATTATTGGCGAGGATTTTCTTTTACCAAGAAATTTTGAGCTGGTTTATAAAAATTCTTTAGTAGCGATTTATAAAATTTTTCGTTGACGAATACCCTTAAAAAATCGTACAATCTCCCTATATGAAAAAAGCTTTAATTACTGGCGTAACCGGACAAGACGGCAGTTACTTGGCGGAATTGTTATTGAGTAAAGGATACGAAGTTCATGGCATTATTCGTAGGGCCTCTACTGTTAACACTCCGCGGCTGCAAGATATTTTTCAAGACATTCACGAATCTAATTTGCGGTTTAGAATGCACTATGGAGATCTTTCGGATGCTTCGGTAATTAGAAAAATTTTATATCAGGTTGCGCCGGATGAAATTTATAACTTGGGCGCGCAATCTCATGTGCGTGTTTCTTTTGATATACCGGAGTATACCGCCAATATTACCGGCCTTGGCGTGTTAAGAGTTTTAGAAGCGATTAAAGACTATCAGGAATCTACCGGAAAAAAAGTAAAATTTTATCAAGCGTCTTCTTCAGAAATGTTTGGTTCGGCTTTGTCTCCGCAAAATGAAGATACTGCGTTTTTGCCCCGCAGTCCTTATGGCATAGCGAAGGTGTTTGGATTTCATACGGCCAGGAATTTTCGTGATGCTTACGGTATTTTTGTGGTGAATGGAATTTTGTTTAACCATGAAAGCCCGCGCCGCGGTGAAACTTTTGTGACTCGGAAAATTACTAGGGGCGTGGCAAGGATTTTAGTCGGGCTGGATAAGAAAATTTATTTAGGCAATTTAGACGCTAAACGAGACTGGGGCTACGCGCCGGAATATATGGAGGCGGCTTGGTTGATGATGCAGCAGCCGAAACCGGAGGATTATGTTATTGGCACTGGCGAGAGCCATTCGGTGGCGGAATTCGCGGAAGCGGCGTTTAAGTGCGCTGGAATTAATAATTGGAAAGATTACATTGAGTTGGATTCTCGTTATTTGCGGCCATCAGAGATAGAAAATTTAGTAGCAGATTTTAGCAAAGCCAAAAAACAGCTTGGTTGGGAGCCGAAAACTAAATTTGCTAGTTTAGTAAAAATTATGGTGGAGCATGATTTGAAGGAGTATAAGATAAAAAAATAACCGAGCACACAATTTATGTTATGTGCTCGGTTTGTATTTTAGCGAGGTAATCCCAAGAGCCTCGCCTCATATTTTATGGCTTCCAGAAGAGTATTTAATTGTAAGAGGCGTTTTTCGTAGAATTCGTAATTATCTTCGCCGGCAGTTTGTTTTTGGGGGTGTTGATAATCTATCGTTACTTCGGTGATTCGTAAGCCGGCTTTGATGGCTCGCAGTACGGGAATAAAGATAGAATCCCATCTATCGCCGTAATCTTTTGTTCCGTCAGAGGACTTACCGTCGTAAGAGAGGAAATAAGCAGCTGTTTTAGTATCAAATACTCGAGGACCGAACCACATATCGTAGGCATACCCAGTTAAAAGCTGAAAGCCGCGATTGCCGTAGAGTTCTGCGTGCATTTGCATTTCGGGGTAGGAAGCAAGATTGTCTTTTCTGCGGGGGATAACAATATCGGTCTTCTTATGAATAATTGGTTCGATTATTTTACAAATATCTTTGATCAATGGATATTTTTCTGGTTCGCTCCAGACAATTATATTGTTGCCTTGGCAAAGTTGAAGCGCTTTTTTTATTGCCATTCTTCGGCCAGTGCCCATAGTAGGGTTTTGAGCCCGTATAACAATTGCGCCAATGGCTTTGAGATATGCGCTCACATTATCGTCAGGGGAATCGTCTACAATGGCAACTGGGATTGAAGCGAAAACAGCATTTTCTACGAATTTAACAGCCATAGGAAAACGAGGATCGGCTAAAGAATTATATCGAGTAGACGTTGCGATCACGATCATAACCACCTCCTTTTTGAATGTGCTCAATCTTGATTCTGGAAAATTATAACATAGATTTAATGTCCCGTAAATTATTTCTCTTGTCAGGAGCGGTGAAATGAGTTATTGATAGGAGTATAGAATTTAAGATAAATATGAGAAAAATAGGCGTAGGTACTGTAAAAATTAGCGCTAAAGCTAAACGATACGTGAATATTGCTTTAAAAAATCATCGGCTTTCTTACGGGCCGTTTTTACAGCGTTTTGAAAATGAATTTGCCCGTTTGCATGATCGGAAATTTGGAATTAGTTGTAATAGCGGAACGAGCGCGCTTCAGATTGCGCTCGGGACATTAAAAGAAGTTCATCATTGGAATGATGGCGATGAGGTTATTGTTCCAGCAGTAACTTTTATTGCCACTTCTAATGTGGTTTTGCAAAATGGCATGAAGCCGATTTTTGTAGATGTGGATTCTCGGACTTCAAATATGGATCCGAAAAAGATTGAAGAAAAAATTACTAAAAAAACTCGCGTGATTATGCCGGTGCATTTATATGGACTTTCCGCAGAAATGGATTTGATAATGAAAATCGCTCGCAAGCATAATTTGAAGGTGCTGGAAGACTCTTGTGAATCTATGTTTGTTAGTTACAAAGGCAAGCCAGTCGGATCTCGTGGCGACATCGCTTGTTTTTCTACCTATGCCGCGCATTTAGTTGTGACTGGCGTTGGCGGTTTGGCGCTTACCAATAATCCGGATTACGCGGTAATTATGAAAAGTATGATGAATCATGGCCGAGACTCGGTTTATTTAAATATTGACGATGATGATAATTTAAAAAATGAAAAAGCGATTTTTAATATGGCGGATAAAAGATTTTCTTTTGTGCGGATGGGTTACAGTTTTCGTTTAACGGAATTAGAAGGCGCTTTGGGTGTGGCGGAATTGGAAGATCATGAGAAAAATATTGCCAGCCGTCAGAGAAATGCTAGTTATCTGATTAAAAATCTTTCTCAATATAATAATTTAATCCAACTGCCTAGTTGGCCAGCATATTCAGAGCATGCTTTTATGATGTTTCCGATTATTGTGAGGGATCCGCGAATTACTAGGGCAGATTTGATTACTTATTTAGAAAAAAATGGAGTGGAAACCCGTTATTTAATGCCATTATTGAGCCAGCCGTTTAAAATAAAGATTTTAGGCAATATTGAAGATAAATATCCTGCGGCAAAATGGGTAACGAGCAATGGTTTTTATGTGGGCTGCCATCAGAATTTAACAAAAGCGGACTTGCAATATATGGTTAGGGTTTTTGAGGGATTTTTTTCAAAATATGTTGGATCCCGTTAGAGACAATCAATCTATGATTTTTGAAATATTGTCGGATTTTAGATATAAAAGTTCGATTATTAAAATGGCCGAGTTACGGTCGCCTTTGGCGACCTGTCTCTAACGGGATGGATCTGAGGCGTAAGAAAATTTTTTTAACTGGCGTTGATGAATTTTTAGGCCAGCCTGTTTACAGAAAGTTGTTGGAGCGGGGAGCGCTTAAAGAGAATATTTTAATTCAACATTATAAGGATTATGATTTGCGGGAAATGGCGCGTTGCAAAAAATTAGTTAAGGGTAGGGAAATTATTATTCATCTTGCCGGCAGAGTCGGGGGAATAGGTTTTAATCGGGAACATCCCGGGCAAGCATTTTATGATAATGCGGCAATGGCCATTAATTTATTAGAGGCTTGCAGGTTGGAAGGAGTTGAAAAATTTGTGGGCATTGGCACGGTGTGTTCTTATCCAAAGTTTACGCCGACGCCGTTTAAAGAAGATGATTTGTGGAATGGTTATCCTGAAGAAACTAATGCGTCTTATGGTTTAGCTAAAAAGATGATGTTGGCGCAATCGCAGGCGTATCGGCAGGAGTACGGCCTTAACGCAGTTCATCTTTTAATGGTTAATTTGTATGGGCCCGGAGACGATTTTAATCCTAAAAGTAGCCACGTAATCGCGGCTTTGATTTTAAAAATAGCGGAAGCTAAAGAACAAAACTTTCCTTTTATTGAGGCGTGGGGAACTGGAAAAGCCAGTCGAGAATTTTTGTATGTGGAAGACGCGGCTGAAGGAGTTGTATTGGCTGCGGAAAAATATGATAAGCCGGAGCCGGTGAATATGGGAGCTGGGCGTGAGATTACAATTAAGGATTTAACGGAAACACTTTGTCGATTAATGGAATATAAAGGTGAAATTCGTTGGGATGCTTCTAGGCCAGATGGACAGCCGCGCCGGGTCCTAGATGTCAGCCGCGCGGAAAAAGAGTTCGGATTTAAGGCAAAAACGGATTTTGACACTGGATTAAAGAAAACGATAGAATGGTTTTATAAGAGATGAA
>MHJF01000034.1:0-1860 GCA_001818675.1 Candidatus Harrisonbacteria bacterium RIFCSPHIGHO2_02_FULL_40_20 | reverse complement strand
TTCTTAGTTATAACGAAGTTGAATGTCTCCGCAAGTTGCTTCCAACCGTAGATAGTTCTACATTTGATGAGGTTTTTGCGGTTGATGGCGGATCAACTGATGGGAGTCAGGATGTTTATCGTCAACATGGCATCAAGATTATTGCTCAGCCCTCCCGTGGCCGTGGCGCGGCTTTTACGATTGCTGAAGAGGCGTCGGCGGCTGATGCGATTGTTTATATTAGTACTGATGGCAATGAAGATCCAAAAGACCTTCCTAAATTTAGAAAATATTTAGAAGGGGGAGCAGATTTAGTCATTGCTTCTAGGATGATAGAGGGCGCTTTTAATGAAGAAGATATTTCTTGGTGGCGACCGAGAAAATGGGTTAATCAGATTTTTGTTTGGACCGTAAATTTTCTTTGGGGCAAGCCGGGCGTTCGCATTACTGATGTGAGCAATGGTTATCGGGCTATGCGCCGCGGGTTACTTAAAGAATTAGGGATAAATGCCGTCGGGCATACTATAGAATTTCAGATTTCCATTCGCGCGCTTAAAAAAGGATTAAAAATTTCTGAGTTTCCTACTCGGGAGGGGCAGCGGTTGGCGGGAGAAATAAAGGCCCGTTCTTTTCGCACCGGCGTTCAATTTTTAGAATGTTTAGCAAAGGAAATTTGGATAGGAAAGAAATTTTAAAACAAATAGCGCCGGTAATTTTTACGCTGGTGTTATTTGTTTTGCTAATTACGGGACTTACGAGCAATATCCCCGACCCGGATGCTTTTTATCATATCCGCCATTCTTGGATTTATCGGACTTCAGGAATTTTTGACAGCAGTTTTCCTTGGACGCAGTATTCAGTGATTAAAGATATTGGCGCCGATCTTTGGTACGGATTCCATATTTTTATTTTGCCGCTTACTTATTTTCCTAATTTAGTAGATGGCATTAAGTTCGGCGGAACTTTGATGATGTTTTTTTCTTTGCTTTTAGCATATATGGCATTTAGAAAATTGAGTTTGCGGTGGCCATTGTTTTGGGTTTTCGTTTTTGCTTTGGGCGCGGCAGATATTTTATATCGTCTTACGATGTTGCGCCCCCATCCGATTACTATCAGTTTAACGTTATTACTTTTTGCTTTTTTTACTTCTAAGAACCATCAAGCTGTTATTTTAGAAAAAAACTCTAACGGCATTTTTTGGATTTTTTTAATTAGCGCGGCCTATTCTTGGCTGCATTTATCTTTATCGTGGGTGCCTATCCTTACCGTTCTAACTATTGGTTTGTTCAGGCTAGTTTATCGGCAAAGAGTTAATTGGCCACAATCCTTTTCGCTTTTAATCGGATTGGCGGTTGGTTGGCTGTTGAGGCCGAATCCTTTTGGGGCGGCTAAATTGGCTTATATTCAGGTTTTGAAATTATTAGTGGATAAGCAGGGCGGTTTGCCTTTGCGTTTTGGCAAGGAGCTTTTGCCGTTTGTTTGGGAAAATTTTGTGGATATGTTGATCCCCATTTCGGTTTTAATGCTTTTAGCGATCGGGTTTTTTATTTGGGCGCTTAGAAAAAAAGATTTTTTGGAAATTGCTAACGAGATGAAGCCGGTTTTTTGGTCTAGCTTGGCCTTAGCTGTTTTCTTTTTTGCGCTGTCTTTTATTTTAGCCCGTCGGTCTAATGAATTTTTTATAGGATTTGGGGTGATATTTCTTGGCTTAGTCTTTACGCATTATTGGAATTTGCGCCACAGAATTCCAAAATTTTATTTTGCTTCCTGGCTGACGAAATTAATAGGCGTAATCATTGTTGTTGCGCTAATCTATGGTCCGCTTAAAACCGTTTATCGGTATAACACTTACACCGATAAACGGTTTTAAGCGGACCATAG
>MHJF01000033.1 GCA_001818675.1 Candidatus Harrisonbacteria bacterium RIFCSPHIGHO2_02_FULL_40_20 | reverse complement strand
AAAGTTCTTATAACTTTTTTAATTTTTTCCGAATCGCATTTTACTAAATTAGCTGTTTTTTCAATTTCGGACTCCACCGTCAACGCTTTCTCTTTAATAATAGGCATAAAACGAACAATTAGCTCATTATAAATATCGCCCACGCGCAAATCGGTTTTTTGCAAAAACATCTTTTTATCATAAATTTCCAAAGCCGTCAGAATATTATCAATCTGTTCACTCAAAAAAACCGTTTTATCGTAAATATGATCCAAAAAACTCTGCCGGTCTTTTTGGCTTAACCCCGGCTGTTTTAAAGTCTCAATGCTCCAGCGCATTCCAGAAATTGGCGTTCTTAATTGATGAGAAACAACGCCGATAAAATGGCTCTTGGCCTCGGAAGCAGATTTTAAATCTTCGTATAAACTTATATTATCAATAAAAGCGGCTGCCTCGTGAACGGTATGTTCTAAAAATTGCAAATCGTCTCGATAAAAAACATCTTTCGATTTTTTCGGCCCCACTAAATAAAGCATTTTAATTCTTCCTTTAAATTCCACGGGGATCGCGATGTTAAAATCAAATTTCTCCAATCCGCATAATGCTGCTTTTTCAACGGGCAATAGATAGGATCCTCTTCCTATCCGTTTTTGAAAATCTTCGCAATCTATTATAGCTCCGGGATGCGAATCAAAATACTTAATCAGCGAAGAATCATTGTTAATATAAATTATTTCTATACCAGCGGTTCGAACCGCTTGCTGTAAAATCATAAAATCTTTGGCGGAAGGAATAAGCGCGAAAGCGGTTTTCTTAACTTTTAAAACTTTGATAATGGTCTCATTAAAAGTTTTAACAATCAGACTTAAGTCCGGGCCAGCTTGGTGAATAGTCTGCGCGAAAAAATCCAAAACCTCACTCAATTTATAATGTTTTTGAAATAAAAACCGATCAGTAAGATTTTCAACAAATCTCTTAAGCGGAGCATAGCTTAAAACAATAATAAAAGCCGGCAATAAAATATTATAAGGTTCGCCTAGAAATCCGCTTAAAAGACTGGTGGCCGCGAAATAAAAACCCGCAATTACAGTCAGTAAGGTGGAAAATATCGCTCCCAATCTTAAAACCACCGTTATATTCATTAAGTGATAAACCGTAATCGCGTAAGCAAAAATCGCCAGGTAAACCGCAACTAAAATATTTCCGTAAGGCGGGATGGGTATTTTATACCAAGGAAAATAATTAGTAGCTCCACCAAGAAAAGCAATAAAAATACCCAGTAATAAATATTGAATCTGACCCCTTAAATGACCGCCAGATTTTAGATAATGCCTAATTAAGAGAATAGTGGCGTAAACTAAATAACCAAACCAAATAATTAAATATGGATGGAAAGCAATTCCGGGCATCGGCCAAAACTTAAATCCCAAATAAGGCTCAACATGGCTCACAAAATAAGGAGTAAAGTTAAGCAACTCAAAAACCGTCATAACGACATAACCTAACCAGATGAGATACTTTTGTTGCTTATAAATTCCTAAAAAGGCGGCAACAAAATGAAAATAAGCAATCGCGGTATAGATGGCGCCGGCCATCAAGGCCCGACTCCAAAATAAAGCGCTATCCTGATTATCAGTTAATTGCCAAACCCCATAAGCGGCTGACCACGCAAAAACTGCTAAAGCAAAATAAATAAAAGCCCGATGCATTTGCTTGAGAGGGCTCTCAATCACGATAAAAACCGCTAATCCTATAGCGATAATAGCATTCACGGCTGCCGAAATTAAATAATAAGACATAAAGCTCTAGATTATTTTTATTATAACAAAAAACCACTCCGACGCCTGCCTGCCGGCAAGAACATCGAAGCGGTAAATATTATTGTTTAAACCAAACCACCACGCTAAATAGCGAATAAGGCTCGCTAATCAAACGGACTTTTTCATAACCAGCTGATTGGAAAATTGCACGAAGTTGATCTTCAGTTCTATAATACAAAGGCCATTGTAAGGCGTGCCGCAAAAAAAATCTTTCTAATTCGCCAGTAAGTCCGGGTTTCCGTAAGATATTGCAAGAAATCAATAGCTTTAATCGAGGATTTTTCAAAGACCGTAAAAATTTAATCAAATGCTTATCTGAAATATAATCTATTAATCCAACCAGCTCCAAAGCATCAACCGGTAAAGCGCTAAACCATCTCTGATTTTTAATCACGTTAACTAAATAAAAAGCGTTATCGCCAGGAGGCAAACCGACCAGCTGTTTTTCAACCATTTCTAACGCCTTATCATTAATATCTAGAAAAGCCGTTTTGACCTTTAATCCTTTTTTTTGGGCTGCCGCCACAGCGTTCACCACAGCCTCGCCAGCTCCACAAGCCAACGATGCTACAGTAGAAATTTTTCCACCCAATAAAGCGTTTTCCAATAATTTTTTAACAATTAAATACCGCCCAATCAAACCTAAGGCGTGATCAGTATTAAACGTCAAATCAGTCAATAGGGCTTCAAATTTTCCCTTTAAAGTATCCTTATTAAAAATACCGTAGCGGTGATGATAGATTTGGCCGACCGCTTTATGGGTAGCCCTCCCCATCTTAAATCGCCTTAACTCGCAAGATAAATTATCAAAGGTATAAAGGCGGTTCATTGGCATCAACTGGCCTGGCTGGCCGTAATGTAAGCTCTCATTACGCAGCCATCCCTCACAAGCAGCGACGGCAATATAAGCCCATACCAAAGGCCATGGCATTGTTCTGTTAGGAAATAATAGCTCGTTAATGCCAAAAAAAAGCTCTTCAGGGGTTAGAGAAAGAAAATTATCTTCTGAGGAATTAAAAAATCTTACGATTTCATCTGCGTTGTTCGGTATGATCATAAGAAATCCTTTTTTCAAATTACTGGATATATTCTATCAATCTAACAACAACAAAACAATCGAGCACATAATACATTATGTGCTCGATTGTTTTTAACTAACTACAATCTCAATCTTAACGAGTAACGGAAATAACTTCAGTTAACTCACCAGTAGCGCCAATAGTAATTCTTCCATTAGCATCGCGAACAATGCTGTAGATTGTATCCGCCGCAGTACCAGTAGAAGGATCCATCACCATCGTAGAAACATAGGTCGGAACAATGCAGGACGCTAAATCAACTAAACCGGCTCCACTGCCGATATTAGTGGCAACAGCTGGCAAAGCTACGGTAGCAGTGCCACAAGTAGTGCTCCAAAGACCACGATTATCCGCCAATCTTTGATGAACGCCATTTAAGAGAGTGTTCACATTAGACCAACGCTGGGTATTGCGAGCTTGAGCAAACTGTCGAGCCGGGTTTAAGGCAACAATAACTACACCTGCCAAAACCGCAATAATACCAATAACCACCAACAATTCTATTAAAGTAAAACCTTTATTTTTCATTGTATTATATTATAACTAAATTTCGAATTCTTAAACTCGACCTTTTAGACAAAAT
Organism: Candidatus Harrisonbacteria bacterium RIFCSPHIGHO2_02_FULL_40_20; assembly: GCA_001818675.1. Lineage (GTDB taxonomy): Bacteria > Patescibacteriota > Minisyncoccia > UBA6257 > WO2-44-18 > 2-02-FULL-40-20. The sequence goes on along the minus strand of MHJF01000033.1, from coordinate 18,198 downwards.
AATTATAGCACATAAGTATTCTCTAGAATGTGGATAACTCCTCCAAGGAAACCGTAGCCAAACTGCTGCCATTCACCGTCAAACGAAAATTAGTCGTTGCTCCGCTAATCTGCGCTTTAACTTTAATAATTTTATTGGAACCGCTAGTTTCAATAGGCAAAATGGCGCATTGCCTATCCGAAATATCAATCGTAGCATTGCCAGTATAAGTAGGGGTTTCGGCTAGACGCAATAAGGCATAATTCAAACAAGAGCGAGCAATAGAAAAACTTAGTTGTTTATTATTAAAATCCAAAAAATCTGCCCGCGTCAATAAATTAGCAGATCCAAAAGCGATAGCGATGGCCATCACAACCACGGATAATATAATAGAAACCGTAATGGCAATATAACCACCATTACTTGTAAATTGTAAATTGAAAATTGAAAATTTTAATTTCATCTCGTAAGAATAGTCGTATCTATCGCGGCGGTTGTGGAAGTAAAAGCGTCATAAAGCGTGCCCATTATTTTAATAGCTGGCACGCCGGAAAAAGTAAATTGATGAAAAGATAAATCCTGCACTAAAACCAAATCATTATTGACGGGCTGATATACTCCTCCTCCACGGCTCAATCTGGCAGCTCCGTCAGAAAAATTTATCACTATAGGATTCGACCCATAGCCAACCTTATTCACCGAAAGCGCGGTACTGGTAGCGCCTGCGACCGGAGAATTAATAGCCGAAACGCTTTGAAGCGCCCAATAAATCTTCTGCTCTAAAAATTTTTGATTATCAGCCAATTCCCGCAAATGTTTTCCTCGATCATTAAATTCAATAAATTGATAAGTGACGATTAAAGAAAAAGAAAGAATAATCGTCACTAAAGCCGAATAAATTAAAACCTCAATTAAGGTAAAGCCTTTAGTCATTATGGTGATGATGTAATAATTCTCAACGCGTCATTACTGCGCACAGACATAAAAACTTTGTTATCGGCGAAGTCTATTCCTGTCGCCAAAGCGGGATAATTTAAAGAAGCGTATTCAACCAAATTATCCGGATCCGCTAAATTCACTACCAAAAATTCTTTATTGGAATCAGCCGTAGCCAAAAAAGCCAAATCCCCGCCAACGCAAGTAATGTCATTAACATCGCCGCCGAAAAGCACCCTGTCCCGCACATACATTTGCGCCGTGGTCGTCGCTCCAATACTGACAATCTCATTCTGTTCATTGCCGACTAAAAGAGTCGCGCCCTTTTTTTCATTAAAGAAAATACTTAGGTCTTCGGTGATGCCGGTAATGTCATAGGTGCTTAACAAAACTGGAGCCAGAGAATTTGAAATATCAAAAACCCAAACGTCCTCATCAGACTCCTCGCTAACAAGAAACAAACGGGTATCACGAACAGCAAAATCATTAACATCTCCCCCGGTAGCTGTCTGGCTAATGAAAGTGGGACTGGCAGGATTTGATACGTTAATAAAAGCCAATTCATAAGACGCGGCTTCACTGCGGCCTAAAGCCACTGTGTTAGAAAATATAATAACCCCCTTCCCGTCTGCAGACCCCGAAAGATTATAAGAGCCCACTTCTGACATATTTACCGGATCAGAGATATCAAAAATAATCAGCTCTTTATTATCATTTACAGAAGCAGCATAAAGATAATTCCCTTTAACAAAAATTGAATTAATTCCCCCAGCGCCAATATCTAAGCTTTTCTTCAAAATAGGCGCATTGGGATCGCTTACATCAAAAACAAAAATATCGTGCTTAGAAGCTGTGGAAGCCGTACCACTGACATAGACGTAGGGCAACCGAACAACTACGTCCGTCCCAGAATTTCCCGCTCCAATATCGCCAGAACCTAAAGATACCGGTAGCGCCCAATTACCGCTTAACTGTTCAATCTTACAACTGCTATATGCTAAATCTTCCCAATTAGTAAGCTGTTCTACCAAAACTACGGACTGCAAACGCCCTTGATCGCCCTGCCAAGTCACAGTAGTAGTGGCAATCTTAATGTCTTCGCTAATTCCAGTGCCAATCGTCACTGTGCGAGTAAAAATATCCTGACTTTCGCTAGTGGAAGAAGAAGCAAACATCCATTCGTTATTCTGAAATACTAAACTATGCGCTCCATCAGTTAACTCTTCCCAATTGCGCGATCGGATATTCCGTAAAGCCTCCATGCCCTCCCAGCCATAATCCGTCGCTAAAGCCACATTGCGATTATCTATAGATAACGACTGCCCGCCAAAAAATAATTGAAAAGCCGCAGTTGTGGTTAAAGAAAAAATCGCCAAAGCAATTAAAATTTCCACCAAAGATTGCCCATCCTCTGTTTTTTTTCTTCTGTTCTTTGTTCTTTGTTCTTTGTTATTTGTTATTAATAAATTATTCATAAACCAAACCCTCTGAATTCACAAAAATTTCCCGACTTTTACCGGTAACACTCAAAGCATAAGTAGTGGAACTGGTTTGGCCCGAAAGGGCGGAAAAAAATAATTCACTAGGGCCTGCAATAGTTACTCCGGTACTACGCGGGAAAATTCTATCCTGCGCCGTTACTCGAGATGCGTAACTTACGCCCTGAAAAACTACAAAATTGTTGGCGTCAAAATATAAACCATGACCCGACTCATTATGATTAACCATAGCTAAATTACGGGCATGGCGGAGCAAAGAAGCAGTTAAACTAATCTCGCCGTCAAACTGATAATCTAAATAAAAGTTCCCAGCAATCGGCAAACCCAAAGCGAAAATCATTCCCAGAATCCCGAAAACAATAATAATCTCGAAAATCGTGAAACCGCTATCGGTTGACCGAACTCGTAACTTCATAAATAGGTGTAATAATAGAAATCGCCACAAAACCCACGATAATGCCCATAATAACCATCAACATCGGCTCTAAAATATTAGAAAGATTTTTGGTAAATTCATTCACTTCGCCTTCATAAAATTCCGCGAGATAAAGGCAGGTCTCGCTTAAATTTCCGGTGTTCTCTCCAACCGAAATCATTTGGCCGACCATAGGCGGGAAAATACCCGGCCGAGAATCCAAATATTTAGAAATAGCTTCGCCGCGGGTTAAATCCTCTCCCATTGCTTTAAGTTCTTTTTGATAAACTAAATTACTTAAAGTGCTGGAAGTAATATTAATAGCTTGCACCGCTTGAATGCCGCTTTTCAAAGTTAATCCGAGCGTCCGGCAAAAATTAGACAAATTAACGGCCTTAACCAATTTCCCAAAAACCGGAAGATATAAAACTAAACGATGGTAATAAAAACGCACTGCGGGTATTTTTAAAATTAGCCAAAGGGCTAAAAAGAATAAAAAGATTCCTAAAATAAGCCAGCCGCCATAATTAGTCGCTATATTGCTGATCTTAATTAAAATTCTCGTGGACAAAGGAAGTTCTACATTAAAACTGGCAAAAACCGGCAAAATCTTTGGGAAAATAAAAACCGTTAGTAATCCAGTAATCCCAAAAGTTGCCGCCATCACTACAGCTGGATAAATCATCGCTCCGATAACTTTTCTCCGTAGTTCTTGTTTTTTCTTTAGCTCATCCGCTAAGTAATTCAAGTTTTCCGCCAAAATTCCACTCGTCTCCCCAACCCGGATAATGTCAATAAATAAACTGCCGAAAATGCCTCGAAATTTCTCCAAGCTGTCCGATAAAAACTGGCCGTTGCTTACTTCATCTGCCAAACTGGTTAAAATCTTTTTTAAAGACTTGGACTTGCTTTGCTTCTTCAACATATTGAGACTGTCTAAAAGCGGCAAGCCAGCGCGAGCCATAATCGCCAAATGGCGGGCAAAATTTACCTGCTCTTGCAAAGAAACCCGAGTAAAAAAAATTTTAAAATAATTTTTCAAACCAGAACCCATATACATTCATTATAAACTATTCGCATTATTTGGCCCGAAATTCGGATTATTCGCGATTACTCATGAATAACCCTTAAAATCTCTTCCACGGTAGTTAGACCTTCTAAAACTTTAGAGAATCCATCTTGAATCATCGTGGTCATACCATTCTTTACGGCAATTGTCCTAATCTCATCGGCATTAGCGCGATGCATAATGCCATCTCGAATTTCATCTTCTACTTCCATAACTTCGTGAATGCCAACTCGGCCAAGATAACCACTCTCATCGCAGGCTTTACAACCTTTGCCAACGTAAAAAACCATCTTTCCTTTTAACGCCTCTGGCGGCAATATTTCCGACAAACTTTTCAACTCCCCCTCGCTGGGCTGTTTCTCTACTTTACAATGCAAGCAAATTCTTCTCACCAAACGCTGACCAATCACCACGTTAACCGTAGAAGCAATTAAAAACGGCTCCACCTTCATATCAATTAAACGCGGGAAAGCAGTCGGTGCGTCATTGGTATGCAAGGTAGAAAGCAAAAGGTGACCGGTCAAAGCCGCGTTCACAGCAATGCCGGCAGTCTCCTCATCGCGAATCTCCCCCACCATAATAATATTTGGATCTTGCCGCAGAATCGCGCGCAATCCTTTAGCAAAGGTTAAATTAGTACGGGGGTTTACCTGAATCTGATCAATGCCGGAAATCGCATACTCCACCGGATCTTCAACTGTAACAATAGAAACTTCTGGGGTATTAAGAATTTTTAAAATCGTATAAAGCGTAGTGGTTTTACCAGAACCGGTTGGCCCAGTCGCTAAAATCATGCCATAAGGCTTGGTCACCGCCCGCTTCACTTTTTCCAAATCTTTTCCGACAAAACCCAATCCTTCTAAATTAAAAACCCCAGCTTGCTCTGCCAAAAGACGCATCACCACATTCTCCCCGTAATAAGTAGGGACAATAGAAACCCGGATGTCTACAAAAGCGCCACCATCTCCTTTTATAGATATGCGAAATCGGCCGTCTTGCGCTGCCTGATGTTCATCGGTGCGCAAACCAGAAAGCACTTTAATGCGAGTGCTGATTTCCGACTGAATTCCCTTAGGAAGTTCGTAGGTTTCGTGCATCACGCCATCAATTCTAAATCTCACCCTAACCCTGCTTTCTTCCGGATCCATATGAATATCCGAAGCGCGCGATTTAAAAGCGCTTTCAATCATCGCGTCCACCAAACTAATAATAGAAACTTTGCTGCCTTTGGCTAATTCCGCCCTAACTTTTTCTTCTCCCTGAACAGCCAGCTTAGCCACTGGCTTATCAGATTTTTTTTCGGTTAACTTTTCCGAATCTTTTTCTTGCTTTTTTTCCTTTACTAAAGCCATTTGTTATATACTTAATAATAACAAAAAAGGTCGCCTTTACGAATTAACTTGTTAAGATGAATAAAAATATTGCAGTCTTCCTAGTTTTAATCGTAGTCCTTATTGGGGGTTATTTTATTTTTCGATCTAATCCGAATCCAGACTTAACAGCCACTGATAACAGCATGATGGAAAATGACAAAACAACAATGATGGCGGAAACCGCCACAGTAACCTATGCCGATGATGTTTTCACCCCGTCCGAAATCAAAGTTAAGGTCGGCGATAAATTAAAATTCGTCAATAATGGAACTTCGGAGATCGAAATAGCTTCTGGCCCGCATCCAACCCATACCAGCTATCCAGCTTTCGAATCTGGCTCTCTTGCGCCCGGAGCGACTTACGAATTTACTGCTACGGAAAAAGTTACGATTATGTATCACAACCACTTGAACGCCAAAGCTTTCGGGAAAATCGTCGTTGAATAAAAAGCACAATCTAAAACACCGATTTAGAGCGGTGTTTTGGTTTTGTAACTGCGGGACAGGGAATCGAACCCCAATTTTCTAGTTCAGCTTGCCCCGCCTTGGTGGGGAGCCAGACAGCCTACTTCACCCCGCCAAATTTATTTTTCCTCTCCAAAGCTGCCAGGCTTGGATTCGAACCAAGATACTCGGATTCAGAGTCCGAGGTCCTACCATTAGACGACCTGGCAAATTTATTTTCTAATACTGCCTTAAATTTAGAGATTTTTCAATTGCGCTTGACATAAAATCTCATCTGTGATAGTATAAATATAACTTAAATATCTCTCTTATAGGAGCTATTGAAAGCTCAATAAAGCCAGTATCTAGTATCTCTAGTAGATTCTAACTAACTGTTCAGGCACGGGCGCATCAAGCCATTTATTTTTAGGCCTTTTAGAAACTTAGTTAGATATTGGTTTTGTTGAGTTTTCGATTTAATGATGTAGTAGTCCCGGTGCTATCCTATAGGATAGCACCGGATAAATAAAGTTTAAGTCATAAAAAATGCTACAGGTTTATGCCCGTAGCATTTTTTATTATCTGTTCAGAAAATTATTCTGAACGTTTTCTCCAAATAAAGAAAATTAAAATTGCGATAAGGATAAGCAGAATAATCAACCAGAAAATGCCGCTTGAAAGACCCAAAGTGTCTAACAAAGAAGCTAAAAGCGTTGGAGCAGGCTCTGTTTCGCTAGTCGGTGTAATAGCTGGGAGTAAAGCCGCTAACTCTTCGCCTGCGCCTGACTCCGATCCAGGAGCCGATGTTCCACCAGCATTCTCCGGCAAAGAAGCTAATGCGCTCCCACCCGAAGATCCTTCTGATTCCAAATCGCTCAACATTGCCAAAAGCTGATTTTGAGCTTGAGAAAGCTGATCCTGCAAAGATTGAACATCAGACTCACTAGATCCAGAACTTTCACCGCCAGAACTGCCACTACCAGAAGAACCGCCGCCGTTATCACTGCTTGAGCTACCGCCACCGGAACTAGAACCGCCTGAACCAGAACCACCGCCAGAGCTACCACCTCCATCGCTAGTGCCACTGCCATGTTCAACATACGGAATATCACTACCGCCGCCTCCAGCTAAAGTACCAAAAGTATTTTCAGAACCAATGCCTTCTGGCGATCCTTTAGATACTGCCCGATAAAAATAAGTAGTTTCTGCTGTAAGGCCAGTAATGAGTACTGAATGTGAAGTAACTTTTAGATCTAAATCAGTTTCAGAGGTAGAAAAAGCATAACCGTAATTAGGCGCCTCTCCAAGGCCAGCATGAAAAACCGTGTCATAAATAACTCGGCTAGTCGCTGGATGATCAGTAAGCCAAGTAATAGTTATGCTGGTATCAGTCGGCAAAATAGTCGCCTCATTGGAAATCTCCGGAACTGGCGCATAAGCAATAGGGCCGGCATAAGCAGTATCTTCAAAGTTGCCCGCATTATCAGTTGCATGAGCTTCAAAACAATAAACTCCCGGCTCGTTCGGCATCCACGGTTGAGACGGACTCCACGTAACTGTTAAAGGATTAACGCTCACTAAATTCAAAGCCACAAGCTCGGTTTGAATCGGATGATTTTCTCCAAAATTTTGACAATCTAATTCTGTAAAAATATCAAAGAAACTTTGAGACGGGAAATTATTAATCCCCTGCTCTCCCATAATTTTATGCGCTAAAAGACTTACCGACTGAATACCAGTAAGATCATCTTGGGAAACACCTCGCAATTCCAAAGCCACTATTTCCGTATCAATCATCTGATAATCCTGCGGTGCCTCAAAATAACTGACCGGATCAGTAACGTCCTGCTTATTTACAAAGTCTTTGTCAATCGCTGTGTCGCCAGACGATAAACTTACTGTATGCGAAGCCGGATCTATTGGACTCAAAGCAACCCAGCCTACTTGCGAAACTTCTTTTACAACATACGTTCCGGGAATTAAATCGGAAAACAAATAACTGCCGTCTTCTCCTGTTTCTTGATTATTAAGAAGACTTTCCTCATCGTCGCTATACAATTCAATAGTCCAACCTGAAAGCCCCGCTTCTAATTCATTAAATTTCTTGCCGGAAATAGATCCTTTTCTATAATTCCCAAAATCTTGGCTAACAATATTTGCTCCCGCGCCAAGAACCACTTCATATCCTAAACCATTCTCGCCGCAAGAATATCCCGACTGTGGAAAAGATTGGAACCAATCCTCTTGTTGCTCTTCGCAAACATGATAAGTCCCTGGCAAAAGATTGGAGAATATATAAAATCCTCCTTCTTCAGTGTCTTCAGTTCCCACAATCACTAGCCCCTCTTCTCCATCTTGGCTAAGAACAATGGACCAATCTGAAAGTCCAGGCTCGTCATCATCAACGCCATTAGCATTTAAATCATGAAATTTCTTGCCGCTGATTGTAGCGAGCTGGGTATTATTAAAAACGCAAGAAATATTTTCTCCTGGATCAAGGACTAAAGAAGATAGATCTCCTTCGGTACATTCCACAGTTTGGCTCCATCCTTCTAAAACTGGCTCGGAAAGGCTATAAGAACCAGCAAGAAGATTATCAAAAGTAAAAGAATCGCTGCCCTGAATTGTAGTTTCTCCAGGGGTTGGGCCGCTTAATGTAAAGACAAATGAATCTTCACTGGGATCCGCAACTTTAATGACCGTAATTGAACCAAGTTTTTCATTGGTAAAAGCGCACGTCACGGTTTCATTAGCATCCAAATCAATCGTAGCAGTACGAGCGCCTAAATCTTCGGAACTTCCTTCATCGGGATCGTCGCAAACAAGATTGGCAAGATTCCATCCGTCTAAAGCAGATTCAATAACAGCGTAAGAACCCTGTTCTATATTAGAAAAAGTAATTTCATTGGAAAGAATGCCATCAGCGTCATTATCCAGTGAAAAATTCTCCCCAAAATTTCTGGTAAATTCAAAATCTTGGCCATCTTCTGGCGTAGCTATTTTCTTTATAATAATTGTTCCTGTGGTGGGTTGAAGCTCGCCAAAAATTACGACATCATCAACGAATAAATTATCTCCAGCGCCGCTGCCATTCATTTGAAAACGAATTTTAAAATCAGGATTATTATCAGCCGTAGAAGGCAAGGCCACTAAAATTGACTGATAATCCGAGTCGCCCGCCGGCGCTTCAAGATCCAACCAATTGGAACCGTCTACAGAATATTGGGCGTTAAATGCCTCCCCGCCGCTTAATCCTTCAATTTTTCTCGCATAACGAACTTTAATCTTTTCTAAACCAGCAGTGCTGAAACTCTTCACTATCGCATCGTCTGGATTCACGCCGGTAGATCCATCAATCTCCGCTGATCTACCTTTAGGTGGATTAATATTACTATCGGTCCAAGCATCATCATTATTAGTCTTGATATTTGAAGTTTCCGAAGTTACCCAGCCGCCAGTTGAAAAATCATCGCTTTCAAAACCATCATAAAAAAGAGGCGAATTATCCCCCTCAACAGCCAAATCATCAATGCCAACCCGGTCATCAATATTATTAGCGTTTACAAAAAATCTTAGAGTTAACTTGGTTTTTCTATCCGGGTTTGTAATATCAAACGATGCGCCCGAATGCGCCTGATCCAACGTTAAAGTTTCCAAAGTAACAAAAGGCCCTTCATCCAAAGAATACTGGGCTACAAATTCATCTCCGCTTCCCAATCCCGTAATGATTCTGGAATACTCAACCGTAAGCTCGGAGTTGCCCATGGTAGCAATATTACGCTCCACTCCGTCATCGGGGTTAGGTGAGCTTGAACCCTCAAAAAGCATGCCCTTAGTTCCATCCAATCCAACAACAAAATTATTAGGAGAATCCGTAATTTTTCTTGCTGAAGCCGAAGATCCGCTAAATGTTGACCAGCCGTTTTCTAAACCACTGCCGCTTTGATCAAAATGATCTTCAAAAATAATCGTTGACGCGGCTTGAACCGGTAAAACAACAAAGAGAAAAGAAAACACGGCAAGCTGTAAAATAAGAAAACCAGCCATTATAATCGCGGCAATATCAGGATTTTTCTTCCTAATCCTAAAAATTACTCGCACAACCTTTTTAGGCAATTTCCCAACTTTAATCATCATAATTGGATAATGATACAACAAAAACACCAAAAAGTCAATCTCCGGGTTATCCGAACAATAATCCTAATGACTTTTGATTAGACTATCATAAAAAAACTAGCTGTGAATAATCTATCTGGGCTATCATGCTATAATTTAAATAATGAAAAAAAATATTATTTCTAGTATTATTTTATCAACTTTAATAAGTTTTTCAGCCGCTTTCGCGCAAACTTCAATATTGCCACCGGAAATAACCCGATACCTCTATAAAGGAATAAGCGGAAACGACGTAAAAAGCCTGCAAATCTACCTAGCCCAAGACAAAACTATTTATCCAGAAGGCCTAACAACTGGCTATTTTGGCAATTTAACCGAAGCGGCTGTTAAAAGATTCCAAACTAAATACGGTGTAGATTCCGTAGGCGCGGTTGGGCCAAAAACGCGGGCAAAACTCAAAGAACTGCGAACATTAGCCGCCGCTGTTCCAACACCATCGCCAGAGCCAACACCTCAACCAGCTCCCCAGCCCATCCCAGAGCCAACCCCCGCGCCAGAACCAGCGCCAGTTTCAGACCCAAAATCCTTCGTTAAAACCGGAAGTGGCATAGTAGAAAATAATCGTTATATTGAAATTGCCGGAGGTAACTTTTTCTATACCGGCGGCTATGGTTATGAGAATCGCGGCTATCTGCAACCAGGCACCCCAGTCGGACAAATAGCCGATCAAAGCCGGCTACAAGAGTCTTCCTGCGAAGCTATTGGGGCCGTTGGTTATTCAGGAATATCTAATATCTGCGAGTTTACCGATCCAGCAAAATATAATTTTACCGCCCATAACGGATCCGTCAGAATATACGATAAAAACGCGGTTGCCTATCAAACTCAATATTCCTGCTATCAAAAAATAATGTTATTCAAACTTGGCAATATTTACGGAGCTATTGAACCGATAGACGTAGATTACAATTCTGCGCTCCACTATAACTACTGGTACGATGAATCTGGGGGGACTAATTTCGGGACGCTATGCTCAAGCACCCAAATTAAAACCAACACCCGGACTGCCTCGCTATTAGAATCTCTCAAGTCTGCCCTTAAAAATCTAAACGCGCTTTTAAATCAGAATCCGTCCCAAAATTAAGTCCTTAGTTATTAAGCCAAAATCCTGGCTAGATTGAGACCAAGAAACTTTTCCTGACACTTGATAACCGGCTGGTAATATTTTTTCTAATTGCTTAACCAAAATTTGACTGAGATCAACGGGATTTTTAAACACAATAAAATCTCCGATTCTAATTTTCAACCAACCGCTCGCCAAATAAAAACGGCCAGGCTTCAACCGCGGCCACATGCTCTCTCCGCTTACCCTCACCAAAAATAACAATTGCATATTCGCATTATTTTGCTGTCATTCGCATTATTCGCGATTACTCCTAAAAAAGCTTATCCGTAACATCCTTATAAGACTCGAAGCGTTTCGGATCTCTTTTAACTTCGTAAAAAATCTTGGCTATTTCATCCACAGCTTTCACTAAATCCTGCGCCGCAACTTCATCAATCTCCTGCTTATTCTTTGAACATAATTTCGCGGCTTTCCAAAATAAATCATGCAGATGCGGATATTTTTCTAAATGTTCCGCTTTAAAAAAATCTGACCACAAAATATACAGCTCATTTTTGCACATCTGCGCGTGCTGTTCTTTGACAGTAATTCTACGGGTAACCATATTTAAATATTCGGGGCTGCCTTGATGATGATCGCCCCCCGCTGATAATTCCTTAATTTGTTTAACCATCCGCCATACGGTCATCGCGGCAATTTTCGCCGGAGTTGGGTCATAAATTCCGCAGGGAATATCGCAATGAGCCTCCGCGTTAATAACTGGTAAAATTTTCTTTAAGAATTCCATAAGTATTATTTTACTGCCAAATGCTCTAAAATCAAAATATTCCATGTCCGCTCAATATAATAACTGGTTAATTGGCGCCGCGCTTTTTTTATTATTATCGACGATTTTTCACCTTGCCTCTCCCAATATCGTGGATTCCGACAGCTTTTATTATTTTGGCCAAGCCACGGCGTTGCGCGAACACGGCATTTTTAACACAAATTTTCCTTGGCTTCCTTATTCTAAAATCGGGGAGCTGTCTTCTTCGCTCTGGTATGGTTTTTCTTTACTAATGATTCCTTTTTCTTATTTAGGATTCATGGGCGTCAAAATCGCCGGTATCTTCCTTACTGCTTCCGCCTTAACAGCAATCTGGGTAATTCTGAAAAAAATTGGGGCTAAAATGCCTAATCTTTGGCCTGTATTTCTCTTTTTTATATCCCCTAATGTTTTAACGCAATTTTTAATGATCCGGCCTCAAACTGTTTCTTTAATCACTATACCAATACTCTTTTATTTCTTAATGAGCGGCGGAATTTTAGGCATACTGATTGCTTCTTTTATTATCACGTGGACGCATCTTAATTTTCTCTGGATGCCAATTTTAATAATGGGAATTATCGCAATTATAAAAATGTGGCGAGAAAAAATAATTCCATGGCAAGAAATCACCGCGGTTTTTGGAGGTGTTTTAGCGGGATGGCTCTTACGCCCCCAGGCCCTCAACGCCATCAAGTTATTTTACATCCAAGTAGTTCAACAAATTTTAGAAAAACAAGGCGGTTTACCCCTGCTGTTTGGAGAAGAAAATTTTCCGCTCTCCATCACCGTCCTTTTTAAAAACTTTTTACCTTTTTTAATTTTATGGCTTGCCTCTATTTATCTTTTTTATAAATATCGCGGCCATATTAAAAACCTCACTAACAACATTGCTATCGCAATTTATTCCAGTGGCGCATTGTCTTTAATTTTTTTCCTTTTTAGTATTTTAGTAGCGCGGCGCGCTTATAATCTCTGGGCGGAATTTGGAATTATTTTTATTGCCCTTATCTTTAGCCACCTGATCAATAAACCAACAACCCAAGAGGCGTTTAAATTTGCCGTTATAATCGCTCTGATATTTTCCATATTTTATTCTGGCATCAAAGCTAATAATGTAATGAGAAAAAACGGCTATCCGCCTCATCATCTTCAAGAAGCCGCGCTTTGGCTCAAAAATAATACTCAAGCCGGAGATATAGTTTTTAATCTCCACTGGCCGGACTTTTCTCCGTTATTTTTTTGGAACCAAACTAATTATTATACTGGCGGACTAGATCCGATTTTCCAATATTCTTATAATCCGTCTCTTTATTGGAAGTTTCATTATCTAGCGACTGATCAAGTTACTTCTAAAACCTGCGGCGCCGAAGCCTGCACAGAAGAAATGTTAGAAGATACCTACGAAGTTCTACGTAGGGATTTCCAAGCAAGATATATAGTCTTAATTAAGGCGGAAAATCCGGCAGTTTATTACTTCCTGAAAAACGATCCTAGATTTGAAGAAAAACTTGATACTAAAAAAGAAGTAGTGTATTTGATTAAGTAAGGCCATGCGGAAACTTTCTATAGTTATTGCTATCTATAACGAGGAGAAAACTCTGGAAGAAATTCTCAAACAGATTGAAGCAGTCAATCTCCAAGCACTAACCAAAGAAATTGTGTTAGTAGACGATGGCTCTACGGACAAAACCAGAGATATTCTCAAAAACTTAGAAAATAAATATCGGGTTATTTATCATGAAAAAAACCGCGGCAAAGGCGCGGCAATCCAAACGGGTTTTTCCCACATTACTGGCGATTTTATTATTATTCAAGACGCTGATTTGGAATACGACCCCAATGAATATTCCAGATTGCTAAAACCACTGATGGACGGAAAAGCTGACGTAGTTTACGGCTCCCGATTTATTGGCAGCGACTCCCATCGCGTGCTTTATTTCTGGCATAACCTCGGCAATAAATTTTTAACCACGCTTTCTAATATTTTTACCGATCTCAATCTTACCGATATGGAAACCTGTTACAAAGCGTTTACCAAAGAAGCGGTCGCTAAAATCCTCCCGCGTCTTACATCAAATCGTTTCGGCATTGAGCCAGAAATCACTGCCCAAGTAGCTAAAAATCATTTGCGGATTTTTGAAGTCGGCATCTCTTACAGCGGCCGCACCTATACTGAAGGCAAAAAAATCAATTGGAAAGACGGCTTTGCCGCTATCTGGCATATCATTAAATTCAATCTCTTAAAATAATTTTTTAAATTTTAAATTAAGTAATTAAATCTTGAGATATCTTCTCACGGCGATTACCGAAGAAACTGATCCTAAAAGCATTCCAAACATAAGCTGATATCCTAATAACTTAGAAAGATTGCCATAAAAATAATTAGAAAGGCTGACGTCGGGCATAAACGCAGAAAGATATGGGGACGCCAAAGAAACGATCGGTGCCGCGATTACTAAACTCAAAACCCCAGCAATAATTCCATACAAAATTCCGTTCACAATATAAGGCCCCCGAATATATTTATTAGAAGCGCCTACCAGTCTCATAATCCCCAATTCCTCACGATTAGAATAAATACCCAATCGAATAGTATTAAAAGTTACTAGAGAAGCAATGAGCGCCAATACTATCACAACGCTAATACCAACATTTTCTAAAGCATTCACGACTTGCGCTAACCGATTAATAACCAATTGATTCTGCGCGTAAGTAACTTTTTCTATTGCGGCGAAAAAAGAAGAATTCTCCAAGTAAGAGGCAATTTTGTCATAATCATTCGGATCTTTAGCTTTTACATTAAGAGATGCCAATAACGGGTTGCCGCCCAGCTCCTCCAAAGCCGAAGAAATTACGACGTCTTCCTTATGCGCGTCGCTAAAAATTTTCAAAGCATTTTCTTTAGAAATATATTCCACCGCCCTCACCTCCGGCAACGCCTCTAAATTCTTCCCTACTTTTAAAATATCGTCCTCTCCGGTAATTTCCTTAAAATAAACACTAATATCAATTTTATCCTTTAAGGCAAAAGATGCCGAATCAGTTAAGAAATTAAAAATTACCAGACTATTAAAAACAAAAAGAGCGAGCACCATTACTAAAATCGTAACCGCCGAAAGCCAGCCATTGCGAAGGAAGTTTTGAACGCCGTATTTAATTATGCGAGCTAATGTTGTTGCCATAATTAGCCACTAGCCACTAGTTACTTAGCCACTAGATTATTCCGCCTTTGGCGGACTAATCGCTAAACACTAGTCGCTAATCACTCATAGTATAGTATATTTCCCCTTTTCCTCATCACTTATTATCTTACCATCTGACAAGCTAATCACCCTCTTATTAATACTATCCACAACGTGGCGGCTATGCGTAGAAAGAATGACCGTAGTCCCAAACTCATTAATTTTTAAAAGTAATTTTATAATCTCTTGAGTATTAAAATCATCCAGATTGCCCGTGGGTTCATCGGCTACAACCACTGCCGGTTTATGAACCATCGCTCTGGCAATAGCCACTCTCTGCTTTTCCCCGCCAGATAATTCATTAGGGAAATTATCCGCTTTGTCTGCCAAACCCACCATATCTAACATTTGCGGCACTAAATTTTCAATCTCGTGCTGTTGCCGGCCCGCCAACTCCAAGGCAAAAGAAATATTCTCCGCAGCCGTCTTAGTCGGAATCAATTTAAAATCTTGAAAAACAATACCCACCTCTCTACGCAAGCGCGGTAGTTCATCTGATTTTAATTTATTAACCTCATTAGAACCAACCAAAATCCGACCGTGCGTGGGACGCTCTTCACCAATAATTAATTTTACAATCGTGGACTTACCCGCTCCGGATTTCCCAACAATAGAAACAAATTCTCCGGGATTAACCTTAAAAGTTACATCATCTAAAGCCGCTGTATTATTATATTGTTTAGTAACGTGATTAAAAGCAATCATGCCAATTTTGCCCAAGAGCGAAGCGATTGGCTGCAAAAATGCGCACCCCGCCCTCTAAGCTGTAAACCTTTTTTTGAGTGCCCGCCAAGCACTGCCATAATATTTAAACCGTCTTTCTCTATTTCTGGCATCTTTCTCAAAAGCATAAACTTCATAATAAACAATTTTATAGCTTTTGTCTTCCTGATTTTGATGCTCTGCCAAACGACGCTCTACGTTTTTAGTATAACCTATATAAAAATCATCTCGTATATTTTTCAAAACATAAACGTAGTACATATTGCATAGAGGGCGGGGTTATTTCGGCAGAACTACAGCTGTAGTTCTGCCTCAACAAATTTATCCAGATCTCCATCTAAAACCTTATCTGGCTGAGAAGACTCAACTCCATTACGATGATCTTTAACTAGTTTATAGGGATGTAAAACATAAGACCGTATTTGGCTTCCCCATTCAGGCTTTACTTTGACGCGCAAATCCGAGAGTTCATTTTTTTGATTCTGGACCATCAAATTTAAAAGTTTGGATTTCAACAGCGCCATCGCCTTTTCTTTATTTTGTAATTGGGAACGTTCAGTTTGGCAGGCCGAAACTACGCCAGTCGGCAAATGCGTAATCCGCACCGCAGTTTCCAATTTATTGACGTTCTGGCCACCCGGGCCACTAGAACGAAATGTGTCTATTCTTAAATCTTTATCGGGAATCAATAATTGTTTATGTTCAACATCCGGAAGAATCGGAACAACTTCTACTAAAACAAAGGAGGTGTGGCGCAATTTTTTTGCGGAAAATGGAGAAATTCTAACTAAGCGGTGCACTCCAGCTTCTTTTTTTAAAACGCCGTATGCAAAATCACCGCTAATTTCCATTTCTCGATCATGAGTAATAAAAGTTTTCCACCCACGCTTTTGCGCGTAACGAAAATACATTCGAAAAACCATATCCGCCCAATCTTTGGCGTCCTCGCCGCCCGCGCCTGAATAAACCGTCAAATGCGCCGGTAATTTATCATATTTTCCTATAAGTTCTTTAAACATAAAAATAAAAAATAATCAGGTATCAATAATGTAAAGTATTGAGTGTTAATCAAATTCTACAGTTTTAATTTTTGAATCGTTTTAATCAAAGAATCATAATTATTGTTGTTTTTCATAATACCGTTTTTTACAAATCCAATGGTTACCGAAGAAACTTTTAACAATTTACTAATCTCCTTGTAGCTTACTGCTTGTTCCAATAAAGCCGCGATCGCCAATCTTTTCGCCAACATTAATCGCTCTGTCCTTGTAAATAGGCCATCTAATAAATCATTAATTTCTTCTTTCTTAGCTAAAAATGCCAAGGTGCCAACCAAATGATTTAATATCGATTCATAAACTTTTACTTCTAATTTATTTCTAGAAATCTTGGGCATAATATCAAGTTTTGATTATACATCAAAGTATATAATTTTAACATTCAATAATGTAAAGTATTGATACCTAAACAACTATAATATAAATTTAAAAAATATAATAATGAGCCGGAGGGGAGATTCGAACTCCCGACCCATCGCTTACGAAGCGATTGCTCTACCGCTGAGCTACTCCGGCAACTTAACCTTTAACCCCGCAAAATAAGATGCTTGGCCCCGCCGCAGTTTTGCGAAACACCTTAAGCGAGGTACGGGAACCCCGAACAAAAACAAGTTTTTGCACGAAGCACAGTCGAACCCGCATCTTTTCCTTGCCTGCCCCGTCACCAAAGAAAGATATATCTTCCAAGCGAGTGGGGAGAATCGAACTCCTACCTCAACCTTGGGAAGGTTGCGTACTGCCACTATACTACACTCGCGTATTAAGCTTGCGATCTTTCTTTTGGTGCGGGGGGAGGGATATGTACTGCCAAGCCGACGTTTCAGTCGGCTCCCCGACTTCTTTATTAATAATTTAATCAGTGCATCGGGGCTATACTAATCTCGCATTTCTAAAACTAATTCGCCACAACCCTTTCTCCATCCCAATTAACCCTAAAAGTAAACAAATAAACTTTTGCGGACTTCCGAGCGGATTTCAGCCAATCATCCAAATTTTTATTTTTTAAGGATAACTGATTTTCTAAAATCTCTTTTCTCGCTTGAGGCGCCAAAACAATTTCCTTAAAATCCGCAGCATTCAAACCATATACTGTAAGAGCGGCCGACTCTTTAAAAGGCGGAATTTTATCCTCCAATAAAGCGGTTAATTGGTCGCCAACTTGATTTTTCAACTCGCTATAGATTAAAACATTTTCAATCAAACTATCAAGCACCGCTCGCTTCAGTTCTAGCATAAATTCATTGGCAGATTTTCCCTTTATTTCCTTGCCGGCATAAGTTTTCAAAGCATTTCTATAATAAACCGCCGCCGCTTGATAATTTTTAATAAAATCCCGCTTGGAAATAATCGTATTATTGACTATGGCCATTGGATAAATTCCGCCCTGCGCCAAATAATACAACCCCAAACC
>MHJF01000032.1 GCA_001818675.1 Candidatus Harrisonbacteria bacterium RIFCSPHIGHO2_02_FULL_40_20 | reverse complement strand
TAATTTATACGTTTTTCAAACTAGCAATCTTATTTATTATCCCCAGACAGCTGTTTGGGGTTACGTTCCGATCAATGGAGTTTGGCAAGAAAAAATTGGTTTTGAGCCGGCCTTAAGATTGGAGGGCCCCTCCATTATGAAGGCGCCGGTGATTATTGTGCCTGGAATGTTGGGGACGGAATTATCCAATGGCGCTGATTTTATTTGGCCGGATTTAGATCAAATGCTTTTTGACATCAACGATGAGTTTTTGATTGAGAATTTAGCTTTAGATAGTGATGGCGCGTCATTACAGAATATTGAGACAGGAGATGTGGCAGAGATTTTTTTGAACAATATTCCAATTTTCGAGGTAAATATTTTTCAAGATTTAAAAATTGTGCTTGAACAAAATTTTTATATTGAAAATACAGATTTATTTTTCTTTCCGTACGATTGGCGTTTAGATTTGGAGGATACAAAAGAATTGCTCAAGCAAAAAATTGATCAAGTAAAATTAGCCACTGGTTTTGATAAAGTGAATATTATTGCTCACAGCATGGGTGGCTTATTGGTAAAGGATTACGTCAGCCAATATGGAGAAAATGATATTGATAAGCTTATTTTTGTGGGTACGCCGCATCTGGGCGCGCCAAAAGCTGGGAAAGTTTTGCTAGAAGGAGATAATTTTGGCATTCCTTGGCTGGAAAAATCTACTCTGCGTTCCTTAAGCTTAAATTCACCGTCAGCTTACGAGCTTTTGCCCACCGAGAAATATTTTGAACAATTTATCGGTTATTTGAAGCAATTTAATTCCGTTGATCCCTTAGATTATTTTCAGACCAAGAATTTTATTTTAAGCAAAGGCGCTAACGCTAATATTTTTGATAAAGCAGAAATTTTCTTTGATAAGGATCTCCAAGACATTGATTTAAGTAATATCAGTGTTTATAACATTGCGGGTTGCCGCACTGGCACTCAAGCGGGTTATCAATACGCTGAAGGCAATAATGAAATTCAGGATATTAAATATATTTCTGGAGATAAAACCGTGCCGCTTGTAAGCGCGGATTATATTAATACGTCTAATAAGTATTATGTTAAAGATGGCCAACATTCCGAATTACCGAGCGCTAACGGCGTTCGCGAATTGATCCTCTCTATTTTAGAGAACCAAAATAGTCCATTGGCCAATAATGTGAGCACTGATCAATCTTTTTGTAATTTTCAGGGCAAAGAATTGCTTTGGCGCAGTCCAGTAGAAGTTCATATTTATGACAGCGCAGGCAAGCATACTGGGCCCATTGAAAATAATGCTATTGAGTATGGCATTCCGGGCGTTGATTATGAAATTATAGGCCATGAAAAATTTATATTTTTACCAACTGGCGAAGGGCAAATTTATCAAGTTATAGCTTGGGGGCTAGATCAAGGAACTTTTGATTTAGTGATTTCGGAAAATAATAACGGTACTATAACCGGCGCCACGGTATTTAATGATGTTCCGGTAACTACGTCTACGTCTGCAGATATTAATATCTCATCGGACAGTGTAGATAATGCTATTCAGGTTGATGATGGCGATGGTAATTTCCAAACAGTTTTTGCCATTGCTCAATTATCTGGAGAAGAATCGGACGATGTAATGCCTCCGGAAACTAACGTAGTAATTTCTGGAGTTGCGGGCGATAATGGTTGGTATCGTAGCAATGTAGCAATATCGTTGAATGCCATTGATAATAGTTCCGGCGTTTTGGAGACTCGTTATTCTTTAGATGGGGGCAGCACTTTTAGCGTTTATATCGCACCCCTTAATATTAATGTTGAGGGTGTAAGCCAAATTCAATATTTTTCTATTGATAGGGCGGGCAATAATGAAGCGATTAAAACAACAGAGATAAAAATTGATGAAACCGCTCCGGAAATTTCAGTCCAATTTGATTTAACTGCTAAAGATTTTATTTTTACGGCGCATTGTGAAGCTTCACAATGCGTAGCCCGCGATGAAGCAGGGAACACGGTTGTTTTGAAGATCCAGCGAATAGAAAGAGCCAGGCCACAAATTAAATTTATTTCTATAAGCTATAATGGCGAGCCAGCCAGAGTTTTCCCGGATAATAAATTTATTGTGTCTTATCAAGACAGTAAGGGCATTCTTAAAGATTTTAATCAAAGCATTGTGATTAAAAACGTTGAGCGCGCCCGCATTGATTATCAAAAAAAGAAAGATCAATCAGTGATTATTACTAGAACAAAAGGCGACAAAGTCATTAAAGAAATAGTTGGCGGTATGAGGTTTTTGCAGCTTAGTACGCAAAAGGGTATACTTAATATAGATATTGAATAAAAAAGACATGACATTTAAAAAGATATTTATTTATTTTTCTTTGATCCCCGTTATTGTTGCAATTCTTAATAAAGAAATTACAAGCATTAATTTTTTGCCATGGGCTCATGACAATGTTAATGAAATCGGCCTAGTATTATTAGGCATAGCTGGTTTAAATTGTTTGTATATTATTTTTAGAAATTTTCAGACAGGATTAAATGATAAATTTTGGTATGTTTTTGCTGGCTTAATGGCCATCTTATTTTTTGGATATCTTTATATAGGCCTTTCTCTTTCAAACGCAGGTTTTTAAATAAGTTATTTTTGGCCCCAAGTAATCTTAGTGTGTTAGAGATTGCATCTCGCGATCCTACATGATCTAATAATGGCATATGCCATCTAATAGACAGGCGGGCGATATCGGAGAAAAGGAGATCATGCGGTTAGTTCCGTGTCCAAATTGCGCTAAAAAATTAATGAGCTTACCAAAAAACTTTCCACTTTATGATATTCAATGTACGGGATGTTCTTTTCGTGCGCAGGTCAAAACCAATAATTCAAAGCCGAAAAATGAAATATTTGGTGCTGGCTGGGATATCATGTCCAAGGTTTTAAAATAGGGATTCATTACACCGCCACTGTTTGTAAATTTTAAATGGAAAGATGAAAGTAAGCTGAAGCAAGAAATTAGATTTTATCCATTCGTTCCGAAGAAAAACTTGTTATATTATCAGTTATCCGCGAAAGCTCGTCGCGCTAACTATAAAATGTTCCGATATAGCGGATTAAATCAATTGCCTCATTTTGTGCTTTATACAAAATAATCGACTTTGATTTTTGTCTAAAAGCGATCAACAATAATTCTTGATACGGGCAAAAAGTAGTAAGTAGCGTGGTTAGGTAAAAAACGATAATTATTTTTTTATGCAAATACCTAGACGAAAATCTGATTTATTTAAAAAACGGGATGATGGGCCGGTTCATTTGACGGAAGAAGGATTGAAGCGCTTGCGGGAACAACTGGAGCGTTTGAAAAAATCGTTGCCGGATCTTATTGGTGAAGCGTCGCACGCGGCTGCATATGGCGATCGTTCGGAAAACGATGAATATAAAGAATCTAAATCACGGTTGCGCAGCGCGCACCGGCAAATTTTGAGCATTCAAGATCAGATTAAACGCGCGGTGGTTATTAAAATGGGTTCCGGCGTTTCGGGAAAAGTTCGGCTTGGCTCCACCGTGGTTCTAGAAATAGACGGGGAAAGGAAGATATTTCAAATTGTTGGTTCGCAAGAAACTAATCCTGCCAAAGGACGAATATCGCATCAGTCACCGCTCGGAGCCGCGCTACTGAATCATAAAAAAGGCGACACAGTAAAAATTCATCCGCCAACTGGCGGAGCGAATAGTTTTCAAGAATATCGGATTTTAGAAATTAAATAATTTGTGGTTATGGTCTAATTCGTACGAATATGAGAATAAGAATTTGTGAGGTATGATAGAGAAACATGAAAGAACTTGAAAAAACATTAAAGGCGTTGGCGAATAAGAGACGATTGGCGATTTTGAAATATTTAAAAAAGAATCAACCGGCGACTGTGGGGAATATCGCTAATGAAATTGATTTATCGTTCAAATCTACCTCAAAGCATTTGGGGATATTGAGCGCCGCTGATATTGTGGAAAAAGATCAGCGGAGTTTGCAAATGTTTTATCGTATTGCGGCTAATCATGATATGGCTGCTGCCCGCATTATTTCCCTTCTCTAATTCGTACGAATTAGAGAATAAGAATTATTTTATTTATAATTTCTGCCAGAAAACTCCGACCGTTAGGTCGGGAATGAATGGCTGCCCCGTAGCGAAGCGGAGGGAAATAACATAAATCCCGCCCAATGATGAGCAGTAATTTAAAATCTCATCATTGGGTGAGAGGTACGAAGTACCACGGCCGTAAGGCCGTGGATTTCTATAATTTGACACACGGTCTTATTTAGTGGTATTTTAGTTGTAGTTCTTTGCATTAGAAAGGCTAAAGCCCTATTGGGCTCGCCCGATTAAACTTTGTTTTGATTTAGGGAGGAACGCTATGAAGTTTCGTAAGTTTGCTGATCTGATGGTCAAGGTTGGTTTTCAGGAAGATGAACCGATTGCGCCGGTTTTTACTTTAACTAAGCAAGACTTGCAACAGTCGGTTTTTAGGACGGGACTTACTAAGGTGGCTGGCAATTATCATGTTGTGAGTATTTGGTCTCAAGGGGGATCGGTGGCGTTTTGGGCGAAAGAAGAGAAAAGCGGTAACAGCCTTTTTTCTTTTCATAAAGAAGAAGTTGATTTTTTGGCTAAGAAAAATAAGTTTAAGAAAACCTAAAGAATTAGATAGTATTCGTCCCGATGTAAAGTCGGGACGTTGTTATAAAGGAGGCTATTTTGAATTGTGACCATCAGCTTTTTGGAAAAATTGCCGGCCTGTTAGCCACGCTTGGTTTTTTGCCTTATGTGATAGCAATATTGCGAGGACAAATTCAGCCTAGTAAAGCTAGTTGGACAATTTGGGCAGTGATTGGCGTTGCGTTAGCTATCAGTTATAAAACTGCCGGAGCTAATGCCAGCATCTGGGTGCCAGTTAGTTATGCTATCTGTCCAGTCATTATTCTTGCTCTAGTTTTTTATAAAGATCGAAGCAGAATAAGCGCTTGGCCAATTACAGATAGGGTATGTTTAATCGTTGGATTGATTCTTTTTGTCCCTTGGTTAATTTTTAAATTAATTGAGAGTTCGGATATTTTGCCAACCTATCAATGGATTCTTCCTTTGATTACGCTTTACGGTGGTATTGCGGTGGATGGTTTTGGGGCGGCACCGACTATTTTAAAATCTTGGAAAAATCCTGAAGGAGAAAGCGTTTTGGCTTGGACTTTTTGGACGGCCGGGAATTTATTGAATCTTTTAGCCATAGAAACTTGGTCTTGGAATGTTGCAAGCTACGCGGTTTATATGGCGCTCCCAGCCGTGTTGATTTTGCCTTCATTATATTTGTATCAAATTAAAATTTGGCATAAAAACAAAAATTGATAACCACCCCAATGGACATCGGGGTGGTTTTTTGTTAATTGCAAAAGATGAGATACATCGGTGACACTGTGCTATATTCTATGAAAGCTTTGCACTTTTCTATTTTTTTCAAATCATCTTGGTAAACAGCCAATTTTAAGGAGGATTTTTATGAAGATCGCCTATATCCTGAGAGGCATTCCTGGGAGTGGTAAAAGCACGCTCGCTAAGATTCTGGCGGGTGAGTCTGGAAAGATTCACTTTGTCGATAGCTATTTCTACGTTGATGGTGAGTATCGGTTTGACGGCACGAAATTGGCCGAGTATCACATGAGAAGCTTGGTGGCATTTTGCAATAGCTTGGGAGAAGGGGGCTATCCGGCGGTGATTTGCGACAACGTGAATTCCAAGCTGGAGCACTGTCGGCCTTACATTGAGGCGGCCAGAAAAGCTGGATACTTGGTGGCGATTGTGATGTTGCCGCATCCGAGGCCGGAAATTGCTGTTGCGCGCAGCACTCATGGTGTCCCCCTCGCCACCATCGAGAGGTTGCTCGCCGAGTGGGAGTATTAGTTCAGTGGCCAGGTTTTTCAATCTGGCCACTTTTTAATTCCTTACAGGAAACCCCGCACGCAGCATAGCGGAGCGTGGGGAGAAAGTCATTAAAAAAATCCCGACCTTAAGGTCGGGAAGTATTAATTTCTAATTAAAATTGCTTTCAAAGGAGGCAGGGGATCCCGGATAAAGAGAGCGGCCCAATCATCGGGCTGCCATCCTTTTTGAGTCCAGTGAATCCAGTAGCCGAGCGCGCAGGGTTGGCCTATGCCTTTTGCGGCAAATGGATGTTGTTTCCAGCCAATTTTTTCATCGGGATCAATAATTCCATCAAAAATTATTTTTTCGTGATCATCATAAATGGTAAGATGGTCGCCTTTTTGAAGGTACAACATACCGTTATAACCCTCTTTTCCGTGTTCGGCGAATATCCAGATCATTCCCTCGGTTCCAGTTTCAAACCAAAAGTTTACGGTACCAACATATCGCGCCATAAAATCTCCTTTTACCCCTTACATAAGAATTTATGTGCGGGGTTCGTGTAATTGAAGTTAACGTACTATAATTTATAGTAATATATCCTATTTTTTATGATTATTCAAGTTAAGGCGAAGCCAGCGTCTAAAGAAGAAAAAATTATTAAAATCAGTGAAAAGGAATTTGAGGTTTGGGTAAAGGAATCGCCGATTCAGGGGAGGGCGAATATGGCGATTATTAAAGCTTTAGCTGATTATTTTAAAGTTCCGTCATCAGCGGTACGGATTATTTCTGGATACACATCTCGGTTAAAGGTTCTGAGTATTGAAGGTAAATGAACAGGCTTTCCAAAATTAAACTAGTCTTTATTTTACTAGTTTTTTTCACTCTTCCAGCAATCTTTATTTTAGGAGCTGATAAGGTTTTAGACCCAGATAGTTTTTATCATATTCGCCACGCCTGGTTATATCGCACCAGCGGGATTTTCCAGACAGATTTTCCCTGGGTTCAGTTTTCCGTTATCCGTTCCAATGCTGCGGATATTTGGTACGGCTTCCATCTTTTATTAATCCCATTTACTTTTTTTGATAATTTAGTAGAAGGCATTTATTTTTCAGCGATCTTTTTTGCGGCAACGGCTTTGGCGGTATTTTATTTTGTTTTGCGCCGTCATCGCATCGCCTATTCATTTTTATGGGTTATTTTGCTTTATTTTTCCACGCCAGATTTTATTTTTAGGTTGAATATGTCGCGGCCCCAGACTATTTCTATCGGGCTGTTAGCTTTACTGTTTTCTTTTTTGGTTAAGCCGGTTGGGATTTGGCCTATTTTTGCGGTTAGCGCCGCTTTAACATTTATCCATTTAAGTTTTTTCTGGGCGGCAATTTTAATAGCCGTAATGGTCATGGTCACAATTTTTATTATTCAAAAACGCTTGGAGTGGAAAAATCCTTCGGCACTTTTTGGCGGTATAGTAGTTGGTTGGTTATTGCGTCCCAATCCTTTTGGAGCTTTGAAGATTTTGAAAGTTCAATTAGTAGATTTATTGGCGGTGAAACAAGCTGGCTTGCCTTTGCTTTTTGGAGAAGAATTGCGTCCTTTGATTTTTGAGGCGGCGCGTTATAAATTAATTCCATTTTTAGTTTTGTGGGGGATTGGAATAGCAATTTTGATTTGGATTATGCGGAAGAGGATATTTACGGCAGATGCTCAAACAAAAGTTTTTATATTTGGAAGCCTAGTTAACGCAATAGTTTTTTTCTTATTGGCGATTTTTTCTGGTCAGCGGGCAACGGATTTTATGGCTATGTTCGGAATTTTTTTTGTTGCTAGTTTAATTTTTTGGTGGATGGCATATCGTAAAAATCATTTTATTAAATCTTCAGCCGGTTTTAATGCGGTAATCCTGGGAATAGCGGCCATATTTTTAATTATGGTTTTTCGGCATACGGTTATTTTTAATACTTACGCGAATGCCGATTATGTGTCCCAGCCGGATAGATTAAAAGAGGTGTCGCTGTGGTTAAGGGACAATTCACAATCCGGCGAGATTGTTTTTCATACTTCCTGGGATTCTTTTCCGGCTTTATTCTTTTGGAACCAGAAAAATTATTATATTAATGGCATGGATCCGATTTTTGAATATTCATTTAGTCCAAGTCTGTACTGGGAACATAATATTATGGCGGTGTCGGGACGTCGTTTCACCTGTGGAGTTTTGCCTTGTAATGAAAAATCTGGAAAATCTTTATGGGAGGCAATGCGCAAAGATTTTGGAGCATCTTACGCGATTATAGAATTAGATAGAAATCCGTCCTTGAATCTTAATTTAGAGAGCGACCTGCGGTTTTCTAAAGTTTTTTCTAATAAATCGGAGGTGATTTATCGTATAAAAATTTAAAGATTTTTGTAACATTTTTTAAAGCCCTCGTTATATTAATTGAAGAGATTTTTCTCTTTACGAAAAATTCTCCGCGGGAAATTTCGGCAAGGGTCGCAAACAATAAGAGTTTTCTAAAATGGCTAAGAAAAAAACTCGCAAGAAATCAAAGTAAGAAAAATCCTCTCCGACATATGTCGGAGAGGATTTAGTTATAGGGGAATAGGCAGATCGGTGACAATCTTGATGGCTTGGTCTTCGGTAAAACCAGCATTTAGTAATGCGTCATAATATTTTTTATGGATTCTAGCCACTTCGTCAAGAATTTTGCCGTCTAATTCAATTTCATCAATCGTTTCCCTCACAGCTTTAATCATTTCCTCTGCTGGACTTTGGCTCATATTACCTCCCTAAATAAAACTGCATTTTATCAAGCGACCAATCCGCCAATGGGCAGATTGGTTTAGCCTTTCAAGGAACTTTATTAGAATAATAGCTTTGATGCGGGAGTCGGTCAACTTGGGGCATGGCTAAAATGAGACTGGGGAAAGGTATATTTTAGATTGCTGGTATAATAAAAATATCTTCTCAAAAGGTCGCGTTGCGTATTTTTTTAATATTTATGGAAGGAATGATGAATCAGGGCATGAAATGTTCATGTAAACATCACCAAGCCGTCCCGGTTTTAGTGATTTTATTCGGTTTAACATTTTTGTTAAAAGCATTGAATATTGTAACTGCAGAATTTGTAGATATGGCTTGGCCAGTATTAGTAATAGTGGCTGGTCTTTTTAAGATGACGAGTAGGATGTGTAAGTGTTGCTAGGGTGAGTTAAAAACTGTTCCGATGCCTGTCCGCCGGTAGGCGGGCATTGGAGCAGTTTTTGTTTTCTTATAGTTAGATTATAATTTTTGTATTATGAGGAAGTGGATTTTCGGATTAATTGTTGTTGGGGCGTCGGCATTATTAGTTTGGCTTTTTATAGAAACTTCTTGGTTTTGTTGTGGTCCTGACGATAAATCCGATCTTATTAAGATTTTTACCCCAAAGTTAGGCGAAGTTACGGTGAGCCCCTTAGTAGTTACGGGCGAAGCTCGTGGATTTTGGTTTTTTGAAGCTAGCTTTCCCGTAAAATTAGTAGACGAACAAGGCAATTTGATTGTTCAAGGCATTGCTCAAGCGCAAGACGAGTGGATGACGGAAAATTTTGTGCCGTTTAAAGTAACGTTAGAATTTTCTACTTTCGCAACTTCAGGCTTCTTAGTTTTAGAGAAAGATAATCCGTCCGGTTTGCCGGAGAATGCCGATGAAATCAGGGCGCCTATTAGATTTTAATTGCCAGCTGATTTTCTGATTGACGCGATTTTTTACTTACTTTACTCTGATAAGAGTAGTTTGAAATTTTAATTTTGGATATGTAAAAGGAGGCGGCGATTGTCTAAGCTGGAAATTTGGCTGGAAGATGAGCCGCGAGGCCGGCGATTATTTTTCTGGATGGTTCTGCCGGCACTAGGACTTTTCTTTTATAATCTTATTCTTACGGGGATTATTTCTTTGTTCATATTATTGGATCTAGATGATGATCCGGTGGAATTTGGAATAAAAATAGTGTCTTTTAAATTGCCGATTATTCTTTTGGGTGTGGCTTTTATTGAAGAATTATTATTCCGGCTTGCGCCTCTATCCCTTGCTTTGTACGGTCCTGAAAATTCTAAGATTACGGATGTTTTAGTAATGGTTGTAATCTCTTCTATAATTTTTGGCGTGCTTCATGGCGGATATTTTAATATTCTTTTTCAAGGCGTTGATGGATTGGTATTTTGTTTAGTGTTTTTAAAATGCGGAGGTTGGCATCATTGTTATTGGAAAGCAATCGGCGCCAGCACGGTTTGTCACGCATTTTTTAATTTACTAATCAGTTATTTGGCCTATTTTATGCATGGAGTTTAATACTTTTAAAAGCCAAAGGTAATGTTAGTTTTGCCCCGTCATTTAGCGCGGGGCTTTTATAATATTCATATTGACTGCCGCAAAATTATTGGGTTATAATTATTCTATTATGAAATTGGCTTTAAATTTAATCGCGGTGCTGGCATTTACAGCTATTACGGTTTTTGGATTGATGGCTATGGATCATAGCGGTGGCCATTATGGGTGTATTGCGGCCAGGGCTTCCGGAGCAATTTGTCCCGATGCTAGCCCTTGGGCTGTTATTGGTATGCACTTAAAGGCTTTTCAGAGTTTTTCTAATGCTGTATTTAATCCAATATTTACGATTTTTATCTTGGCAATTTTTGCTATTTTTTTCTCGATTTTTTGGTTATTGCAAAAAAATAAAACTGGCTTATTGATTGGCTTTCGAGAATCTTTCAAGCGAACAGTTTTTTCTTTTGCTGGCCAGGTAATTCGCTGGATTTCTTTACACGAAAATAGCCCTGCTTTGATTTAAAGCGCAAGCATAAAAGCCGGTTGGTCGCTGGCAGATATATGTTTGCGCTATTACTCCCTATTTAAGGGATTTTTTGTTGTCAAAAATTTTAACATTTATTATGAATTACAATAAAACAATTATTTTTAGTATCGTTGCGGTTATCGCAGCGTTAGGTGTGTTTACGGTTCTTAGTCGTTCGCGGTTAGCGGATAATTCCTCGGTAAATTTAGCTGATTTACGGGCTAATGCTGATTCTTTGGCGGCTGAAGAGACGGAATTTGATTTTGGGGCGATTTCTATGTCAAGAGGAAAAGTATCTCACGCATTCAAAATTCGCAATACTGGTTCTGGGCCTATAGAAATTGAGAAACTTTACACTTCTTGTATGTGCACGGTGGCGTTTTTTACGCAGGACAGCAAGCGCGTTGGGCCGTTCGGAATGCCTGGGCACGGTTTTGTTCCGCCGCTGAGAAGAACTTTAGTTTCTGGTGAAGAAGTAATCATTGAGGCGATTTTTGATCCGGCTGCTCATGGCCCTTCCGGCATTGGCCGGATCGAGCGAGTTGTTTATTTAGAAGATGAAAATGGCGTTGCTCTCCAGCTTGGCATTAGAGCAATGGTTGAGCCTTAAAATCAAAAAATATATGGAAATAAAAAATATTGAATCAAAAGAACCTATGGCTTGCCATAGCTCAAAAAGCCGAAAATGGCCCTTAGTTATTTTTGCGGGTCTGGTAATTGCGGTAATTGTCTTAGCGATGTTTTTTGGGCAAAACTCGTCGGCCCCTCGTTTGTTATGGGATTTTTCCGGCGGCGGAAAGTGGCTTTTGCCTTTAGTGGCGGTTTCCGCTTTGGTAGATAGTGTTAATCCGTGCGCTTTCTCTATTTTACTTCTTACGATTGCTTTTCTTTTCAGCATCGGTAAAATGCGTTCCAAAATTTTGGAAATTGGCAGTTTCTATATTCTTGGCATCTTTATGGTTTATATGTTGATTGGTTTGGGGATTTTGCAGACCTTGCATTTATTTGATACCCCCCATTTTATGGCGAGAGTTGGTGCGGTATTACTGATTTTGCTGGGAGGGATTAATTTAATTAACGAATTTGTTCCGGCGTTCCCGATTAAATTGCGGATTCCTCAAGCCGCGCATCATAAAATGGCGTCGCTGATGGAAAAAGGATCTTTGCCCACCGCGTTTTTGTTGGGCGGCTTAGTCGGATTATGCGAATTCCCTTGTACGGGCGGGCCGTATTTAATGGTGCTGGGCTTATTGCACGATACCGCGACGTTTGTTCCCGGATTAGGTTATCTTTTTCTGTATAATTTGATTTTTATTTTGCCTTTGGCGCTAATTTTGATTTTGGCGAGCCGGAAAGCATTGTTGGAGAAAGTTCAGTCTTGGCAGCAACAAGAAAAGCGGAAAATGCGTTTAGGCGGAGGCATTATTATGGTCGTTTTAGGAGTGATTGTTTTCTTTTTATGATTTACGCAGGAATTGTTTCTATTTTTGTGATTGCTGGTATAGCTTGGTTGTTGGTGAGGGTTTTTAATTGGCGGATTTGCCCGGTATGCGCTGGCGTCAGTGGAACTTGGCTTTGGATGTTGGCGGCTTTTTGGCTGGAGTACGAAATTGATATTTTGGTTTTGGGAATTTTAATGGGTGGCTCAATTGTGGGGATTGCTTATCAATTAGAAAAGCGCCTTTCAGATATGAGCTTCGCGATGTTCTGGAAGCTGGGTTTTATTCCCGCGGGTTTTTTAGCGGTTTATGGCATTCTTGCGAGAGGCAATGCTTTTTTAGTGGGACTAGTTGGAATGGGGCTGATGGCTATCCTTTTCTTTTTTAGAAGCGGCGGTCATAAAAAAAATAGTTCACAGGTCGAAGATTTAGAGAATAAGATGAAAAATTGTTGTTAAGGCTATGGATCAAGAAATTAAAAAAGATTGGTTTTTGCCGGCGAGCATTTTAGCTTCCGCTGTAATTATTACTATTGTTATAGCTTATGACGCGGGCCGGTTAGATCAAAATAGAAATCAAGTTACTAATTTGGCGGATATTGTTGTTGATGACGGCGTAGTTTTGCCGATTGCTTGGGATAATATTGGCAGGCAGTTGGTTGAGGGAGGCGTGATTGATAGAGATAGGTGGGAGCAACTTTATGGCCAGAATGGTTATGATTCGCAGACGCGGCGTATGCTTGAGGGAGGCAATGTGCCAGTAGTGATGAATCAAGATAATTCCAGACAAATTTTAAATTTACTCTGGGCTTTTGGTTTAGCGAATAAAAATTTAGTGTTGGAAAATGGGCCGATGTCTGATGCGCAGTATGGCGGACCGGAAAATTTTGCTTCTACTGGCGGTTGGACTTTAGCCAAGGGAGATGCGATGGATCATTTTAGCCGGCATAAGTTGGTGGAGTTAAATTCCGATCAGCAATCTTTAGTAGAGAGAGTGGCTAAAAATATTTATCGGCCGTGTTGCGGGAATTCCACTCATTTTCCGGATTGCAATCATGGCATGGCAATGTTGGGTTTGTTGGAATTGATGGCCGCGCAAGGCATTTCCGAAGCGGAAATGTATCAAGTAGCTTTGCGGGTTAATTCGTATTGGTTTCCTGATACTTATCTTGCCATTCAGGGATATTTTGAGGATCAGGGGGTTGATTG
>MHJF01000031.1 GCA_001818675.1 Candidatus Harrisonbacteria bacterium RIFCSPHIGHO2_02_FULL_40_20 | reverse complement strand
CTGACCGATGCGAGAAGGTTAACGGTGGCGATCATATTAGTTTACTAGTGTGATTGACTGCCCGAAGCCCTCGTCAATGTCAGCGGTAACTATAACCGTTCTAAGGTAGCGCATTTCCTTTTCAGGTAAGTTCTGAAGCGCACGAATGGCGTAACGACTGGAGAACTGTCTCAGCGGCAAGCTCGGTGAAAATGCGATTCCCGTGAAGACGCGGGATACCTGCAGCAAGACGAAAAGACCCCGGGAGCTTTACTGTAGTTTGGTATTGGCTTTAAGGTTTGGATGCGTAGCGTAGTGGTGAGGATTCGAAGGTCCGATTTCGGTCGGACTGGATCCGACAATGAAACAGCCATCTTTCAAATTTTAAAATCTAACCTCGACGGCAAAAACGTCGCGGGACAGTGCCTGATGGGCAGTTTTAATGGGGCGTTATCCTCCTAAAGAGTAGCGGAGGAGTTTATTAAGGTTGGCTTAGCGCGGATGGAAATCGCGCTGGACGTGTAAACGCAAAAGCCAGCTTAACGGCAAGGCCGACAAGCCGCGCCGGTGCGAAAGCAGAAGTTAGTGACCCGACGATTCTTTATAGAAAGGTCGGAGACAACGGATAAAAGTTACCCCGGGGATAACAGGCTGGTGTGGTCCGAGAGTTCCTATCGACGACCACGCTCGGCACCTCGATGTCGGCTCACCCTAGCGCCCCGCTGGAGAAGGTGGGAAGCGTATGGCTGTTCGCCATTTAAAAGGGTACGTGAGCTGGGTTCAGACCGTCAAAATAAAAAGAACCCTAAAACATTGCTTTGCAATGTTCGGGCGATCCGAAAGGATTTAGCCCTTTAACGACAATCGAACACGGCGGCATTCTCGAGCAATCGAGATAGAAAAAGTTGACTCATATCGGAGAACTCCTGACAAAGTACAACCTGCTTTGTTTTGAGGACAATTCCGAGGGAAGTTGTGTATTTTTTTTCAATCTTTGAAAAGAAAAAAACGTACATTAACCCCGTAGAGACTTGTCTAATTTTATTAGACGAAGTCCGACTTCGGTCGGGCTAATACGTCAACCTCCTTTAGATATGGTTTGGGACTTGTCCTGAGCTTGTCGAAGGATGATGGTATAGTCCATGCACAAAGTAATTTGTGATTTATATGCGTGAGACAGGTTGGTCTCTATCTGTTGCAGGCGTAGATATTTGAGGGGAGTCGACCCTAGTAAAATTTTGCTACTTCACAAAGTAATTTGTGATGACAATGCGGCTAATAACGGTGGAATCTTAATATTTTTGGATCCGTTGATAACTATTATTGTTTTCGGTCCGTTAATAATAGTACAATTACTTGAGGACCAGAGATTATTTAAGACAATACCGTGGGAAGTCGATCTAAAATTGATTTAGCGTATATTGCCGGTTTTCTTGATGGCGACGGAAGCTTGATGCTTCAGGTCAAAAAAAGGAAAGACGGTAAATTAAAATGGCGTTTTATGTGCACTATCTGTTTTTATCAAGATAGTCGGCACGAAAAACCGCTTTACTGGATCAGAAAAATTCTTGGTATAGGTTATTTATCTAGAAGGAACGATGGCATGAGTGAGCTTCGAATCAATGGATTTAAGCAGGTTCGCGATATTCTTCGGAATTTGCTGTCGTTTATTCGGTTCAAGAAAAATCAAGCAAGGGCTTTAGAAAAAGCCACCAGTCTTTTAAGCGAAAAGCCGTTAAGCGGATTTTCTAAAAAAGATTTGCGAAACTTAGTTGATTTAATGTTAGCGATTCAGAGCAATAACTATGCAACTAAAAGAAAGAAAACCAGACAGGAGCTAATTAAAATTTTAGATTTGACCCCGTAACGACTGACCGAAGCGCATAAGAATTGATGTGCTCGGGAGATAGGTGTTTTTGAACATCTATAATACGCCGACCTCCTAATTCGCCAGCTGGCGAATGGAGGAAGATATAGTCTAAGCATGTAGTGATACATGAGCACTTGACGAGAGGACCGGGTTGAACGTACCTCTGGTGTACCGGCTTTGATACCAATTGAAATGCCGGGTAGCTATGTACGGAAGGGATAAGCGCTGAAAGCATCTAAGCACGAAGCCTACCCCAAGATTAGATATCATGTGGCTCCTGGAAGACTACCAGGTTGATAGGCTCTAGGTGTAAGATCCGTAAGGATTTTAGCCGAGGAGTACTAATGTCCACCAAAAGCATCCTTTGTAAAGAGGACATAACTGGCAATGTTTTTATTTTAAATGTGTGTGTACCACCCCTGCCTGCCGGCAGGCAGGTCTTTCCACCAGCGCACATAGCAGAGCTATGTGCGCGGCCAAGCATATAACTTCGTTATGTGCTCTGGGTTCTACCCCGCACTAAAAAATTGCTAAAAAAGGCTTCCTGGTAATTTAGTCTTATGTGTACCACCTCTTCCCAT
Source organism: Candidatus Harrisonbacteria bacterium RIFCSPHIGHO2_02_FULL_40_20 (assembly GCA_001818675.1). Lineage (GTDB taxonomy): Bacteria > Patescibacteriota > Minisyncoccia > UBA6257 > WO2-44-18 > 2-02-FULL-40-20. Next base: position 11,350 of record MHJF01000031.1, on the reverse strand, counting down.
TCCGAACAGAGAAGTGAAAGCATAAGACCCTGATGATACTTACGGCTTCGGCTGTTGGGAAAGTAGGGTTCGCCGGGATACCTTTCTTAATAATTTTTAGTACGGGGCACCGCAGAGAAGTGAAAGCACGCAGTCCTGATGATACTTACGGCTTCGGCTTTTGAGAAAGCGAAGCGAGCTTTGCTCGCGGAGTCCCGTACCGAGCTGTGCTCTGATGCGTGGATAGGGTTCGCCGGGATACTTATGTGGGAAATTTTCATTTTCAGAGCTATACTTTTGATATGAGTTCAAAGCGTTTAATAAAACAGATTATTTACGGATTTTTTTATTTAGTCTTTTTTTCCGGGCTGGGTTACGGAATTTATTTTTTAGTTTTCCGGGCGTCGCCAACTTGTTTTGATAATCGGCAAAATCAAGATGAAACAGCCGTGGATTGCGGCGGTTCTTGCGTTTCCTGCGCTTTAAAAAATTTAAGCCCTGTTGAAATATTTTTACAGCCAAAGTTTTTAAATGCTGATCTAGAGAGCGGATCGGCTTATTTTCAATTAAAAAATTCTAATTCTGTCGGAGCCGATCACTTTTCGTATTATTTAGATTTTTATGATGTTCAGGATGGATTGATAGATACGGTTTCTGGCACCTCCTTTGTTTATCCTCGGAGCATTAAAACCATCGTTGAGGCGCCTATCAGAATAAATTTCGAGAATATCGGACGCGTCGGTTTAAGAATTGAAGATTTTAATTGGCGATTAGCCGAAGAATTTAGCCAGCCCGATCTTCGGTCTAGGGCGGTAAAATCCGAAATAATAAAAGATCAGATTCGGGTTACGGGTTTGGCTTTAAATAATAATAGTTTTAAGCTTTCGGCAGTGAATATTGCGGCGGTGATATTCAGTAAATCAGGGCGAGAAGTAGCGGCCTCTAAGACAGTTATCAAAGATTTAGATCCTTTTGAAGAGCGCGCTTTTACCGTTTTATTGCCTAAAGCCGGAGATCCGATTGATACTAGCGCGACCTTGATTTTCGTTGACGGCCTGCGTTAGAAATATAAATTCAAAAATTTTGAATTTTGATTTCCGCATTTTTAATTTAGTATTATGTTGTCTTTAATTAAAAAACAGGATTGGTTATTAAATTTAACCATTTTATTTTTAGCCATTTCCAGTTTATTAATCCTTTATAGTGTTGGGTCAGATTTTTTTTGGCGGCAAGTTTTTTGGTTTATCGTGGTTTTCATAGTAATCCTTTCTTTTTCTTTAGTGGATTGGCGGTCTTTAATGAGCTATCGTTGGCTCATGTTGTTGATTTATTTAGCGGTTGTGCTGCTTTTAGGTCTGACTTTGATTTTTGCCCCAACAATCAGATCGTCAAAAAGCTGGTTGGTAATTGGGCCATTGAGGTTTCAAACCGCGGAGTTTGCGAAAGTAGCCTTGATTCTTATGTTATCTTATTTTTTTGCCCGTCGGCACATTGCGATTGCGAATTGGGAAAATATTTTTAAATCCTTTGTTTATTTTATTATTTTAGCAATTTTAGTTTTATTGCAGCCGGATTTAGGTTCCGTGTTAATTTTTTCCAGTATTTGGTTGGGATTCCTATTGGTGAGCGGAATACCGTGGCGATATATTTTTATCGGCCTCGCAGTTTTTATAATTATAAGTCCCGTAGCTTGGCAATATCTTTTAAAAGATTATCAAAAAGAACGGGTGATTGCTGTTTTTAATACGGAATATTCGCCCCTTAAAGTTAATTATGGAGTGAATCAGTCTAAGATTGCCATTGGATCAGCAGGATTTTGGGGTAAGGGTTTTGGCCAAGGGACTCAAGTAAGATTAGGATTTTTACCGGAGGCCCAAAGTGATTTTGTATTTGCGGCCTTTGTGGAAGAATGGGGATTTTTTGGGGGAAGTTTAATAATTTCCGCCTTCGCGTTTCTAATTTTTAGAATCGTTAAAATTGGATTGGCGGCGGAAAATAATTTTGCCCGATTAGTATGTTTGGGGGTGATCATTATGATGCTGGCCCATTTTACTTTGAATGTCGGATCGGCCGTCGGCCTTTTGCCGGTGGTTGGAGTTTCTTTCCCCTTTTTAAGTTACGGAGGATCCAATCTTTTGGCTAACGCGATTTTAGTCGGTATAATTCAAGGCATTATGGCGCGGTCTTCATTTTTCCGCGGCATGCCATTGTTAATGGAATCCCGTTAGAGACAACCAATCTATGATTTCTAAAATATTATTTGATTTTAGATATAAAATGTCGATTATTAAAATGGTCAAGTTATGGTCTCCTTTGGCGGCCTGTCTCTAACGGGATGGAATAATGGGAAAAGCAATTAAAATCTATTTTATTTTAATAACGGCAAGTTTGATTCTCGGCTATTTTTTATATTTGCTTACGCCCCTAACCTCGGCTAGCAAGCGGGAGGAGACATTGAAAATTGATCAAGGTCAAAGCGTTGAAGAGATTGCCCAATCTTTGAAAGAAGCCGGCTTCATCAGATCGCAATTAGCCTTTAAAGTTTACGGTTTTGTTTCCGGGGCTTTGCGCCGTTTAAAGCCAGGCGATTATAATCTCAAGCCCTCTCTAAGTACTCCTGATATCATTGCTCTTTTATTGGCTGGTCCCAAAAATGATATTCAAGTTACTATTATTGAAGGAGAAAATTTAGCAGAAATTGATAAAAAATTTAGTGAATTAGGCATTATTTCCGCTAAGGGAATTCAAAATTATAAATTTGCTTCATTACGAGTTAATTACCCTTTTTTAGAAAAGGCTAAGTTTTTAGAAGGATTTTTATTTCCCGATACTTATCGTTTTTTTAATAATTCTTCGCCAGAAGAAGTGATAAGAAAAATTTTAGATAATTTTCAAAAAAAAGCTTGGCCTTTGTTAAAAAATAGCCGGGTTGAGGATGATAGCTTAACGGAATACGAAATTGTTATTTTGGCTTCATTAATAGAAAAAGAAGTGCCTTTGCATAATGATCGATTAATAGTTTCGGGTATTTTGCGCAAGCGTTTAGGAATTAATATGGCCCTACAAGTTGATGCGGCGCCAGAGACTTATAAACGTTACGGTTTGCCGTTAACTCCGATTGCGAATCCCGGATTAAATGCGATTTACGCGGCTTTACATCCCAAAGTCTCGGATTATTTGTATTATTTGTCGGACCCCACGACTAAGAAAACTATTTTTAGCAGAACTTTTGAAGAGCACGACGAAAATCGGTCAAGATATTTAAAAAAATAGGGGGTCTTGCCCCGCACCGAGCCCGACATTTCGCTTTTCTACAACGCCTTCCATAAAACTTAGCTTTTTTAGAAATATTAGTCTTTTTTTATGAATCTATGTCTAGAGAAAAGCGGCTTAGGCGTTGCAATGTCGGACCTGCCTGCCGGCAGGCAGGTCTGGTGACGGGGCTTGACATTTATAAGGCCATTGTGTTAAATAGTTAATAATTATCTCAAAAAGTCATTAAGCGAGCTCTCGCTTAGTTTTTTTCGTTTTCACCTTATTTATAAAGAAAATCGCTTATTTTTTTAAACTTACTAATTATTACTAATTACCAATGAAACTTCCAACTAAAGTTTTCTCTAGCCATTCTAAAGCCTTAGTGGCTCAGCCTAACTTAGTGGAAATCCAAACCCAGTCTTATCAATGGTTTTTAAAGACGGGCTTAAAAGAGTTATTTAAAGAAGTTTCTCCGATTAAAGATTATACTGGCAAGGATTTAGAGCTTCATTTTTTGGATTATTATTTTGATGAACCCAAATATGATGAGGCTCACGCGCGTTTTAAAGATTTAACTTACGAAGCTCCGTTAAGGGTTAAGTTAAGATTGGAGAATCATAGAATTAAAGAAAAGAAAGAACAAGAAATTTATTTTGGTGATCTCCCGATGATGACCGATCGGGGCACTTTTATTATTAACGGCATTGAACGGGTTGTAGTTTCCCAACTGATTCGTTCTGCCGGGGTTTATTTTACCGCCAATGTTTGGCGCGGACGCAAATTATTTGGCGCCAAGATTATTCCGAATCGCGGCGTTTGGTTGGAGTTTGAAACAGACGCAGATGGATTTATTGGCGTTAAGATTGATCGGAAACGCAAAGCCGCGGTTTCCGATATATTAAGAATTTTTGGCATGACTGAAGAAGAAGAAATTATTAAAACTTTCGCTGATATTGAAGTGGGAGATCATCAGTATATCAAGCCAACTTTGAAAAAAGATTCCGCTAAGAATCTTGATGAATCTTATTTAGAAATTTATAAACGGATTCGTCCGGGTGATCTCGCTACCGTAGAAAACGCCAAAAGCTTGATTGACGCTATGTTTCAGCGGGCTGATCGTTATGATTTATCAGAAGTTGGAAGATTTAAACTCAATCAGCGTTTGAAAATTAAAGACGAAGAGAGCCGCCTTTTAACCCTAGATGATTTAGTGGCTGTGGTACGAGAAATTATCCGTTTAAATAACGATCAATCTATGGAGCCGGATGATATTGATCATTTGGGCAATAGAAGGGTGAGGCCGGTAGGCGAATTACTGCAAAATAAATTGCGCGTTGGTTTGGCTCGGCAAAGGAGAATTATTCAGGACAGGATGTCCACTCTAGAAATTAATACTTTGACTCCTGTTCAACTGATCAATGTTCGACCGCTGACTTCTGTAGTCAAAGAATTCTTTTCTTCTTCTCAATTGTCTCAGTTTATGGATCAAGTTAATCCATTGGCGGAATTAGAGCATAAACGCAGGATCTCTGCGATGGGTCCAGGCGGATTAACCAGGGAGCGTGCTGGCTTTGAAGTGCGCGATGTTCATCGTTCTTATTATGGAAGAATTTGTCCTATTCAAACTCCAGAAGGAGCCAACATCGGATTAGTAAATCATTTAGCTAGTTTTGCGAGAGTGAATAATTTGGGCTTCTTGGAAACTCCTTATGTGGTGGTGAAGCACGGAAAGATTACTAAGGATTCAATTTGGCTTAATGGCATTGAAGAAGAAAAATATAAAATTGCCCATGCAGGCGTGCGTAGAGATGAAGATGGCAATTTATTAGGCGATATGATCGAGGCTCGCATCAATGGCGAGCCTGGCATTTGCCCTCGTTCCGAAGTCGATCTTATTGATGTTGCCCCGATTCAATCTATTAGCGTTGCTACCGCCCTTATTCCCTTCTTAGAACATGACGACTCTAACCGCGCCTTGATGGGTTCTAACATGCAACGTCAAGCTGTTGTTTCTATTACCCCAGATGCTCCTTATGTAGGAACTGGAATAGAAGAAAAGGCCGCGCATGATTCTGGTCAAGTGGTCTTAGCGCTTGAAGATGGGGTTGTCGAGGAAGCCGATGCCAATCACGTTTTGGTTAAAGGAAAGTCTGGGCCTAAGGCTTATGCTTTAAATAAATTTAAACGCTCTAACCAATATACTTGTATTTCTCACCGGCCGTTAGTTCAAGTAGGGCAGAAAGTTAAAAAAGGAGAATTATTAGCCGATGGTCCATCGGTAGATAACGGCGTTTTGGCTTTAGGGCAAAATTTAGTAGTGGCCTTTCTTTCTTGGGAAGGAGCGAATTTTGAAGACGCTATTGTTTTATCGGAACGGATGGTACAGCAAGATAAGTTTACTTCTATCCATATTGAAGATTTTTATTGCGATGTTCGCGACACTAAATTAGGCCCGGAACTTACCACTCCCGATATTCCTAATGTTTCGGAGGATAAACTTAAAGATTTAGATGAAGAGGGCATTATTCGTATTGGCGCGGAAGTTCGGGCCGGCGATATTTTAGCTGGAAAAATTTCTCCAAAAAGCGAAACTGAATTGACCGCGGAAGAGCGGTTATTGCGGGCGATTTTTGGAGAAAAAGCCCGTGACGTTAAAGACAGTTCTTTAACTATGCCTCATGGCAAAAGCGGTTATGTTATTGGCATTAAAATATTTTCTCGCGAACGCGGCGATAAATTAGAGCCGGGCATTATTAAAAGAATTCAGGTAGAAGTCGCGCAATTGCGAAAGGTGCGCGCTGGCGACAAGTTGGCTGGTCGACATGGGAATAAAGGCGTTATTTCCCAAGTTCGCCCAGTAGAAGATATGCCTTATTTAGAAGATGGCACTCCGGTAGACGTTGTTTTAAATCCTTTAGGCGTGGCGTCTCGTATGAATTTAGGCCAGATTTTAGAAGCTCATTTAGGATTAGCGGCAAAAGCTTTAGGCTATCGGGCGGTTACGCCTGCTTTATCCGGAGCAACCGAGGCGCAGATTAAAGAAGAATTAAAAAAAGCTGGGCTTCCGGAAAGCGGACAGTTGAAGCTTTATGACGGGCGCACTGGCAAGGTTTTTCCAAGGCCAGTTACTGTTGGAGTTGCTTATATAATGAAGCTTAACCATTTAGTAGAAGATAAAATTCATATGCGTTCGATCGGTCCCTATTCTTTGATTACCCAACAGCCATTAGGCGGCAAGGCGCAATTCGGCGGTCAGCGTTTTGGAGAAATGGAAGTTTGGGCGTTGGAAGCTTATGGCGCCGCGCATATTTTGCAGGAGGTTTTGACCATTAAATCTGACGATGTTTTTGGGCGTTCGGCGGCTTACGAATCTATTATTAGAGGCGAACCAATTAAAAGCTTAAATATTCCGGCTTCTTTTAATGTTTTATTGAGCGAATTAAAAAGTTTGGGATTGAGCGTCGAATTAATTAATAAAAAAGAAGAAAAAGAATAAATTTATGCCTAATTTTGGTGATTTTAACGCTATGAGATTGAGGATTGCTTCTCCAGAAGAGATTATTAAATGGTCTCATGGCGAAGTAATTAAGCCGGAAACTATTAATTATCGCACTCAGCGTCCGGAAAAAGACGGCCTTTTTTCAGAGCGGATTTTTGGTCCGACAAAAGATTGGGAATGTTATTGCGGGAAATATCGCCGGATTAGATATAAGGGATTAGTTTGTGACCGGTGCAATGTGGAAGTTACTCGTTCTATTGTTCGCCGTGAAAGAATGGGCCATATAAAATTGGCCGCGCCAGTCGCGCATATTTGGTTTTTCAAAAATTCTCCTTCAAAATTGAGTTCTATTTTAGCTGTTCCTTTGCCGAAATTGGAAAGGGTAATTTATTACGCCGCTTATATCATTACGGCTGTTAACGAGGAAAGCCGCAAGCGCGTTCTTAAAGAATTAGAGCAGGAATTTGACGCGAGAAAAAAGAGCTCTAGAAAGGAGGGCGTAAAAGTAGATGAATTAAAAAAAGGCTTAACGGAAGCAAAGAATATGTTGGAGGTATTAGAATTAGGATACGTTTTAAATGAAACAGAATATTTTAATTTGTCTCGTCGTTTTGCCGATGTTTTTGAAGCAGGTAGTGGCGCTGAAGCGGTTCGAAAAATTTTAGAGAAACTCGATTTAAAAAAATTAATTTCGGAAACTCAAAAAGAATTAAAAGACGTTAAAGATCCGAGCAAAGAAATTCGCTTGTTAAAACGTTTAAAAATCGCCACCCAGCTTTTTAAAAATGATATGAGGCCGGAATGGATGATTATGACAGCCTTGCCGGTTTTGCCGCCAGATTTGCGGCCGATGGTTGCTTTAGACGGCGGACGTTATGCTACGTCGGATTTAAATGATTTATATAGGCGGGTTATTAATCGCAATAATCGTTTGAAAAAACTTTTAGAGATTAAGGCTCCGGAAGTTATCATTACTAATGAAAAAAGAATGCTACAGGAGGCCGTTGACGCGTTAGTGGATAACACTGCCCGGTTTGGATCCCAGCAGCTTTCCAGCCAGCGCCGGCCGTTGCGATCGTTGGCGGACATGTTGAAAGGCAAGCAGGGCCGTTTTCGCCAAAATTTGCTTGGTAAAAGAGTAGATTATTCAGCGCGTTCGGTTATTGTGATCGGTCCAGATCTAAAATTGCATCAATGCGGCTTGCCGAAGCGTTTAGCTCTAGAGATTTTTAAACCTTTTGTCATTAACAAAATTTTAGAAAGAAATTTAGCGCACAATATTCGAAATGCCAACCGTTTAATTGAGCAGGCTCCTCCGGAAATTTGGGCAATTCTAGAAGAAGTTATTGCTGGCCGCAAAGTTCTTTTGAACCGCGCGCCGACTTTGCATAGATTGGGCATTCAGGCGTTTCAGCCGCTTTTGATTGAAGATTTAGCGATTCGGATTCCGCCAATGGTTTGTAGCGCTTTTAACGCGGACTTTGATGGCGACCAAATGGCTGTGCATTTGCCTTTAAGCGCTGAAGCTCAAACCGAAGCTTCTTCCAGAATGCTTTCCAGTTTGAATATCTTAAAACCGGCCACTGGTGAACCAATCGCGGTTCCTACCCAAGATATTGTTTTGGGTTGTTATTATTTAACTCGAGCTAAAGAAGATGGCCTGGGAGCCGGCAAAGTTTTCGCTGACAGCCAGGAGGCGTTGTTTGCTTATGAAAATGGCTTAGTAGAGATTAATGCTTTAATTAAAATTTTAAAACCGGAATTGCCGGGACGTTATTTAGAGACTACTCTTGGGCGTTTAATTTTTAACGAAGCTTTGCCAAAAGATTTTCCTTACGTTAATGAAAATCTTAATAAAAAAGAGCTGTCTAAATTGGTTGCCCAGATTATTAATGCCGTAGGCATGGAAAACACCAGCCAATATCTTGATAATTTAAAGAAAATTGGTTTTGAATACGCCACTTTATCTGGCATTACCTGGGGCATGGATGATTTAATTACTCCCGAAGAAAAGCCAGAAATTTTAAAGAAAGCTGAAGAAGAAGCGGCTTTGAATCAGGGCCAATACGAACAAGGATTATTGACGGACGTGGAAAGAAGGGCGCGCACTGTTTCTATTTGGAATAAAGTGAAAGGAGATTTAGCAAAATTAGTTCCAGCCACTTTGTTAAAGAGCAGCTCGGTTTATCAAATTATTGACTCTGGCGCTCGCGGCAGTTGGTCTCAGCCAGTGCAAATGGCGGGTATGAAAGGCTTGGTGCAGAATCCCAAAGGTGAAACTATTGAATTGCCGATTCGCTCCTCTTATAAGGAGGGTTTAAGCGTGTTGGAGTATTTTATTTCTACTCATGGCGCTCGAAAAGGATCTACAGACACCGCGTTAAAAACCGCTTCAGCGGGTTATTTAACCAGGAGATTAGTAGACGTTGCCCAAGATGTAATTATTAAAGAAGAGAATTGCCGCACCAAAGAAGGTATAGAACTTTTACGGGAAGATGGATTGGAGTTGGGAAGTAGTTTTGCCAGTCGATTGTTCTCTCGCGTAGTTTTAGAAGATATTAAGGTTGATGGAAAAATTGTGTTGAAAGCCGGGGAAATTATAGATAAAAAAGAGGGAGAAATTATTGATAATTCGAATCTTAATGTGATTAAAGTAAGGTCCCCAATTACGTGTAAGACTTTATATGGCATTTGTTCTGCTTGTTATGGTTTTGATTTAGGAAACAACAAATCTGTTCAAATCGGAGAGGCTGTAGGAGTGATTGCGGCTCAATCTATTGGAGAACCGGGAACCCAGCTGACTATGAGAACTTTCCATATTGGCGGCGTGGCGGGTTCCGATATTACTCATGGTTTGCCTAGAATTGAAGAGGTTTTTGAGGCTCGTCCGCCAAAGGGCCGCGCTTTTCTGGCAGAGTCCGAAGGAGATGTGGTGGCTATTGAAGAGCAAGGATTAATTAAGATTATTAAAGTTTTAGAGCCTAAAACAAAAGAGCCTAAAGAATACGCCATTTCTAGATTGGCGGAAGTTTTTGTTAAGGTAGGCGAGAAGGTTAAAAAAGGCGAACAGCTTTGCGAAGGCAATTTGGATCTAAAAGAATTATTCCGTTTAAGAGGGTCTTCCGCGGTTCAGCGATATATTCTTAATGAAGTTCAAAGGATTTATCTTGCTGAAGGCGCTGCTATTAATAATAAGCATATTGAAGTGGTGATTCGGCAAATGTTCGCGAGAGTAAAGATTAAAGATGCCGGTGACACGGAATTTATTGTCGGCGATGTAGTAGAAAAGTCCAAGTTTTTAGCAGTTAATCGCAGAATGAAAAAGAGGAATAAAACTCCCGCTAAAGCCGCCCAATTATTGATGGGTATTACGAAGATCGCTCTTTCTACTGAAAGCTTCCTTTCTTCCGCTTCTTTCCAAGAAACTGCTCGCAGTATTATTAACGCCGCCCTTGATGGGAGGGTGGATGAGCTGCGCGGCTTGAAAGAAAATGTCATTATTGGCCGGCCGATTCCGGTTGGGACGGGCTTAGAAATGAGAAAGATTCAGGAAAATTTAGCTGAATCCGGCACAACTAGCGGAGATGAAGGCGAGGGGGTGGAATAAGAGGGAGTACACTTCCCATTGTGATATTTCGGGCAGTTGTCTTTCGGAAACGGCGTCTCTTTGCTCCAGCGGCAAAGAGCGCCTCGCTCTCGTCTCGACGTTCTGAATTAAAGCTAGATTATAATTCAGAAACCAAACCGTCGGGGCTTCGAGATGTTCCTCAAGACAATCTGTCCTCAAACACGATGGGAGATCGAGATGCAGAGTTTATTGCCACTAGCAAAAAAGATAACAATGTGTTATTTTAAATTAAATCCCTAGTGGCTAATCACTAGTCGCTAATGGCTAAAATATGACAGAAGAAAATAAAAAAGAATACGAAATATCGTTTTTGTTAAAGTCCGCTGATTTAATCAGTGAGATTGATAATGCCTTGAAGATTATCCAGGCTAATATATCCGAACGTGGCCAGCTTAAGGATGTGCGTTTGGCTTATCCTATTCAAAAGCATCATTCAGGTTTTTTTGGGTTTTATTTTTTTGAAGCTGATCCGGCTGTCATGGCCGATTTGAGGCAATCCCTAACTTTGAATGAAAAAGTTTTACGATTCTTAATTATCACGCCTCCAATTAAAAAAAGGCAGCCTTATTATCAAAGCCGTCCATCTTCGGTTGCCAGCGAGCCTTCTAGTGTCACTTCTCGCCCGGTTCAATTGCCTCAAGTTTTAAGCAACGAAGCTTTAGAACAGAAATTGGAAGAAATTTTGAAATAACACAAACAACACGAAATAATACGAATGACACGAACAAAATTTGATCTCTTCGCGCTATTCGTATAAAGTTCGTATAGTTAGTATTATTAAGCAAAACGTATGAATTTAAACAAAGTTTTCATTCTTGGCCGCTTAACTTCTGATCCTCAATTGCGTTCTACGGCAGGTGGCCAACAAGTCACTAGTTTTGGCGTTGCTACTAATAGAGTTTGGAAGGATAAAGCTGGCCAGAAACAGGAATCAACCGAGTTTCATAACATCGTGGTTTGGGGGCGCCAAGCGGAAGTCGCCACCCAAT
>MHJF01000030.1 GCA_001818675.1 Candidatus Harrisonbacteria bacterium RIFCSPHIGHO2_02_FULL_40_20 | reverse complement strand
CATTCGTCCGCTTAAATGATCTTTCGCCCGATGCAATTCTTTATCGGTTAAAGAATTAGAAGCAATTTTCATTAATTCGTCCAAAATTGCCTTAATCACAATTTCTAATTTTTTATGATCTACGCCAGCGGAAACCGCAAAATACCCATGATCGCTATAAAGATCTAAACTGGCATTCACATAATAAGCCGCGCCTAATTCTTCCCGAACCCGCTGAAACAAACGTGAACTCATACCGCCACCTAAAATATCCGCCAATACCTCTCCGGCATACCGCCGCTCGTCAAAAGCATCAAAAGCCCGAACGCCCAAAACCAAATGGGTTTGGTCAGATTCTTTAAATTTCACCAACAATGCGGGTTTTTCTTGCGCTTCTTGAGTTTTCAATTTTCCGAATTTAGGCGCATTCGAAATGCCAACAAAATGTTTTTCAATTTGCGGCAAAAGCCATTTTTCATCCACTGCGCCAGCGGCCACAATAATTGTCGCTTTAGCCACATAATGCTCGCCGCGGTATTTCAAAAAATCTTCGCGATTCAACTTTTGAATAATCTCTTTTTTGCCTCCCACATCCCAACCAGCCGGCTGATCGCCATATAAACATTCCGAAAATAAATCCTGCACTTTTCTTTGCGGCGTATCTTCGTACATATTCAGCTCTTCAATCACCACGCCTTTTTCTTTTTCAATTTCCACCAGATTAAAAACTGGGTTTAGGTATAAATCGCTGATAACGTCCAACGCCTTGTCTTTATGCTCGTTCTGAACTTTAGCGTAATAACCAGTCCATTCTTGAGAAGTAAAGGCATTATACTCTGCGCCAAGACCATCCAACTCGCCGGCAATATCTAAGGCGGTCGGCCTCTTGGTTGTGCCCTTAAAACACATATGCTCCAAAAAATGGGATAAGCCGTTAATCTCTTTAGTTTCGTATTTTGATCCGGCTTCTACTAAAACCAAAACCGTAGTAGCCAAACTATCTGGCTTAGGAATCGTAATCACCCGCAAGCCATTTTTTAAAGTTTTTTTAGAGAAATTCATACTATTGCTTAAATTTTAACAAATATCCAATGTCATTGCGAGCAGAGCGAAGCAATCTAACATTGATTTAATTAATCATACTGTCATTGCGAGGATCCGCCAGCTGGCGGATCCTCGCAATGACGGCGTGTCCGCCCCAATAAAAATCCCTTAGCCGAAGCTAAGGGAAAAAGTTACAAGGTTACGAAACTGCCTCACGAACACGGAGATGGCCACCGGCACTGCCAGGACCGCACCAACCCACGTAAACCTCGTCATCATCCGAATGCCAGTTTACGTCCGGGACAAAACCACCCGGAACGCGCGAACCTGTACATAGCGTAATATTCTCTTTATCCAAGTGATCTCTGGTTTTCCAGTGGTAGAAATCTTCTAATTGCAGACGTTCCACTGTGGTCATTCCTTTGATGCCCACTTGGGCAATCTGGTTGGCTGAGAAGTTTTTGAATTCCTCGTCAGCTTCCACTCTGGGACGGACTCGGATGATGTAATCATGGTCCGAGATGCGGTCATGATTACCAGCGTCCAGATTATCAAAGTATTTCCCGCACTTCATCCTTTGGCTCATGCTGTTATAAATCTGATTGGCAGTCATGTCCTTGAGCATGATCACCAGCCAGCTGAATTCATCTTTGGCTTGGGGGATAGCAATAGAACGGAGATGTTTAAGAGATACCTTGACTCCGCGAACTTCCTGAAAAAATCTTTGCCAGTCAAGGAGTTGGAGGTGGAAATTTCCAGATGTAATAATTTCAACAGGGGCATGAAGAGGGAAAAGCTGGCTAATAAAATTGGGGTTATCTTTGATGGTTTGGAGGATGCGAGAAACACCATCGGGTTTTCTCTGTCCATCTCGCACTAACTCTAAAACACTCGTCACTAAATCCAACAAACGCGCTTTCTCGCCGGTTGTTGCGGCCATATCAACCTCCTATATATGCTCGGTTATCGCGAGCTTTTATTTCTGCCCAAAAGCAAAGCTTTTGTACCAACAGAAATAATGTAAAAGAACAAAGTTATTTTAATACAAAACTTTTTATCCGTCAAATAATGTTTCCGGTGCTATCCCATGGGATAGCACCGGAAACAAAAAAATAGAGAAAAAATAATCTAGGAACTATAAAAGTGCTTTCAAATAAACAACGAGTTCAGAAATTTTTATCCTCTCTTGTTTCATCGTATCCCGATCACGGACAGTTACCGCTTGATCATTGATAGTCTCAAAATCCACGGTTACGCAATAAGGAGTGCCGATTTCATCTTGGCGGCGATAGCGTTTGCCAATAGAGCCAGTTTCATCATATTGGCACATCCAATTCTTTTGTAAATTATTGAGAATTTCTAAAGCTGGCTGTGTAAGCTCTTCTTTTTTAGATAACGGCAATACGGCGATTTTAATCGGCGCCAACTGCTTAGGCAAACGCAAGGTTATTTCATTTTCATGAACCGCGTCTTCTTTACCGGAACGGGCTTCAGATTCGGAATAAGCGTCTAATAGCACCGCTAACATTATGCGGTCTAAACCAAAAGTCGGCTCAATAACATACGGAACAAACTCTTTTTCGCTCACCGGATCTTTATAACTTAAATTGGCGCCGGACAACTCAATATGATTTTTCAAATCATAATCAGTGCGATTAGCAATGCCCGCTACCTCATCCCAGCCAAATGGGAAATTATAATAAGTATCTACAGTGCGTTTGGAATAATGAGCTAATCCATCTTTGGGTAATTCTACGATCTTAATATTTTCTTTTTTCAATCCCAAGTCGGAAACAAAAAAATTCTGCTGATATTCCAGCCATTCCTCAAATGCTTTGTCGTCTTCGCCCGGCGCGATAAAGTACTCTAATTCAGCAATAGTAAACTCCTTAGTACGAAAAATAAAATTGCCGGTTGTAATCTCATTACGAAAAGCCTTGCCAATCTGCGCAATGCCCAAAGGCAACTTTTTACGCATTGATTCCAGAACTAGTTTAAAATCGGTAAACATAGTCTGCGCAGTTTCGCCGCGAAGATAAGCTTTTAATTTAGAATCCTCAACCGTTCCTATATAAGTTTCAAATAAGGTATTAAAATTTTTAGGGTCCGTCCAAGTAACTTCTTTTCCTTTATGGGTCTCGGCGTGGTCTTTAAGCTCGGTTTGTTTATCCGCGCGCAAACGAATATGGCAAATTTTGCACTCTACTAACGGATCCGTAAAATTTTTAACGTGTCCCGAAGCTTCCCAAACTTTCGGATTCATAATTATAGGTCCCCTCAAACCCACCACATCCGAACGTTGCTGAACAAATTTCTTCCACCATAAATTAGAAATATTATTGATTAACTCTGCGCCTAAAGGCCCGTAATCCCAAGAATTCGCCAGACCGCCGTAAATTTCCGAGCCCGGGAAAATAAATCCTCGGCGCTTGGCCAAACTAACTATTTTTTCCATCCCATTAGAAAGGGGCCCAACTTTACTATTTTTATTTTTTTGATTATTTTTCATAAATCTTATGACCGTATTAAAACGGCTGAGCTTGTTCACCTTCTAACGGAATCCGTAAATCATCTATAAATATTTTATTCCTTAACCAATCCTTGAGAAGAAGACACGGTCGAATCATCCGGCAAAGCCGTTGTAATTCCGGCATCCCTAGAAATTAAAGCGGTATTCGTAAAATCATCCGTAGCGATTAAGGTAGTTTCTTGAATCAACGGCCAAAAAACATTAGGCGAAGAAGGAATCGCCTCAATCTGAAAGATTGCTTCTAGAGGCTCTCCAACTACGCCGCGCGTAGCAATAATTTTATCAATTTCCCAAACTACTTCTTGGGTTTGCGAATCATAAATCGGCAAAATTCCGGAATTACTCTTAGTCACGCCAGTTATTCTAACATTAGGGCCTAGAAAAGCTCGCGCCTTAATGCCCGAAACATCTGTGCCAAAATTAGTAATTAACCAATGAACAGTAAAATTAGTTTTTTGGCTAACTCGCGGAGGAAAAGGCCCCTCATTCACAATTCCCGCGGAAGCATCTCGGAAATAAGCTTTAGCGTCAACTTTGATCTGGCCAGCCACTTTAGTTTCAAAAGTGAGGGAACTAATAGTTTTCTTAGCCGAAACAAAATATGGCACGGTGGGAGATTCAATTTGTCCTAAAACTTGCAAGGTAAAATTTTTATCATTTAATCTGCGGATCGGATAGGATAGCTTGGTTTTAATTTCAAAAGTAACAGTTCCGGATTCTCCGGGCCCAATTAAAGCAAGCCCTGGCGTATTGGAAACATTCCAAGTCAGAGTATTATTCACGGAACTATAGGCCGCTCGGGTATTCAATCCTGAAAAATCAAACATCTCGCCTTTAAGCTGAGCGCGAATGATGCCGTCTTTTAATCCAATATCCGTATTATTGATATAAGTAATAGTATAACGAAGCAGGTCGCCAGCTTTAGCAATATATTCCTGGGAATCATTAAGGGCGATTCTTAAAGAAAGCGGCGAAGCGGCAATAGAAATCGTGGCGGTGCCGGCGCTAATTTTATATCGCTGGCCAGAAAACTCACCATCAATAAAAACAGCCAAATTAAAAAAAGCATTATCCGGGCCAATTAAATTACCCGTAATTTTTAATTCGTTATTAGAACCCTTTCGTAGCCCACCTACATACCACTCCCGATGAGCATTTTCTAATTCAGCGGAGGACTTAATAAAATTAAAAACCGGCGGATATTCAATAGAAAGTTTTAAATCTTCGTAATCAAGATCGGAAGAATTTTTAAAAGAAATAACCGTTTCAAAATCCTCTCCGCTAAAAACTTTAGTAGGTGTAACTATATCCAGGGGCAACCCGAACCCGCCAACCGCTAAATCTAGAGATGCTTCCTTTTCAAACTTGGAGCCGATAGAAGTCGGGGAATAAACCACATTGGCTTGAATTTCTTTGACGGTATTTTCACCGCCTAAAACCATCAGCTGGAATTTCTCTTGGGCCAAACTGCCCTCGCCTAAATTGCCGATGTCTTTAAATTCCACATTCTTGTCTTCTGATTTTCCGACAAAAACCACGCCCTCCGGCAAGCTTAAATTTAAACGGGCGTCTCTCAAAACACTGCTAGAATCATTGGCAATATTCACCGAAACCTCAAAAGGAACGCCAACTAAAACTTGGTCCGGCGCGTCAAAAGCAATGCCCAAACCGCTAGCCCGCCGAGACTGAATCCATAAAAAAATAATGGTTACCAGTAAAACCAAAGCTATCCCGCCTAAAACAATAAATAATCGCTTATATCGCGAGAACATAGATTAACTTTATAATAATCTATCGTAGCAAGCTACGCAAAAATAGGACAAATCATTTATGGAGAACCGCAAATCCTTTTTTAGCCCACAACCAAGGCAAGCCGCGAATTGAGAATCAAATCCTAAAATACTTAAAATATCTTTTTCATTAAGATTGGTTTTAATTAAATGCCATAATTCGGGATCGGGCTGCGCCTCCGGAGTAATGGACTTAATTAATTTTAAAGCGTCTAAATGCTGGCGATCTAATGCTCCCGTCTTCAAAACATCCGCAACATGAAAACGATTTTTTTCTACTAATCGAACCTGTACTAAATTCAACGGCTCCAAATGGCTATTAAGTTTAGAAAGAATTTTCCGCGCGCTGGTTACGCTAGCCGAAACTCTGCCTAATTCTTGGGTATATAAATGCGCGATAGAATCAAATTCTCCGCTCGGCTCTTTATCTAAAACTACTGCTTCAGTGAAATATTCGTTAGAACCCATTTTAAAAATATTTTACTCCATTAATCAATAGAAATCCACGGCTGTCCTGCCGGCAAGGCAGCCGTGGTACTTCGTACCTTTCACCAAATGATGAGATTTTAATTCTCCTACTCATTATTTGGTGGGATTTATGTTGCTTCTCTTCTCTTCTCTTCGCTTCGCTACGAGGCAGCCAGTCTTCTGGCAGAAATTATAAATCTCCAATTAAAAACCCTCTCCTTTTACACATTCGTGTGGAAAGGAGAGGGTTAAGAACCAAGCCTATCTAAAATATCAGTCGTTTGCTGATAACCATTTTCAATAGATTTTACAAAATCGCCCGGCCCCCAATAATCCAAACGCAAAGTCGGTATATTAATAGAAGGGCTAATAGGGATAAGACGTTTTTCCGAAGGACCAATTAAATTTTCCACAAACTTCGCTATTCTATTGATAATCGGAAAAATCGCCGCTTTCTCATCCGGTTCAACCAACCGAACATGATTCATAAGAACGAAATTTTTAATCTTTTCTGCCGCGATACGATCAATCAAGGCGCTGGCAAGCTTAAGCGTCCTAATGGAAAAATGCATATTCGCCAGCGTTTTTGCCATTTTATCAGGATCGACTTTCTCCAACGGCTGATCAGAATTAACAAAAAATACGGTATCAAAATCGGCAAAAGAATCTAAGTCAAATTCGCAGCCATCAGAATAAAGCTGGCCATTAATATTTTCCGGGGAAAATCCTCCGGGTAAACTGGCCGAGGCCTTGATAAGCCGGCGAAAAACTTCTGGATTGCCGCTCTCCTCTTTAAAGCGCCGAGTATTAAATATTTCTATTTTTTCAGTCAGTTCATTCCGAACAACTAATTCAAATTCCGTTTCAGAATCTAAAAGCCCATTAACATCCACCCATTGATTCACTAGTTGATTTAATTCGGCGTCATTATATAAGGCGTTGCTGAAACTATGGCGAACCATAAAAAACCAACTGCCAAATAAACTCTGATAACCTCTTTTATCCAAATCCATCCAGATCTTTTTTAAATTCTGAGCGCCGGATTCAACAAACTTAGCGCCGTTCAAACATCCGGCAGAAACGCCCTGAACCTTAGAAAATTTAATGCCCCGCTCCTCAAAAGCAAGAAGGGCGCCAATCTGAAACACACACTTAGCGCCTCCGCCATCCAGCACTAAACCAGTTTTTCCTAAACTCACAGCGCACCTCCTTTCTCAAATTTCAGTGGCAAAATTCTTGCTCGCTAATATATTTTCAATCAAAAAAAACTGCTTAAATATTAAGCAGTTTTTTTAACTTAGTCAAGCTTAGCTTTGAGCTTTCTGGACTTCTGCCGATTAAGTTTGGGTAAAATAATAGTGAGCACTCCGTGCTTCAAAGAAGCTTCGGCTTTTTCCGCGTCCACCTCTTGGGGTAAAATTACCGATCGGGAAAATTTCCCCCAATAACATTCTTGATAAAAATAATCATCGTCTTTAATTCGGCTCTCTCGTTCCCGCCTTCCGCGAATAGTAACCGATTCCGTAGTAACATCAATATCTAAATCGTCTGACTTAACACCCGCAATAGGAGCCTCAACTATAATTTCTTCTGAAGTCTGATAAACATCGATGCTCAATTGCCCTTCGCCATCTTCAAAAACATCGCCAGCTGATTCTTTTTCTTTAACAGCTGAATGCCCCGATTTCACCAAATCAATCTCAACCTCCTTTTCGTTCTCGGGAATAAAATTGTTTAAAGATTGAAATTCCTCGTTCATATAATGATTATAAAATAGGAAGAAATAGCGCGCAATCTAGACAAGGGGGATGCTTTTATTTATATCTTTTTAATCTTTCAAAATCATTAAGAATGAAAATGGCCACAAAAATTAGAAAAATAACCGAAATCGCCAGAGATTCAAAATTAATTATAAAATAGTTAAAAATAGCGTGCAGAATAGTGGCGAAAATTAATCCACGCGCTATCAAACTGGAATAATTTGATTTCTTAGCCATAGCCTTTCCCCAATAATAACCGACTAAACCCGAAGAAATCGTATGCAAAAGAGTAGCGCCGACAAAACGCAGAGTTACCGTCTCTAGGGGCCCCACCCCAATCGTCAAACTTTTAGCCGCTTGGAATATCGAAGCCACATTCTCAACCGCCGCGAAACCCAAAGCCGCGACAATCATATAAATCATTGCGTCAATCGGCTCATCAAATTCTTTTCTATATCCCACGGCAAAATAAACTGCTAAAAATTTAAAGACCTCTTCAATCAGCGCCAAAACCAAAAAATATATTAATCCATAGGATATTACATAATCATCCAGCCATCCATTAACAAAAATTTGAATTTGTAAAACAAAGATTGTGCTAAAAATACCCGCAAGAAAAGTATAAAAAATTAGCTTCTTAGGCTCTGGGTGACGCAGATCCTCTTTTAAATAAAAAGCTAGCCAGGCCAAACTTGGCAACAAGCCTAAAATAACCGGAATAACTATTGAAAAAACCATCTCATTCCAATAATAACAGGAAAATAACAACTATTCTTAAAAATAACTAATCCACCCACGATTCAATCATTAACAAATCTTTTTTTTCTAAACCAATTTTTTGATAAATAGACTCGGTGATAAAAGGCATAAAGGGGTGTAACATTTTTAAAATAGAAAACAAAGCGTGTTGCAAAACTAAATCAGCTTCTTCATCCTGCCGATCTTTCACTAATTCAATATATTTATCCGCAAAATCGTGCCAAATAAAATCGTACAGCGCGTGTAGCGCGGGCCCGAATTCATAACTATTTATATTTTTCTCAACGATTTTCTTAACCTCATCTAACTTTTGCAAAATTTTTCTATCTTCGTTATTTTGAATTTTAACTTGTAATTTTAACTTTTGAATTTTGAATTTTGAATTCTCGATTTTCATTAATGAAAATCGAGCTATATTCCACAATTTATTTGCAAACTTTTTTCCTGCCTGAACTGCCGCCTCGTCCCAATGAATATCCTGCGTTCCCATGGTCTGCCAAATAATGCCAAAACGAGTGGCGTCCGCGCCATATTTTTCAATTAGCCCCAAAGGATCGATGCCTGTTCCTAAACTCTTAGACATTCTTTTTCCTTCTTTGGTTAAAATAGTCGCGTGAATCAAAACTTCCGGAAACGGCATGGCTTTTTGAAATTCCAATCCAGAAAATATCATTCGCCCAACCCAAAGATTAATAATATCTCGCGCGGTAATCAATACGTTGGATGGATAAAAATCTTTAAGATCTGCTTCGGATAATCCCGCAAAGGGCCATAATGCAGAAGAAAACCAGGTATCTAAAACATCTTCCGATTGTTTAAATTCTGCGTCACAAAATTCGCATTGTGGTTTTTCCACAGCTACTACCATTTCCTTACATTTCACCACGTCACTTTCATGCCCCTTTTTAGGAATACATTTCGGTTCATGAAACCAAACAGGAAGTTGATGGCCCCACCAAATTTGCCGAGATATGCACCAATCGTGAATATTTTCCAACCAAGAAAAAAGAATTTTTTCAAAATTTTCAGGAATAATCTTTACTTTCCCAGACTTTACAGCATTCAAAACCGCGTCGCGAAGCGATGTTCCTAACTTTTGATTTTTGTCCGCCGACTGGCGGATTGATTTTGGATTTTGAGGATGATCTACCATCCGAAGAAACCACTGATTGCTACGCAACGGCTCAAGAACGGTGCCCGAACGATAGCAAATTGCCACATTATGCTTATAATCTTCAATTTTTTCTAATAAACCAGCCTCTTCTAATTCTCTAACAACTTTTTCTCTTGCCTCCGCAACTTTCAATCCTTTAAATTTTTCGCCGGCGGCGGCGGTCATCCTGCCGCGCTCATCAATAATATCTATCGGTTCCAATTTATGCCGCTCGCCAATTTCCGCATCCAGCAAATCGTGCGCGGGCGTTACTTTCACCGCTCCGGTCCCAAAAATCATATCAATTTTGTCATCGGCAATAATAGGTATTTCTCTATTTTGTAATGGCAACAAAATCTTTTTCCCAATTAAATTTTTATAACGTTTATCTTTTGGATTCACCGCCACCGCAACATCGCCCAGCATTGTTTCCGGCCGTGTTGTAGCAACGATAACATAGTTATCGCTCCGACCCCTTGGCGTCGGAGCTACAATAGGATATTTAATAAACCACAATTTCCCGCTCTCTTCTTTATATTCCACCTCTAAATCAGAGAGCGAAGTCTGACAAGCCACGCACCAGCTCACAATCCGTTTGCCGCGATAAATTAATCCCTTTTCATAATAATGAATAAACGCTTTCTTAACCCAATTAGCGTAATTTTCATCCATCGTAAAACGAAGCCGCGACCAATCCGCAGAAGCGCCCAGTTTTTTTAACTGCTCAATAATAATGTTGCCGTATTTATTTTTCCATTCCCAAACTTTTTCAATAAATTTTTCTCTGCCTAAATCCCAACGGCTCATCCCTTCTTTTTTTAATTGTTTTTCCACTACGTTCTGCGTAGCAATGCCGGCATGGTCCGTGCCCGGAAACCAAACGGTTTTATCTCCTTTCATCCGGTGATAACGAATTAAAATATCGGCAATCGTCGCATTCAAAGCATGGCCCATATGCAAAGAACCCGTAATATTCGGAGGCGGAAGATGAATCGCATAGGTTCTTTGTTCACTGTTCTTAGTTCTTGGTTGAAAACCCCCGCCCTCCTCCCAAAGCCGGTAAATTTTGCCTTCTGTTTCTTTAGGGTCGTATGCTTTAGCCAATTCTTCTTTCATATTCCTAATAATCGTATTTAATAGCTACAAATTCAAATTTGACTGCGCCTCCAGCCGATGATTCTTCTTTCGTAATTTCTGAAAATAGGCAGCAACAGCGATCATTGCGGCGTTATCGGTATTTAACTTAGCAGGAGGGGCAAAAAAATTTAATTCCAATTTCTTAGTTTCCAATTTCATAATTTCTCGTAATTTCTTGTTAGCCGCGACTCCTCCGGCAATTAAAACTGATTCAGCGCCAAATTCTTTGATTGCATTGAGGGTTTTTCCAGCTAAAACATCTATCGCGGCCTGCTGAAAAGAAGCAGCAACGTCCGCTGGAAGAAACCGTGGATTATCCCTCAAATAATACAAAACCGCTGTTTTTAATCCAGAAAAGCTGAAGTCGTAGTTCTTGTCTTTTAACATTGGACGTGGGAAATTGATTGCTTTCGGATTTCCTCGCTTCGCCAATTTTTCCAATTCCGGCCCTCCGGGATAAGACAAATTCAGCATCCGTGCCACCTTATCAAAAGCTTCGCCAACCGCATCATCCCGAGTTTCTCCCAACTTTTTCCATTGAATAAGTGATTTCATCAAAACTAAAATTGTATGTCCACCGCTAACAATAAGAGCGATAGCGGGAAATAACTTTGAACTTTGAACCTTGAACTTTGAACTTGAAACTTTTTGCGATAGCAAAAAACTATATAAATGCCCCTCGAGATGATTGGCGCCGATTAACGGCTTATTGAACTTCTTTGCCAAATCCTTAGCAAAAGTAATGCCTGACCATAAGGCCGGCTCTAATCCCGGGCCAACTGTGACGGCTATCTCGTCAATTTTCAATTTTATCCGCCGGCTGGCGGATTTAATTTGGTTCAAAATCTTCGGCAGATTTTTTTCATGTTCTCGCTTAGCGAGCATTGGCACCACGCCTCCATAAGGGCGGTGCAACTTGATCTGCGAAGAAACCAAATTTTTTAAAATTTTAATCCGCCAGCTGGCGGAGCGGCTTTTCGACAACAAATTACCCCTGATTTCAACCAAAGCTATAGCCGTATCATCGCACGATGTCTCTATAGCTAATATCCGCATAAAATTATTTTTTAGAACCTACAAGCTGGCTATATTGAGTAACCTTATTCTTGCCGTGCAATTTTGAATAATACATCGCTTCGTCAGCTCGTTTAATCAATTCTTCTAAACTGTAAGCGCCATCTAATTCTGCCACGCCCGCGCTAATAGTAATTTTTAAATCCGGATGTTTTGGAATTTTGACCCTACTTTTAACAGCCTTCCTGATCTCTTCGGCTTTTTGATAAGCATCATGCTCTTGGCTACCAATCAAAGCAACAACTATTTCCTCGCCGCCCCAACGGCCAACAAAATCTGAAATACGAACCTTACCCATAATAACCGAAGAAGCAAATTGTAAAATTTGATCTCCTACTTTATGGCTAAAAGTATCATTAAGTTTTTTAAAATTATCAATATCAAAAAATAAAATTGCGAAAGACTTAATCACGAAATGCTCACGCTCAGCTTTATTTTTCTGAAAATGACGGACATCCTGAAAAAGCTTGTTCGCCAGCGCTAAAAAACCGCGGCGATTAAATAATCCGGTTAACGGATCGTGCACTATTAAAGATTCCAGCTCTTTAATTTTAAAATCTCGCTGGCGAAGCTCACTTTTGAGTTCTTTAATATCTTTTTCCGCCATAAATTTGTTTCAAAATTTATCATAACATAAAACCGAGCGCATAACTTTTATGCGCTCGGCAATTTTATTGCTTATAGCGATACTTTTCAAAAACAGGCAGGGCTTCTTTTAAATATTTTTCTACCTTGTCCATATCCACTTTTTGTTCTCCAATCGGAATAAATCCCGAAACCAGCCCCAAATAATAAGCGGTGAGGAAATCTATTGGGGTACAGAGATTAGATCCATTCTTACCAAGATTTTCATTAAGGCGATAAGGTTCGTTGCTCCATTCATTTCTCACAACTCCCCGGCAGTAAATGGGCAAAGGAATTTTATTTTTCGGATGCAATTTAAACTTATAAACTCTCGGAAAGATATCAATATCCACGCCATCATCTTTCCCAAAAAATGAATTCAGAATCTCCCGATCGTCTCGATCCAAAGGCACGCTTTTCAGATATTCCAACGCCATAGCTTTTGCCCGCTGATCTTTAAATTCCCACTGGTCTGCCGGTACTAAAGAAAAATAAAGAAAAGACAAAAAGGGATTATGGTCTTCCCGAAACTGAATCCATTGATATTGAAAAGCCTTCCAATAGCTGCCGCTCTTTTCCCGATTTCCCGCGGCTAAAATAAGAAGGTAAAAATTTCGGAAAACCCGGCCATTGCTGGATGGCGTGCTAAACCAAAGATTACCAAAATGGGGGCCTATTCTTTCTAATCCCTCCGGAACTTCATCTTTATACAGTTTATCCAAATCTTTACGAATTCGGTTCAATAACTTTAGATCGCCTATTTCCCTTTCTTTCTCAAGAACAGTTCGCGCTACTTCTAGAAACATCAAACGGGCCACCAAAGCATTCTTAGCAAACCCAAAATATTCATTTCCGCTAAGACCGCCATGAGTAGTCGGCTCGCCATTCAATTTCTTTAAAACAAACCCCTCATCCAACAAATAATTAATATTACGCCGGATAATTTCTACTGATTGCTTACGAATCTTAAGATCGTCAAATAATCGATACGACAAATAGGCACCTAAAAAATGCGGCGACACCGTATTGCCGTGCGCGTCATCTGAAAAATAAAGATGGCCATACGGCCCATAGCCCATATAAATTAATTTTTTCTTTACGACCTCAAAAATTGGCTCTTGGGTAATATGGAGGTCGGCAGGCCATTGTCCTTTTTTCCCAAAATAATCATCAACCCATAACAACATCTCTAAAAGCCGCGACGCCTCCTTAATAGACTCTAAGTCTTTGGTCGCCGAGTATTTAAAAGCCAGCATCACCAAATTCTCGCTAATAAAAGAGGGGGAGGTGGAAATTTTATCTGCGGTTTCTTTATTCAGCATCCTTACGGTAAAAAACTCAAAAGGTTCTGGCAGGCGAAAAAAATCGCGTTCAGCCTCAAAAATTGCCGCCTTTTCCGCAAGCGTAAAAGAATAAGCTTGTTTTTTACGATCCTCAATCAGCTTGCGGGACTTTTCCAGCCGGTCCTTAAGCGGCTCATCCGAACCCCAACGCACCAATAGATTGTACGGCGCCAATGGAGCAACGCATCCGCAAAATAATAACGCGCAAAAAATCAACGCTGGATACGCTCGCCTCATAAGAATGCCTTTCTTTTTTCAAAAAACTTTTAGAACTTTTTAGAACTGAAAACAGTCTAACTTAATAACAGCAATTTTTCAAATAAAAACCCGCCAAATTTTTCCGAAGAAAATTTTGGCGGGTTATACTCCTTAAGCTAAATGTATTCCACAAAATGACCCGGCTTTTCTAAACGCACCACCATACCTCGTTCTCCCACCAAAGGATGATCTCGCAAGAAATACGCAGTAACTCCGCCTTCAAAATCAAAAATGATATCTTCGCCGTTGCTAGCAAACCGCACATCCTTCACTGTCCTACCAACCAACTTACGCAAGAGCTCCGTACGCGTACAATAGGCCGTAGCCATATTAGCCTCCTTTTACTGTGGGTTGAGGAATCTAAAATGCTGGTGTCATAATACCAGATTCATAATATAAGTCAAGTCCAAATAAAATTCCCAAGCTGCCATTGAAATTTAAAGCTAAACAACAAAGCCAAAACTCTCTGTCCAACATATTCATCCTCCACTTTTTTAAAAGTAGTGCCATCGGGATTCGAACCCGAGTTTCCGCCGTGAAAGGGCAGCGTCCTAGGCCAGGCTAGACGATGGCACCGTAACTTAGCCTATTATATATTATGATATAATATTTATAAAGGTCACCTAATTCCAATATCTATGGACAATTTACTCAATCTTCTTTTAGTTTTCAGCGATTGGTCGCTTTTAGGCCTAAGGTTGGTTTTCGGCGCAATTTTCATTGCTCATGGCTGGCCAAAAATAAAAAATCTTAAAATTAATTCCCAGAATTTTGAAATGATGGGGTTTAAGCCCGGCGCTTTTTGGGGAACTATCGTGGCTTTTGTCGAATTTTTCGGCGGCCTAGCGATTATTGCGGGACTCTACACCCAAATCGCCGCCTTGCTCCTAGCTATTAATATGGCGGTGGCCACTTTTTGGAAAATAAAAAGGGGCCAAAAGTTTATCGGCGGCTTTGAATTAGATCTAATTTTATTCGTTGTAGGGCTGACATTAGCCACGCTTGGCGCCGGAATTTACAGCCTAAGTCAGTTCTATCATATAGGTTACTAGAACATCAAAGCGGAACTGCGAGCATATTTGCCGTCATTGCGAGCCCCGATGGAAACTCTACGAGTTCCGACGGGGTAAACTCCGCGAAACAATCTTACATTAAATTTAATGTGAGATCGCCGCACTTCCTGCAGTCGCTCACGATGACAATGGACAAAGCCATAAAATTTTATTCCAAGTGAATATTTTTCTCAAATCTTCCTAATTGCGCCGCAAGCATGGGGTGATAAATCAATTCTTGATCTTGTTCCAAAATTTTTACCGCGGCGGACCTGGCCTCCCGAACCAAAATAATATTATTTAACGAACGCATGGCCAAATCCGGCAAACCAGTTTGTTTATCACCCAAAAATTGACCGGGGCCCCTTAACTTTAAATCAATCTCAGCTAATTCAAAACCATTTTTAGCTTTAATTAAGGCGTTCAAACGCTGTTGAGTGGCGGCGCTTTCCGAATCTGTAAATAAAAGACAATAAGATTGATGTTCGGCGCGGCCAACCCGCCCCCGAAACTGATAAAGCTGGGCAAGGCCAAATCGATCAGCGCCCTCAATCATCATTATAGTCGCGTTAGGCACATCTACGCCGACCTCAATCACCGAAGTAGAAACCAAAATATGGGTTTTCCCGGCGGCGAAATCCGACATAATAGCGGCTTTCTCCGGGCTTTTTAATTTTCCGTGCAGCATCGCCACTTTTAAATCCGGGAAGACTTTTTGAGAAAGCTTTTCGTATTCTTCAGTAACATTTTTAACTTCCTGCCAAAGATCTTTTCTCTTTTTTATCATAGGGATGGTTGCTCCGCTTTCTTCTGTTTCCACCTCCGCCGCAACAATACGCGGACAAATTACAAAAGCTTGCCGGCCAGATTTAATTTGCTCCCGAATAAAAGCGTAAGCTTTATTCCGATTAGCCGGAGAAACAATTTTAGTTATAATAGGCTTTCGGCCAATGGGCAATTCATCGATAATCGACAAATCCAAGTCTCCAAAAAGCGTTAATGACAGAGTTCTCGGTATCGGCGTGGCGCCCATAGAAAGAAAATGAATTGTGGTTTCTTCGCCCGGATTTAATTCTTTTTTAACTAGAGCCGCCCTTTGTTCTACGCCAAATCTGTGCTGTTCATCAATAATCGCCAGCGCCAGATCCTGAAAAACAATAGATTTCTGAATAACCGCGTGCGTTCCAACGATTACTTTAATTTGGCCGGAGCTAATTTCTTTGAGAAGCTGAAATTTAGTTTTTTTGCTTTCTAAATTATCACTATAAAAAGCCCTGGCCTCGCTGCCAGTTAAAAGCCCGATAGAGACATCCAGATTTTTAAAAATCGACATCAAGGTCTTATAGTGCTGACGCGCCAAAACTTCGGTTGGCGCCATAAAAGCTGCTTGCTTATTATTCAAGGCGGAAATAAAGGCCGCCACCGCGGCGACTACGGTTTTTCCCGAACCGACATCGCCCTGCAATAAACGATTCATCGGCTGCAATTTAGATAAATCAGAAATAATTTCATCCAAACTCCTTCTTTGAGATCCGGTTAATTCAAAGGGCAAACTTTTAATAATCGCCTCCAATTGCTCGGCGTTAATTTTTAAAGCTGGGGCTTTTTCTTTTAAAAGGCTTCTCTTAACCCGCAGATTATTTAACTGCAGCAAAAATAAATCTTCAAAAGCAAATCTTTTTCTCGACTTTTCCGCCTGATCCATAGTCCGGGGAAAATGAACTTTATGCAAAGCGGAATTAACTTCCGGCAAATCATATTCTTCTAAAATTTCTTCGGGAACAAAGTCTTCTAATTTTTCCAAGCCATTTAAAATAGGCTCTATTAAATATCGCAATCCTCTGGAAGTTAAGCTTTTTGTTTCCGGATAAATCGGGATCAAACCAGCAGTGTGCTTAACCACAGTCCTATTGCTAATAGTTTCGTAAGTCGGGTTAGAAAGATAAACCCTCCCTTGGCTAGAAATTGCCCGACCCGCGAAATTTGCCTCACGGCCCGGCTTTAAAACCTGCGCGATATACGGCTGATTAAACCAGATCGCCGACACTCCGCCAGTTTCATCAACAATAACCGCCTCCACTAAAAGCATTTTTCTTTTCCAGGTGCGCCGGGTCGCCACTTTGCGCACTACGCCGCGAATAGTCGCCGGCTGATTAATTTTTAAGTCGGCAATTTTAACTATTTTTGAATAGTCTTCGTAACGAAAAGGAAAATGCCAAAGCAAATCTCGAACAGTTTTAATACTCAGCTTATCCAACCGCTTCAAAAACTTTTCTCCAACGCCGCTAATTTTAGAAAGTTCTAAGTCAAGTTTTAACATATTACTCGAATCGGTTGTCTATATTATATCATAGCTTAGAAAAAATCAAGTGAATCTCTCCCCGGCCTTACGGCCGTGGATTTCTGAGGATAGATTAAATAAATCCCGCCTGTAAATTTTACAGGCGGAATAAAAATTCAGAATTATTTCAGAAAGAAACCTTTCTACGCGCTAACGCAATTGTTTTACGCCGCAAAAATTTTTGGCGCAGCAAACTTGAACAGCATTATTGTCGCGAGAGGCAATAACCGCGTCGCAAACTTTATCTTTGGAACAAAGTTCACCGCCCAAAGACGAACAAGAAGGCAAAAAACTTGGGGCTTCTAACTGCGTTTTAGCCGGTAAATTGAATTTAATAATGCCATCCAACCTAAACACCGGGGTTGTGCCGTCTATACCCAAAACACCGCCAAGACCACGGAAATTTATCAGCATCTCTTCATTCGGTTTAAGCGGATTAGGACCGACAGTCATGCTGCCGCTCTTAAAATATAAATTGGGCGACTTGAGGGGATTATCCGGATCAACAATACTCAGAGTTAATCTACCTGGGTCTCCGTAATCTTCGGGGCTAAAATTATAAGTTCCGGCCTTTGCCCGCAACATAATAATTCTTGCCGCCGCTTTATCGCCGTCATGAAGAATAATAGAAACCATGGCTTCATTAGAGGAGTTTTCAAAATGTTTAGCGCAAATAGAAGGCCCTAAAGAATAAAGAGGATCAATACTGAGAGCCTTATTCTCCGGAAATCCTTTTGCGGGGTCTAAAAATAAAGGGAAGCCTTCATCTTTATAGGTGGCGTCTAAATCGGCAGAGGCGGATAAAACTTTCTGGCCAGCAAAAGGATTGCATTCGATGCCCTGCTGTGATGTAGAAACCGTTTTGGTCTCCTCTTTTTTGATTCCCGAAGAAACTGCCGGCTTATTTCCAACCGACGCCTGTTCAGGTCTAGAAAAACCGCGAAAAATAAAATATCCCGTTACTGTCACCACGACTATTGCGCCGCCTGCCAAAACTATCCTTAACCATGGCCAAGTTTTACCCGGAGTCAAAACTGCTTCGCCAGCCGGAGTTGCCAAGCCACCCTGCTGAATATAGTTAAGACTATCCTCAATATCCTGCGGTAAATATCCGGAATTTTTCAGCTGTTCTTTAAGAGCTTCAATCGGATATTGTTTAGAATATTGATTAAGATATTCAACGATATTTTTATCAATCATAATTTTATAGTAACATATTCGTCGCTTGACGAATGTGTATAATAATATAGTGTACGAACAAATAATGGGTGCGTAGCTCAATGGTTAGAGCATTCGTCTTATACACGAACGGTTCCTGGTTCGAGTCCAGGCGCACCCACAAAAATAAAAAACCAGCCATTAATGGCTGGTTACTTAAATAACTTTATCAATCCGGAAACCTCCTTGAAAATTACATCCTGATCCCGAAGCCCAAACGCCTTCCATCCTTTAAGAGTTTTCATAGAGCCGCTCATAACGCCGGCAAACTGAAAATGACAATTTTGAGCCAAATGCAAATCCGCCCAACTATCGCCTACCATTAAAACCGATTCTGGAAATCCAGGCAATTTTTTTAAAATTTTAATAATCGGCTTTAAAATTTCCGAGTGGGGCTTTCCCGCCGAAGCAGAAAATTGATTCGGACAGAGTTTAACCAAGGAAGGCGTAGAATCATGATTCACAAAATAGTCTACCAGCGATATATCCAGGCCCGCTTGAATTAAAAAACTTAAATAATTAAAAACAGTCGGGCGATTGGTAACGATAGCAATCAAAATCTTTTTTTTCTTGAATATTTTTAACAGCTGATTGACGCCGCGAAAAGCTTTAGGCGACATATCAAATTCCAAGCTATTAAATCTTTTCCAAAATTTTCTAATCTCAATACTAGAAAGGCCGCTACGCTTTAAAAAATCCCCAACGGATCGCCCTGCCCTAGTATTAAAACGCCCCAATTTGAACTCTCTGAAAATTTTGGGCCAAATCCGATGATGTTCTTTTAAATCATCGACCAAGGTGCCGTCGCAATCAAAAAGCACGGCCTTAATCGGGAATTTTAACAAAATTTCCTCCCTAATTCAAAATATTGAATTTTTAAAAGAGCAGAAGAATTTTACCCTAAATCCCCGAGGGTTTCAAATTGAAGGGCTTTAAAATATTATAAAAATCTTCCTGTTCTAAAATTTCTTTTTCTATCAAAGTTTTTGCAATCGCGTCTAAGGCCTTTTTATTCGTGTTAATTATTTTCTTAGCAGCCGCAAAAGCTCGGTTTATAAATCCAGTAACTTCTTTATCAATGTCCGCCGCAACTTTTTCAGAGTAATTTCTGCCTTGTGAGATTTCTTTCCCCAAAAATACCATCTCGTGGCTTTCCCCAAAAGTCATCGGCCCCAATTTTTCACTCATGCCAAATCGAGTAACCATTTTTCTAGCTAAATCCGAAGCCACCTTAATATCATTGGACGCGCCTGTGGTAATATCTCCAAACATTTCTTTTTCTGCCACATAGCCTCCCATCGCTGTAGCCAAATCGGCTAAAAATTGAGAACTAGTATGAAGGCGGACTTCTTCAATCGGCAACTTCAGAGTATATCCGCCAGCTTGACCTCGACTAATAATAGAAACTTTATGAACTGGGTCAGCATCTTTTAAGCCGGCCGCAACTAAAGCATGGCCAGCCTCATGATAAGCGACAATTTCTTTTTCCTTGTCGGAAATCACCCTGCCGCGCCGTTCCGGACCCAACATAACTTTCTCAATAGAATCATAAATATTATCTTGTTTAATAATTTTGCTATTATTGCGAGCCGCTAAAATTGCCGCTTCATTTAATACATTAGCCAGATCCGCCCCAGAAAATCCCGGAGTCCGCACTGCTATCTTGCGTAAATCAATATCTTTATCTAAGGCCTTGCCCCTAGAATGAATCTTGAGAATTTCTTCACGATCTTTAATGTCGGGCATATCTAACACCACCCTTCTATCAAACCTGCCCGGACGTAAAAGCGCCGAGTCTAAAACATCCGGCCGGTTAGTAGCGGCTAAAACAATCAGGCGCGTATCCCGTTCAAATCCGTCCATTTCTACCAAAATTTGATTAAGCGTCTGCTCTCGTTCGTCATGTCCTCCGCCAACACCAGCGCCGCGCTCTCTTCCAACCGCATCAATTTCATCAATAAATAAAATCGCTGGGGCAGCTTTTTTAGCCGTAGCAAAAGCATCCCGAGTACGCGAAGCGCCAACGCCCACAAACATTTCTACAAATTCTGAAGCCGAAATATGAAAAAACGGCACCTTAGCTTCACCAGCCACCGCTCTGGCCAATAAAGTCTTGCCAGTGCCCGGAGAACCCATCAAAAGAACCCCGCGAGGAATTCTCGCTCCAATTTCTAAAAACTTTTTCGGATTTTTCAAAAAATCTACCACCTCTTCTAATTCCTGCTTAGCCTCTCTTAGACCGGCAACATCTTTGAAGGTGGTCTTGTCTTTGGAATGGGCAAATAAACGGATATTAGCCCTACCAAAAGTGAAGGCCTGCGAAGCGCCTCCTTTTGCTTGGCGAAAAATAATCCAAAAGAAAAATCCGATCACTAATAAAGGCAAAATGGTCGGTAATAATATCCCCATCCAGAATTGAAAGCCGGATTCGTCTTTAATTTCTAGCGCTATTTTTTGAAGCGCTACCTTGTCTACCCCTAAATTAGCCAGAGTATCGGAAAAACTAGATTCGGATTCTTTTTTAGCAATCGCCGCCTTATCGCCGCTCAAAGTAACTTTCAAATCATTACCCGAAACAACAACTTTAGTTACCTCGCCGGCGTTAATTCGACTAACTAAATCATTAATGGTTAAAGCCTCTGGCTTCGGGCCAGTATTAAGAAAAAAAGAGAAGATAACCGCTAAAACAATAAAAGTAATAACTGCCCAAAAAAGATTAAGAGTAATAAGCTTCATTTATATTTATTATAACAATTTAAATAACTCTGTTGAAACGCTCAGCTTTTTAATATAATATATAACCCATGAGAGTCAAAAAAGTTCTCAGCGTAACTTTAGCAGTATTCATGATTGTGGGCCTGCTAATGAGCTACGGATTTTATTTTTTCTAGGATTATTGCGGGTATCGTATAGCGGCTATTATAGAACCTTGCCAAGGTTCAGATACGGGTTCGACTCCCGTTACCCGCTCCACAATTAAACTAAAATAGTTCGGTTCCATTCCTGATTGAGCACCACCCGAATTTTTTCTACTACATCCTCGTCTGCTAAACCAACGCAATTAATCGTATGATCCGCGGCAAGCCGATACATCGGCAAGCGTTCTTTAAAAATATCTTCTAAGCTTTTTTTAGATAGCCCGACAATCCCACGATGCTCGACATTATTTCCTAAACGTTTTTTAATTTCTAAAAACGGCAGGTCTAAAAATAAAATTGTAGTTTCAGAGTGGAGCTTCTCCATCACTTTTTCGGAATAAATAATGCTGCCACCCGGAGCAAAAACCAAACCACGAACTGCTGATTTATTAACCACCGCCATAAAATCTAATTTCAAAGCATAATCTTCTTCAAATTTTAACAATGTTTCTTCTCCTTTTTCTTTCATTACCTCTGAGTGCCCCACACCCTCTTGTTGACGAATCAAAATATCTAAATCAACAAATGAAAAATCAAGCCGATCAGCAAGCAACTTTCCAATAGTTGATTTACCAACGCCCGGCATTCCAATAAGAGTAATGACTGGGATCATTAGGGGTGTAGTTTGAGAAATTGTCTCTTACCAACTTGCAGCAAAATCTCTTTTTCTCCGCCAACCGGCGGATTAATCACCTCATTCGGGTCAGTCTTTTTCTCGTCATTAATTTTCACTGCCCCCTGCTCAATTAATCTTCGTGCCTCGCTTTTACTTGGAGCTAATTTCAACTCAACAAGTAAATCGCTTAATTTCCATTTTTTATTTTCTATTTTCTTAACTAGAATATTTTCTGGTTTCTCGTGCTGCGAGAAAACTTTTATAAATTTCCTTTGAGCTTTTTCGCCTGCGCCTTTTCCGTGATACATATTCACCAGAATGCGCCCCAATTCAAGTTTGGCTTCACGAGGATCAGCAATTTTCCGATCTTCACCTGTCAATAATGTAAAGTATTTATTAATCAAATTGTCGGGAACCCCCATAACTTTTCCAAACATATCATCAGGCGTCTCATCTAAAGCAATATAATTGCCGACCGACTTAGACATTTTTTTAATACCATCAGTGCCTTCCAAAAGAGATAAGGTCATAATATCCTGCTCTTCCATTCCAAAATGCCGCTGAATTCTTCGCCCCATCAATAAATTAAATTTCTGATCTGTGCCGCCTATCTCAATATTTGCTTTAACCATAAAAGAATCGTAACCCTGCAAAGCTGGATACAAAACTTCAGACATTGATATGTCCCGTTCTTCTTCCAGCCGTTTTTTAAAATCAGCCCGATGTAAAACTTGCTGCATAGTAATTGATCTTGCGAGAACAAAAAATTCGTTTAAATCTTTTTTAGCAAACCATTTGCTATTGTAATAAATTTCTGCTTTTTTAACATCAATAACCTTAGCTGCCTGTTTTAAATATTTCTTCATATTCTGCTTAACCTCTTTCGCGGTTAGGGGTTTTCGCTCTTCAGAACGTCCGGTGGGATCGCCGATCATGGCAGTGAAATCTCCAATAATTAAAACCGCGATATGTCCGGCATCTTGAAATTGCCGCAATTTCCTAAGAGGAACAGTGTGCCCTAAATGTAAATCCGGCGCGGTTGGATCAATGCCAAATTTCACCCGCAGTTTTTTCCCCGACTTTAAAACTTGCTCCAAATGCTCTTTAACAATCGCCTCTTCCACGCCGCGACTTAATAATTGTTCAATAGAATTCATTGCTCTAATTTTATCAGTTTTCACTAGAAAACAAAAAACAGCCCTTCGAAAAACTTAGGGCTGTTTTTTGTTCCTATAAATTCTTATCCTCTTTTTGGTTTAATGATTTCATCAATCAAACCGTACTTCACTGCTTCTTCGGCGGACATATAATAATCTCTGTCCGTGTCCGTCTCAATTTTAGATAATGACTGTCCAGTGTGTTTAGCCAAAATTTGGCTAAGCTTATCTTTTATTTTAATAATATGTTTAGCGGTGATTTCTACCTCCACTGCCTGACCCTCTGCTCCTCCCATTACTTGGTGAAGTAAAACTTCGGAATTCGGAAGAGAAAATCTCTTGCCCTTTTTACCAGCCGCCAAAAGCACTGCCCCCATAGACGCCGCCATTCCTACACAAACCGTGGAAACATCCGGCTTCACATGTTGCATCGCGTCGTAAATTGCCAAGCCTGCAGTAACAGAACCGCCCGGACTATTAATATAAAGCCGGATGTCTTTTTTCGGATCTTCGTGTTCTAAAAATAAAAGTTGGGCAATAATCAAATTCGCCAAAGAATCCCCCACTGGCCCACCAAGAAAAACAATCCGCTCTTTTAAGAGCCGAGAATAAATATCATAGGCTCGCTCGCCGTTAGCGGTTTTTTCTAAAACTGTTGGTATTAAATATTGATATTCGTCCATTGCTAGCCACTAGCCACTAGATATTAGCCGCTAGTTTATTCCGCCTTTGGCGGACTAGTCGCTAAACACTAGTCGCTAATTACTAAATTATTTTATCATTTTGAAGCTAAATTCTCAAGATAATCAAACACTTTCATCCCATCTACTCCTTTTTCCGGATCGAAATCCAGTTTTTCTTCTTCGGCAATCTTATATAACACTAAATTTCCCAAAACATTTTCTTTGGCTTTATCTCTAAATTTATCCCGAAGGTCTTTTTTATCCCCGGCAATGCGATCTAATGTCCTCTCTATCATAATATTCGGAACGTCTATCTTTGAGTCCTTAATGATTTCTTCTAATACCCGAGCTCTAGTTTTATCTTTTTCTCGGAATTCTTTTTCCATTCTCAAGCCATCAGTAATATTTTTGCGAAATTCTTCCACATTCTGAAAATTTCCTAGAGTCTTTACAAATTCATCATTCAATTCTAGCGCCCTGCCGTCTTTCTCCGACGCTCCGGTCGGAGCCCCGACTTCATTATTTTTATTTAAATCAGCGCGTCGGGGTTTTCTAGATTGCCTCACCCACTCTATGGCTTTATCAACTTCCGCTGGCTCAACTTTAATAAGTTTAGCGCTTTCGACAAATTCAGAAAAAATCTGCTTGGCAATTTTTTTATAATTCCCAAGCTTCACTTCCGGAAAAATCGTAAGAACAACTTTATACTTTAATCCAGTATTATGTTCGTCTACCGTAACTTGCGGCTTATCAATAATCACCCAATTATTATCTTTAGAAATTTCGTCTAAGCTATTCCGAACCGCATCATTAGCCGCCTCGCTAAAAACTTTTTCTTTATCAATCGCCGCATCAGCTAATTCTTTAGGCGCAGTTCCTGGCCGAAAACCTTTTAAGTGGATATTAGCAATGGCATAATTATAAGCATCGTCCCAATGCTTCTTGAATTCTTTTTGATCTAAAATAACCTCCAGCTCAATCAAAGAACCGGGAAGTTTTTTAAAATTTGATTTCATCCCGTACGAAATAGGACGCGGACGCGAAGAACATCCTGCGCTCTATTATATTGCTCCTACCTTTTAATTTTTTGTGTGTCATATATTGATTACGCGTCCGCGATTTCGTACGGGATCATAACTTAAATTAAAAACGGGACAATTAAGAGCGCTACAATATTAATTACCTTAATTAAAGGATTAATAGCTGGGCCGGCGGTGTCTTTATAAGGATCGCCAACGGTGTCGCCAGTAACTGCGGCTTTGTGCCAATCAGTGCCTTTTGCTCCTTCCGCTTCAATATATTTCTTGGCGTTGTCCCAAGCCGCGCCGCCAGAAGTCATAGAAATCGCAACGAATAATCCCGAAATAATCGTGCCCATTAAAAATCCCCCTAAAGCTTGAGCGCCCAACACCAGCCCTACAAATAAAACTAAAACTATCGGCAATAAAGCCGGCACAATCATTTTTTTCAAAGCTGCTTTAGTAACAATATCCACTGCCCGGCCATAATCCGGTTTACCTGTTCCATCCATAATGCCTTTGATCTCTCTGAATTGCCTTCGTATTTCTTCCACAATCGCTCCAGCAGTTTCTCCAACCGCCCTCATAGCAATAGAACCAAAAAGATATGGAACAGCCGCGCCTAAAAACAAACCCACTACTACAAGAGGATTGCGAAGATCAAACGTAATTACTGAACCCGCTTCTCCAACAGCAGCCATCAGTTCAATAACATATCCT
The DNA here is from genome assembly GCA_001818675.1 of Candidatus Harrisonbacteria bacterium RIFCSPHIGHO2_02_FULL_40_20. Classification (GTDB taxonomy): domain Bacteria; phylum Patescibacteriota; class Minisyncoccia; order UBA6257; family WO2-44-18; genus 2-02-FULL-40-20. The sequence continues at coordinate 18,520 of MHJF01000030.1, read as the reverse complement.
GCGAACAAGACTAAAGCCGCTAAGCCAGCTGAAGCAATGGCATAACCTTTAGTAACAGCCTTAGTAGTGTTGCCAACGGCGTCCAAAGCATCAGTAATTTTTCGAACATCTTCTGGGGCACTAGACATTTCTGCAATACCACCAGCGTTATCCGTAATTGGGCCAAAAGAATCAATCGCTACAATAATTCCAGCCACCGATAACATCGCGGTTGCGGCAATAGCGATTCCATAAAGCCCCACCAAAGCGTAAGCCCCGATAATACCGACCGAAATTATAACAATCGGCAAAGCCGTAGACTCCATACCCACGGACAATCCCATAATAATATTCGTGCCATGCCCAGATTTAGAAGCTTCAGCAATAGATTTTACTGGACGAAATTTTTTAGCCGTATAATAATCTGTTACCAAAACCATCAAGACCGTAACCGCTAAACCAATTAAAGTTGCCAAATAAACTCTCCAAGTAGCCTCCGGAAAATATCTTTGAGAAACCCAATAAAACAAACCAGCAGAGATAATTAAAGAAGCGGCCAATCCTTTATAAAGCGCGCCCATAATGGATCCGCCTTTACTAATTCTCACAAATAAAGTTCCGGCCACCGAAGCTAAAATAGCGGAGCCGCCAAGAACTAATGGAAATTCAATACCCCCAACTATTCCAGACCCCAATAACATAGCCGCGATTAAAGTAACCGCGTAAGTTTCAAAAAGATCCGCCGCCATACCCGCGCAATCGCCAACATTATCTCCAACATTGTCGGCAATAACACCCGGATTGCGAGGATCATCTTCTGGAATGCCTGCCTCTACTTTACCAACAAGATCCGTCCCTACATCAGCAGCTTTAGTAAAAATACCGCCTCCTAAACGAGCAAAAATAGAAATTAAACTAGCGCCAAATCCCAATCCAATCAAAGCCTGACCGTCCTTCGTAATGAAATAAAATCCGGCTACCGATAAAAGGCCCAAAGCCACCACTAAAAATCCGGTAACCGAACCAGCTTTAAACGCCAACGACAAAGCCGCCCCCAATCCCTGCTTTGCAGCTTCGGTAGTTTTAGCATTAGAGCGGACTGCAACATTCATACCGATATAGCCTGCCAAAGTAGAGAAAACCGCGCCAACTAAAAATCCGATTGCCGACGTAAGGCTTAAAAATGCGTAGATTAAAATAAAAAGTATAACTGCTACAATGGCGATTGATTTATATTGGCGATTTAAATAAGCGGCTGATCCTTCTTGGATAGCCTTAGAAATTTCCTGCATCTTCTCATTACCGGCAGGCTGTTTCTTAAGCCAATAAATAATATAAATGCTGTAAGCCGCCGCGACGCCGATTGGAACTAAGGTTAAATAATAGATAGTCATAAATTAATTTTTTATTTATTCCGCGACTTTTTCTTTTTTATTTTTTTTGGTTTTAGATTTCTCTTTTTTCTCTTCCGGGGATTTTTTATCAGAATCTTCTTTGTCTTTTTCCGGTTCAACGAATTTAGGCTCCTCGCCCTCTGTGGCTACGCCAATAGAAATTCCGCCATCTAAAACTTCTTCGGGCTTAGATTGAGAACGAACATCAATCTTCCATCCCGATAACTTAGCAGCCAAACGAACATTCTGCCCTCCCTTGCCAATCGCTAAACTTAATTGATCATCTGGAACGAAAATGATCGCCTCTCGCTTTGGTAAAATTTCCACCTCTTTAACTTTTGCCGGGGATAAAGCATTAGCAACAAATTTTGCCGGATCGTCAGACCATTCCACAATATCCAATCTTTCGTTTCCTAGTTCATTACTCACCGCCATAACCCGAGTGCCTCGCTGGCCTACGCAAGAACCAACCGGATCTACTCCTTCCGCCTTAGAAAGAACCGCGATCTTGGTTCGGCTTCCCGGCTCTCTCGCAATAGCCTTAACCTCAATAATCTCATCAGAAATCTCCGGAACTTCCAACGCCAAAAGCTTGCTCACAAATTTTGGATGAGATCTGGAAAGAATAATCCCAGGAATCCGGCTTTCTTCTTGAACTGCTAAAACATAAAAACGCATGCGCTCTCCGGCGCGATAATGTTCGCCAGGAATAGTTTCATTCGGAAACATTATTCCGGTAGCGCGACCCAAATCAATATAAACATTGCCCCGATCAAACCTTTGGATAAGTCCGCTGACAATTTCCCCTTCTTTATTTTTATATTCTCCCAAAACTGATTCTCTTTCCGCCTCTCTTAGCCTTTGCAAAACGACTTGCTTGGCGGTTTGAGCGGCAATGCGGCCAAAATCATCGTGAGTTTCTAGGGGAAATTCCAGCTCTTCGCCTAATTGAACATCGGGTTTAATTTTTTTAGCTTCTTCTATTAATATATGGCGATCCGGATTATAACGAGGCGAACGCGGTTCTTCTAAAACAGCTGGCGCCTCATTTTCCTGTTTTAAAGTTTCTTGATTTTCTTCTTCGGGGTTAACAATTCTCACGGTAGTTTCATCAGCTACCACTTTAACCTGCCAAAATTGCAAATCACCGGTTCTCAAATCAAAACGACAGCGGACATACTCCCCTTTTTGCATATATTCTCTTTTATAGGCGGCGGCGATGGAAGACTCTATGGCGTCTAAAACTTTTGCCGGATCAACGCCTTTTTCTTCCGAAATTTGTTCTACTGCTTTCTTTAGATTTTTTAAATCAAACATGCCGTTTTTGTCTAAATTTTAGAACTCGTTTGTAGCGAAAAAAATTTAGTTACAAAACCGAGTACCCGCCAAAATTTTATATTAATGACGTTTTGAACCTTCATAAAAATTTGATTTTTATACATAGTAAAATAATAACAATTACCGATTTTTCGAAAATTTAAGCGGATAAGGTTTTGTAAATACGGCTTCGCCGCATACAAAACTCTTAAAAATATAGCCGCCTCCACAGGCGACCATTACTGAACAAACTAATAATAAGCGATAAAACTTTTTCTGTCAAGTCTTTGTACTAGTCCAGCACATTTGAGACTCCTCGACTGATAATGTTCTAACAATATACTTCAATGGTGAAATAAGTCCAAGCGACCAATGCGGACGACGAGTGTTGTACCACAAAAGCCAATTAATGAGCTTGCTGTTGAAAGAGTCAATATCGTAGGCAAGCAAGTTGCGATTTCTTTTGATGAAAGCGTCAGAGAGAGTGCGGTTGAATCTCTCAATCTCTGAGTTTTGTTTCGGACACCTCGGATATGTGTAAAAGTGAATGATGGCGTTTTTCTCCAAATAGATTTCAAAATGTTTGGCAAACTCACTGCCGTTGTCTGTCTGCACGTGAGTGAGTGATAACGGAGCTACAGACTGAAACTTTTTCATGAAGTCAGTGGCTCCATCTGATGAGTGATTTTTGTATGCGTACGCGAAAGCGAATTTGTTTTCCTGGTCAATGGCTGTAATGATGTAGCGTTTGATGCCATTGGTAAAACGAACGATTGAGTCAGCCTTGACCAGACCCCCTTCATGACCTTTGGAGCGCAATTTCTTGCGTTTAATCTGTATTTTCTCTCTGAATGTATCGGTCTTGGCGTAGTAGGAGAGCCTTGTTTCTTCTGGCAATACACCTTGTTGCTTCAGGTCATTGAGTATTCTCCCCACAGTTGATGCTGAAAGGTTGGCTATTCCATCTTCTTTCAAGAGAACCGCGAGTTTGTCCTTGGAAAGACTTGAGTCGAATTTGCGTTCGTTCAGTATGAAATCCCTGACCGCTTCCGGTATTTCTCTTTTGCGTTTCCGTTTCGGAGCAGTACTTTGCTTGTTCAGCCCTTCAAGTTTTCCTTGTTTTTCCTTGAGAGCTTTCTGCCATCGAAAGAGGGTGGCTCTGGATATTTGAAACGCTTCTTTTGTGACGGCTAATCCATGGTGTTCCCAAAATGCCAGTATTCTACACCTTTCTTTTGCTTGTTCGGTAATCATATACCGAAAGCGTACTGCCTCGTTGTATAGAGTTACAATGCCCTTGATTCCCTTTGTTTTATTGTATTGTTGCATGACTTTCCGGTTTGCCGAAAAGTCTCATATGTTTCTGAACTTGTGCAACTAAAATGAAAAGCCGGCTGTGTGTTACCACAGCCGGCGACCCCTCAACTCCACCCTATATGGGGGAACAAAAGCAGTTGGTCTTTCCACTTCTACGACCTCACGGCCTCTATGAAAAGCCAACTCGCTTTTGCCACAGAATGTCTGTTGTCAGAACGTGCGGTCTGAGACAAATTCCCGAAATTCCCGTCAGATCCGCAGCCTTAGCCAGACATCTGCTTTCCCCGTCCCCCCTCACGCCACCCGAGGAGCAGCTTGCGACCACCCCACCAGATCCATCCTCAACCGACCAAGAAACTTCTCGAACTCCTCAACCGGCGAAAGATCCGGCTGAAGACAAGGAAGGTCCAACCGAAGCCGCTGAACCGGAAGATCTTCGACGAGCACCTCCCCAAAACTGCAAAACTCCGGAAGTTTCGAAATCTTCTGAAGAAACTTTCGATTCGCCTCCACTGCCTGCGGTGTCCAAAACGTTACGTTCAGGACACCAATCTCCTCACGATGTACGGTCACCATGGCTTATCCTCCTAAAAAGCGGTTAAACAAACATTGAATTGTAAAGTACAAACTTTATGTAATATATCACATCACAACCCCTATGTCAATCCCCTATATATTTTATAGTTCTTTGGGCTTTAGTTGACATAAAATGTTAAACGATGTGAAACATTGTAAAAAGTGTGAAACATCGGTTTTAGCCAAAAACCGACAAACATGCGTAAAACATAGGTTTTTCGTGTTTTCCAATTATATTTTGTTTGCTGACAAACTTCTTGCACCTATCTAATTGGACGATAATCTACATGATCTCTATCAAAAAACCCGGATTTATAAAGACGATATATTAATTTATAATCTTCGTGTACTAAGGGATCTCTTCCAATATTTTCTAACCATTCAATAAATTGAACACCTTTGTGACCAATCAATTTTTTATAAAAGAAAGGAACTATGATATTTTTTAATTGACCCAAATCTCTTACTATTAATGTTGCTGTTCTGCCCCTCTGATATATCTTTGGACCGCTAGAATTAAAAGTTTTTAGGGTGGTTTGACGATAAATATATATCTTATTTCTTAAGCCTAATTGATCTTTAATTTTTTTTATTAAGTCTATATCTCTCTCGTTCATCTTTAAAGCAAAAGCTGGTAATTTAACTTTTTCTTTTCCTCTGTATACGGGAACATTACAAAAAGTAAAACATCCTTCTCCATCAATTAAACCTCTTATATAATCGTCTGAAATCGAAAATTCTTGAAATTTGTTTTCCATGTTTCACGATTTACTCATAACTATGTGTTACCATTATAACAATAAATGCTTGTGTGTACGACAAACGTTTGTTATTAAAAAACATGACCAATAAATCCGAAACAGGAAAAATAGGAGAAGATCTGGCTTGTGAATTTTTACAAGATAGGGGATACAAAATTATAGAAAGAAACTTCCGGCAAAAATGGGGGGAACTAGATATTGTGGCAATCGGCAATGACAAAACTCTAGTTTTTATTGAAGTAAAAACAATTCGGCAAAATGATAATACGGCAAACGAAATTTTGCCGGAATATAATCTGACAAACGCAAAATTGAAAAAGACTCAAAGAATTGCCCAACTTTACGCAGGACACAATCAAAATCTTATTTATGAGAATGGGGGATGGAGAATTGATCTGGTGGCAATTACATTGTTTGCCGGCCAACGTCCGCAAATTAATCATTACGAAAATATTTAAACAAAAACCCGCCCCGATAGTCATCGGGACGGGAATTTTTTAAAAATCTTGTCTATGGTAATTTTGATCCCCAAAAGCTGATATTCAATCCGAGCCCTGTAAAACCAACCAATAGAAGAAAGGATCCAAATCCAACCAAGAATATCCAAATTAAAATGTTTGTAATTGATCAAAAAAACTCCTAGCCCAATATTGCCAAAACCAAAAAATGTCCAAAAGAAAAGTCGGAGTCGCAAATGAAACTTGCTCATAATCCCTCCTTAAGGAATAGGAAAGTAAAACAGTTTTCAAACTACTTTCTATATATTACAATATTTTTTAAAAAAAGTCAATGGTGCGCGCTGAGGGAATCGAACCCCCGACCTACTCGATGTAAACGAGTCGCTCTGCCACTAAGCTAAGCGCGCGATGTGCATCCCCTGGGTCTCGAACCCAGAACCTTATCCTTAAGAGGGATCTGCTCTGCCAATTGAGCTAGGGATGCAATGCCCTCGAGAGGAATCGAACCTCTAAATCTAGCTTCGAAGGCTAGCGTTTTATCCGTTAGACTACGAGGGCGACATATCAATCCCCGCACCAAGCCAAGCACTACATTTTTCTACAACGATTAAGCATTAACCAAACTTTTTACCCCAGACAAAGACTTTGATAATGTTTGCTTGATATAAAGAAAAACGGCAAGGCGTTGCAGTGCTCGATCTGGTAACGGGGCAAGCTTTATATTTTTTAGCATTTTTTGACGTTTTCGGCAAATTGTAAATAAGAGCTATTACGGCTATCATCATAAATATAAATGAATCCCATTAGAGACAACCCTTCCATGATTTTTGAAATATTGTTTGATTTTAGATATAAAAATTTAATTGTTATTAAAACGGCTGAGTTACGGTCGCCCTTGGCGACCTGTCTCTAACGGGATGAAAGAAAGAATTGGAGAAAACATAATGCCTAAAAAAACTGAAGCGGAAAAAAGATTTTTGGATAATTTAGAAAAAAGGTTTGCAGAAGCTAAGCCGATAAAAGAAGTCGCGGATAAATTAACCGCGGCTGGTTTTGAACCTTATTTAGTAGGCGGCTGTTTGCGCGATCTTTTATTAGATAAACAACCTAAAGATTGGGATCTTACTACCGGAGCTAAACCAGAAGAAATCTTAAAAGCTTTTCCGGATAGCATCTATGAAAATAAATTTGGAACGGTAGCTATCAAAACTGAATCCGAAGACCCAAAAATGAAAATTGTTGAAGTAACAACTTTCCGCCAAGAAGGAAAATATACTGACAAGCGGCATCCCGACGAAATTACTTTTGCTAAAACCGTGGAAGAAGATTTGTCGCGCCGAGATTTTACTATTAACGCGATGGCTTATGAAGTATCCTCGGACAAAAGGCGAATTAACGGATTAGTTGATCCTTTTGGCGGACAAGCGGATTTAGAAGCTAAAATAATTCGCGCGGTGGGTAATCCCGAAGAACGCTTTGCAGAAGATGCTCTTCGGCTGATGCGCGCTATAAGATTTTCCGCCCAATTAGGTTTCGCTATTGAAGAAAAGACTGCTGACGCGATTAAAAATAAAGCTGGCCTGCTAGAATTTATAGCCAAAGAAAGGATTGCTCAAGAATTAGAAAAACTGCTAATGACCGATAATGCCATGGAGGGAATAATCAATATGGAAAAGTTGGGAATGCTAAAATGTGTTTTGCCAGAACTCCAAGAAGGAGTTGATGTAAATCAAAATAAACATCACCGCTACACAGTTTTTGAACATAACATCAAAGCGCTGGAATATGCAGTTACGAAAAAATTTCCGCTAGAACTTCGCCTGGCCTCGCTCCTTCATGACGTTGGCAAACCTCGAAGCCGGCAATGGAAAGACGATCCTCGTGGAGAAAAAACTTTAAACGGCAAAAAGGGGGATTGGACTTTTTATCAACATCAATACATCGGAGAAAAAATGACAGTGGAAGCGTTAGATCGGCTAAAATTTCCCCGTAAAATGATTGAAAAAATAGCCCTGCTCGTGCGCGAACATATGTTTGTCTATGATCCGGAAATGGTAACGGCTCGGGGAGTAAGAAGGCTAGTAAGCCGAGTAGGCGCAGAAAATGTTGATGATCTGTTGTTGGTTAGGGAAGCAGACCGAATTGGTTCTGGAGTTGCTAAAGCGCAACCATATAGATTGCGACATCTGAAAGCAATGATTGAAAAAGCTAAAAAAGATCCTCTTAGTCCAAAAATGATCGCCATCAAAGGGAACGACATAATGGAACTATTAAAAATAGAACCCGGGCCAAAAATTGGGCAGATTTTAAATATTCTTTTAGATGAAATTTTGGATGATCCGGAATTAAACGAGAAAAAAACTTTAGCGGAACGGACAAAAAAATTGGGTAAATTATCAGAAACGGAATTAAAAAAACTAGCTGATAAAGCCAAAGAAAAAGTGCTGAAAACCCAAGAACGAATAGATGAAGAAATTAAGAAAAAATATTTTGTTAAATAACATACTCGAAATAAGTTAGTTTTCGGAACCAGAATAATCCTGCTCCAGCAGCAGGATTTTCTTTTCCCTCGGTGATTTTTCGTTCGAATAAAATTTATAACGAACGAACCAAGCAAAATCACCTGCGGGATATTCCTCAAACCAACTTATTTCTTCATTTAAAAAACCGATCCCGGAAATCAATACCGCCTAAAGAATCTTTTTATAAAGATCTAATACCCCTAAAGCCGCAAGAATGATTTCTAGAATTATAAATGCCGCTCCAAGAGTTGCTAAAAACGCGGATGCGTAAATCAACGAAGCAAACAACGCCACATATCCCGCAATCCAAAAGAAAAATTGGGCGCGACCAAAAACGGTAGCCTGTAAATTACCCAAAGTGAAATCCCGCAAATCAAATTCCTCCGCGTCCGCTGGAAGACCTTTTAGATATTTAACCAAAAAATCTTTGAGGGTAAACCAACCCAAAGCGATTTGAAGCGCCCCAATGATCAAAATCACTTCTAAACTTAAAAGCCCGTATCCATAAATTAAATAAGACGCCCAAACTACTAACAAAAGATCTCTAATGTGATCCATCCAAGTTCCTAAAATAGTTACATTGTTATGATTCCGAGCTAATGGACCATCCACAAAATCTGTTAAACCGCCAAGAATTAAAAAAACCATCTGCTCGTATAAATCAGCTTTCAAAAAATAAGACCCAACGGATATAAAAACGACGCCAAAGCCCAAAAAAGTAATATGATTCGCAGTAATGCCAATCTTATAAAGGATGGCGGTAACGGGCCTCAATAAAGCATCCCGCCAACTTTTTTCCAAGGTAGTTAAAAAATCATCCTTGTGCCGGATAATTAATCTTTTAAATTTAGTTTTTTGTTTCTTAAATTCCTCGCTAATTTTTTTCTCTAAGTTTTGATTTTCCATAAGATCATTATATAGTATTAGCTATTAACAAAAGAAATCCTCCTTCGCCCCGCATTGCGGAGCTACGAAGGACAAGGCGGAGCGTAGTATAGTGGTAGTACGCGGGCTTCGGGAGTCCGTAGTCTGGGTTCGATTCCCAGCGCTCCGACCAATTTTATGGGCTTTGCCCCGCACCGAACCCGACATTTCGCTTTTCTACAACGCCTTTTATGAAACCTGATTTTTTTATAAATATCAATCTTTCTTTATCAATCTATGTCTAGAGAAAAGCGGCTTAGGCGTTGCAATGTCGGACCTGCCTGCCGGCAGGCAGGTCTAGTGACGGGGCTTGACAAATTATAACCATTTGCTATAATGTTTCTACAATTAAGATTTGGGTCTTAATTTAATTATTTGTTCTTTGTTAACCACTACTAGTTTTTAAGGAGGTGCCCAATATCCTATTGGTTGGCCAGTTGATTGTTTTTATGATGTAAATCCTTTTTCAGATGCAGTTTAATTTTTTTCAGAAGGAGAACTACCATGAGTAAGACCAATCGCAGGAAGCCCCCCGTCGAAAAGTACGAAGAGCCCGGGGAACGTGAGACTCCGATGACGACTCCGGTCAACGCAGACCCCGTCGTCCAGGAAGTCGTCGTGGCCCCCGTGGCCGCGCCGATCACTCCTCCCGCCGCTCGTGCCGCCACTCCGTACCTGGACACACTCGTGTGTCCTCTGTGCGGAGAACGAAAGTTCCCGTACCAGCTGATGGGCAGCAAGTGCTACCGCCGGTACAGCGAAGAGGCCCGCGTTTCACTCGGAAAGGGAAAATTTCTTTTCCTGAACGTCTGGTTCAAGGAGACGGCGGCGCCTCTGGCCCTAAGGGCGGCCGAGAAGGCGTACAAGGAGGCCGTGGAAACCCACGCCAGCATCCAAAACGCCGCCAGCACGAAGGCTTTCGAAGCCGTGAAAGAGGCAGCTGGGGGACACTACGTCCAACAGCACATCTTTCGGGCGGCAAAACAGGACAAGCAGCAGGAACTCTGGAAGGAGATGGGGGGGAACAGATCCCACTTCAACCTGAAGATGATGGAACGAGCCGTCCAGATGCTGACAGGCATCGTGAACGGAACCATCGATCCGACGCCGATTCCTCGCCCCAAGGAGGAAGCCACCAAGTCTGACCAGACCCCGGCGGAAACGCCGATGGTCCAGTCGGCTGGCAACTAGTAGTATTCAGCCCCGGGAGTAAGCGCGAGATCACAAGTCTCGTAGCTGCTCCCGCGGGCTCTTTTATAAATCTCTAATTAAATTTAGAGGTTGTATCTTTAAGTCTGCGCAACGGATTTAAAGATACGCCCTTTAAAAACTTTTTTTGAAGGATTTTCAGTCAACCTGTTTGCTTTGAAGGAGGTTAGTTTTATGAGTACTGACAGTGAGAATGTTCAAGCTGATAATGATAGTCTTGATTCGGAAAAGCCAGAAACGATTAATCTTGCCGACGCCGGGCAATTTGCTGATGAACTTATTGAGCATTTTCGTGAGCAACGAAGCCATATCGGAAAAGGACATGGCACAAAAAACGAAAGTATCACTGCTTCCAAAAAAGCAATGAGCTTTCTAGAAGAAGGCAGGCTAGAAGAGGCGCGAGCCTCACTTGAATCTTGCGCAAACAGTTTTGACGCAATCTCAGAATTCAATCTCCCAATTTCAGTCAAAGATGAATTGCACAAAGCTGCTGGCCAAGAATTCACTGAAGCCGTAGTAATCTTTAACTATTTTACGGCTTTAATCGGAAAAATCGATCCGGTTTTAGTCAAAATCCCCACTGACCGAGAACTAAACGTACCGCCCAGCGCCTGGCTCGGCGGCATCACAGATGCCACAAGCGAAATTTCTAAAATGCTTCCGTCTTTATTAATCAATCAAGTGGTTGCGGATGAAAAAGCGCTTTATGAAAGGGCCTTAAATATCCTTGAGACTCTTCATAGCTTCCTCCTTAACTTCAGGCAGTGCTATGCAAGGGTGATCAACAACCACTATCGCCCAGGCCAAGGGTTTTTGGAAAAACTTCGTCAACCCGCAATGGCCATACTGCGCATCAAAGAAAGACTAATCAGCCTTAAAGAAAAAGAAAGCTTGAACAAAAAGCTGGATGCCATTCTCAAGGCTAGTTTAGTAAATCAGGACTGAAAAATAGCAATCCCCGTACCGCAAGGTACGGGGATTTTTATATACCAAAATATTTTTTTATCCACGGCTATATTCATCATCGTAGGATTGCCGCGATAGCCTACGGCTACCTCGCAATGACAAAATAATCATAGCGGACAACGCGTCAGGGATTATTTTATAAATGGGTTCAGGAACCCATTTATAAAATAGCTCCCGACGCGATGAGAACTGATTTATTTCAAGAACAAGGCTTTTCGACGAAGGCGTAGATTATTCTACGCCAAGGAGAAGTAACGCAATTATTGAATAAGTCAGCCTCATCCCAAGGAGTTGTTGGCAAAATGAATTATGACTGCGTCATTCGTCCTTGATTTAGATCTACTATATCTTCGTCCTCATTCCTTGTCCTAATTCATTTTTCTCAACAACGCGTCAGGGATTATTTTACAAATGGGTTCCTAGCTCCTCTAATCTCAAAATGAAGATGGCAACCGGTGGGACCGTGAGTATTTCCGGTATTACCTATATAAGCAATCAAATCACCTTGTGAAACATAATCGCCGGCAGAAACCGCATTTTGGCTTGTATGAGCATAACGAGTTAAAACTCCATTGGGATGTTCTATATCTACGTAATGGCCGTAGCCATCATTCCATCCGTATGAAGGAGCGGAAATAATCAACCCTTCGGCCGCGGCATAAATTGGCGTGCCACACGCATTAGCAATATCCACAGCGTTAGTGGGGTGAAGGCGGCCCCAATTCCAACCCGTAGTAGGCAAAATAAAATAGCCGCGCAAATCCGGAAGTTGAGACGTAGAAATAGCCACGGTAGTTTTTTTAACTTTAGCGCCAGGAATAACAAAAGTAGCTGCGCTTAAATTACGGTTATATTTCAAAATTTGGCTAACATCGACGCCATAAAGACTAGCGATAGATTCTGGTGTTTCATCTTCTTGAACCTGATGCAAAACCCCAGAAATAGGCAAAACCACAATTTCTTGTCCCGGTCTAATTAAATTGGCTCGTAAATCCGGATTAGCTAATAAAATAGTATTTAAAGAAATGCCGAAGTTGGCGGCAATTTTAGATAGGGTATCGCCCGCCTGAATCTTATAAACCAATAAACCATCCCGAGTAGGCAATAAATTGCTTAAAGGACTATTAGCGTTCAAAACCGCGGCGCTATCCAAAACCACAAAACCGCCAAAATCTTCATCATTTTCGGAAATCGGAAAATTTAAAAAAGAATCTTCATCTTCTATTAATATGGATTGCGCCAACGCTGGTCCACCCAAAACAAAATTAGATTGATTAGTTCGGCTTAAAAAAATTAAATTAAAAAACGAGGCGCCAATAACAAAAACAACCGGTATGACGGTTGTTCTACTTAACCAATATTTAACTCTCGCTAATTGAATTTTAATGTTTTTAATATACCATAATACCATGACTAAGAACAACGATCTGCCTAACCGGCAGACAGGTCTTAACCCAGCCCAAAAAGAAGCGGTTGACCACAAAGACGGCCCAATTTTGATAGCGGCGGGCGCCGGATCGGGCAAAACTCACACCCTGACTAATAGACTAAAAAAATTGGTAAAAAATGGGGTACGGCCAGAAAACATCCTAGCTATTACTTTTACCAATAAAGCCGCCAATGAAATGCGAGAACGCGTATTCGGCAAGCAAGAAGCCAAAAATAAAAACCAAGGGCCTTTATTTATTGGAACTTTCCACTCACTGGGAGCGCGTATTCTTAAAAAAGAGTCTAAACTCGTAGAGCGAACACCGACTTTCACAATTTTTGACAGCGACGATTCTCTAAGCCTGATCAAGAAATTAATGAAAGAAGCGGACATAGACAAAGAACAATACAGTCCGACGCTTTTACAAAATAAAATATCTACCGTCAAGAATGAAATGATTGATCCTGGCGAATATCTAGATAAAATCGCTTTAAGAATATTTGAAAAATATGAAGCCTCTCTTATAAAAAATAATGGCTTTGATTTTGATGATCTGATAGAGAAAGTAGCTAAAATTTTTGAGACTCATCCCCAAATTTTGGAAAAATACCAAAATGAATTCCGTTATATTTTAGTAGACGAATATCAAGACGTTAATCCCTCACAATATAAATTAGTACGGCTACTTGCCCAAAAACATCAAAACCTAAGCGTAGTGGGGGACGACGCCCAAAGCATTTATGGATTTCGCGGTTCCGATTTCAGAAACTTTCTTAATTTTGAACAAGATTGGCCCAACGCTAAAATCGTAAAATTAGAACAAAACTATCGTTCCGCCGGAAATATTATTACCGCCGCTTCAGCAGTTATTAAAAATAATAAATTTCAAAAACCGAAGGATCTTTGGACAGAAAATCCCGCCGGCAGCTTAATAAAAATCGTGGGGGCAGAAAGCGCGGAAGAAGAAGCGAGTTGGATTGCTGACGCAATCCAGAAATTAGCAATTAGTAATTCGCAATTAAAATCCTCCCGCTCCCAAATTACCAATTACCAATTACCAATTACCGCCGTACTCTACCGCACTAACGCCCAATCCCGCTCTATTGAACAAGAATTTATCGTGCGGCAAATCCCATATAAAATATTCGGGGGGCTAAAATTTTATGAAAGAAAAGAAGTGAAAGATATAGTCGCCGCCTTACGCATTGCTTTTAATCCTCAAGATAGCCTAAGCGCCGAAAGGATTTCAAAAACTTTTAACAAAGATGTGGCGGCGTACCTCAATCAAGAACTGCCAAGATTAGGAAAAGAACTTACTATTCTAGAGTTAATCAATTTCTTCTTAAAAAATTCCCATTATTTTGAATACCTAGACAAACACCATAAAAACTCCAAAGAACGGCAAGAAAACGTAAATGAATTAATAAATTTTGCCTCGGGATTTAAAAATTTAGGCGAATTTCTGGAACGCGTTTCATTGCTCCAATCGGCTGATTCTCCCGCAAAACAGTCAATGATCAATGGCCAAATGTCAGTTGTTAATTTAATGTCCGTTCATTTAGCCAAAGGGCTGGAATTTGGTAACGTCTTTGTGATTGGCTGTAACGAAGGCCTCATACCCCATCAAATGTCTTATGGCTCACAGGATGAACTGGAAGAAGAACGCCGATTAATGTATGTGGCTATGACGCGGGCTAAAAAAGAATTATGCCTGAGTTTTTTCAATATCCCTTCAAGATTTTTATACGAAATTCCTCCGGAGCTGACAGAAACAATCAATCTTTCTCGCGGGAAAAAAGAATTGCCCGACGAAGACGAAATGTATTTAGAAAATTTTTAAATTATGGGGCAAAAATTAGGACAACACTTCTTAATCAATAAGAACGCGATTGAAAAAATTATCGCTGCTTTAGAATTGAAAAATAATGAAACGATTATAGAAATAGGGCCAGGCAAAGGAGCGCTCACTATTCCGCTCTTAAAAGAGTGCGAAAAAATCGGGTGCAAAATAATTGGAATAGAGAAAGACAAAAAAATAGCTCAACAATTAGTAACTGGAAAATGGAAACTGGAAATAATAATCGGCGACGCCTTAAAAATCATTCCTCAATTAGTTTCTAATTACCAATTACCAATTGCTAATTACAAAATCGTTGGCAACATTCCTTATTACATCACCGGAAAATTAATGCGGGTTTTAAGCGAATTAGAAAATAAACCCAGTTTAATAGTTTTAACTATCCAAAAAGAAGTGGCGGAAAGAATCATGGCACAACCGCCAAAAATGAATCTTTTAGCGGCCGCCACGCAATTTTGGGCTGAACCAAAAATTATTGGCTACTTAAAGCCATCGGATTTTTCACCAACACCAGAAGTAGAATCGGCAATTATAAAATTAACCCCTCGCCTAATTACTAATTACCAATTACCCATGCCTACCGGCAAGCAGGCAATTTCTAATTACTACAAATTGATAAAAATCCTCTTTAAACAACCAAGAAAAACCGCATTAAACAATCTTGTGGATGGGCTGGGGATAAGTAAGTTTAAGGGATTAGAAATTTTGAAAAAAATCGGCCTTTCAGGAGAAGAAAGGCCTCAAAACTTGAATATTAATCAAATAAAACAGCTGTCGGAAATATTATAAAGAAGTTCCGACTATCGTCATAGTGCCAAGATTAGGAACCCGCCGACAATCATCACCCGAATGAATTAAACATTGATTGCCAGTTCCGGGAATATAATTTCCCAATAGCCAAGCGCCGATACGCTTAGTCTGAAGGAACTGATAAAGCAAAGTAGTGGGCGTAAAATGAAAAGAGGCATCACTCGGCGTGCTTAAAATAACAACATGCCCATAACTGCAGGTGCAGGGAATCACTAATAAAATCCGGCCGCCAAAAGGCAAAGTCGGCAAAACTTGCGCTGAAACCTCCGGAGCAAAGCTTAAAAATCTAAATAACCCGACCGCAACCATTATTAGAAAAAAAGAAACTAAAACGGATTTTAAATAAATTGGATTGATAAACATTTAGAAATTGAAGGTTCTTTTAAAAGTGGCTACATTGCTTGATCCATTAACATTCTCTATATAAAACATAACAGGTTGAACAACATTTTTTAAATTAGACTGAAGAACTGCCGCTTCTTCTTTAGATGCAAGATTATAATTTTCGTCATCACCTTTAGTGTGGATATCTATTTCTGCTTGGCTTAATTTAATTTCCGGCTCCTCAAATTTCCAAACAAGAGTCTTGCCATCTGAAGAAGGGAGGCCGGCAACGGAATCAAAAATATTATGAAGAGTATTATTTTCTTTTGTAAATCCTTCGCCATAAATCGTAATAATGGCGCCATCGAAACCAGATTCCGGAACAATACGATCAATTCTTGGCTTTACGGCTTTGGAAGCCGAAACCTTTAGTGAATCCAAATTTAAACCCGGCGGCGCCCCAAAAAACAACTTATTCAGCTTAGCTATGGTCCGCGGGCCGACAAAACCCGTACCGCCCAAAAGCCCCACGGGAATCAAAACATCGTTTTTATGCTTATTTTGAAATTGGATTACCGCTTTTCTGGTTAAAACACCAAAATAATCGGTTTCCTGTCCAAATGAACCGACGCCCGTCTCCGCCACTCTAGTTTCCGGATTGGAATTCAAAAATCTCTGGAGCCAACGAACATCTTCCCCTTTAATTCCAATGGCCAAATTTCTAGAAAAAACGCTGATTTCCGGACGAATCTGGGCGTTAACCACGTTAAAAAGAAAGGCTATTTCTAAAAACAGCAAAGAAAAAGCGGCAAAAACTAAGTGTGGATATCTAAAACCCTGCGTCATCTACTTTATTATAGTATAATTTATTCAATGGGGCCTGCCCCCGATTTTGGGTTATGAAAAAAATTATTGCCTTAACTCTTATCATAGGATCTCTGACTTTCGCCGGACTAATTCTTTTTAATACTCCTTCTTTACCACAACAAAAAAACCTGGCACCAATTTTAGAATCAGCCGCGAAAAATCAAACTGAACAAATCGCTACGGAAGCTAAGCCGCCAAAAAATTCCACCAATCAATTAGCCGAAACAATAGCGAAAGAGCTTTTAAAAGAAAAAAATCCCTCCGGCCTTAAACCTGTTGATCCGGAAAAAATTATCAATGAAGTTTTTAAAAACGGCATCGCGAATTTTGATGTCAGCATCATTAATCCTGATATCAAGATGGCTGATTTAAAAATCAGCTCGGATAATAGCGAAGCCGCAATCAAAAATTACGCTTTAAATTTTAAAAAAATCCTGGCTCAATACGCGCCAACCGGAAGGCCGCAAAACTACGACGCTTCATTAGAGGATTTAAAAATCCTGCTGGGTTTTTACACCAATTCCCTGCCGGAACTTTATCAAATAGACGTGCCGCCGCAACTCGCCCAACTGCACCGAGAAGGCCTGAAAGTTTTTCAAGCGGAAAAAAATGTTTTGGAAAAACTGGTGAACAGCAATAATGATCCGGTGGGCGCGATTCTCGTTATGGAAATGCTGCCGGTTCTAGATATTCAGCTCACGGAATTTATCAATGGAAAAATTAACAAACTTTAAATAAATGAGCTCGAGGTTTAAAAATAAAACAGCAAAAGTTTTAGCGCTCATTTCCTTAACCGGAATTATTACCGCGTCTTTACTGCTGCCGATTCAAAGCTTCGCGTTATTCAAACTTCTACCAGAAAGCCCGGGAGAAGCGGCAACTGGCGGCGCCATTGCCGTTGGAGCCGCAGCAGCGGGCGGAGCGGAATTTGGAGGAGGCGCTGCAGCCGGGGGCGCCGCAGCCGCCACGCCAGCAGCCGCTCCTGCCGCAGGAGGCACAGCGGCGGCAGCCGGCAGTGGAGCAGTTGGGGCCGCTGGAGCGGCGGCCGGATTAGTAGTGCCAGTTTTTGACGGAGCGAATCTGGCAGCTCAAGTAGCGGCTACTGCCGCCGCTCAAACTGCCGATATATTTACCGAGGTTACAAGATGGGGACTAGAAGATTTTTTTAAACAAATGCTAGCGCTCCTGAAAAAGAAAATTTTAGATATGATGGTGGATCAAATAGTGATGTGGGTCCAAGGAGGGGGCGAGCCAAAATTCGTCAGTGACTGGGGAGGGCTACTAAAAGACGCGGCTAATGAAGCCACTGGAAATTTCATCAATGCGGTTGGATTAACCCAACTTTGCGAACCACTCGGCGGCGGACTGGCGGGAAATCTTAAAATTGCCGTTCAAGCCAGTTTAATACCAGTTAAAAAATTCAGCGAACGGGCAAGATGCACATTAAAAGATATAGTGGCCAATATTGAGGATTTCGCCAATGATTTTCAAGCCGGCGGCTGGTTAGCTTATTCGGAATCCTGGAATCCGCAAAACAATTATTTCGGCCTAGTCATTATGGCTTCCGCTGAACTGGAAGACCAACAATCAAAAGCCTCTGGCGCCATCTGGAGTGAAGCAATCGCCGGCGCTGGATTTTTATCAACAAAAAAATGCGTAAGGGCAAAAACAGACGAAGGGGATCCCACAATCACAGCGGAAGAAATGGAAGAGACGCGAGAAGCGATTGATTCTAAAAAAGAAGTGCCTGCCAGATTATGCGCTGAATACGAAATCACTACGCCTGGGAAAACCGTTGGCGACGCTGTA
>MHJF01000029.1 GCA_001818675.1 Candidatus Harrisonbacteria bacterium RIFCSPHIGHO2_02_FULL_40_20 | reverse complement strand
CTGAGAATCAATTAGCGAATAAACTGGCCCAGAAAATTAAATCCAGCTTTAGCGGCGTAAAAACCAAGACCAAATTTAATAAAGAACCCAGCGATGTGGTAGAGGTGGTTGTAGATTTTTAATTTTTTGGTATTGAAAAAGTTTTTTTGAAGAAGCCGTCTCCAATATAGGAGGGCAGTTTTTTATTTATAGATGAATCGTGCTATCCTATAGGATAGCACTGGATTATTGAGGTATTATTAAATTTTATGAAAAAAGAACAACGTAAAAAAATCTTTATGGGACGCCAAGCAGAAAAATGGCAAGAGCAATTATGGAAAAAATTACTTTATCGTCTTTCGCAAACCCGTTCAAAAGAGGCAGTTGAATATATTCTTACAAAATTGTTAAGTAATCATGAAAAAAGAATTTTACTTAAACGGCTGGCAGTTATGACACTTATTAAATCCAGGCGTTCTTATCGGGAAATAAGCGAGATCTTATGGCTTTCTCCAAATACAGTTAGCATGATTAAGAAGAATTTTTTTGATTCAACTCTTCAGCATGTGAGTTATTATGCATCACGCAAGAAAAATATACGCTTAGGCAGCAAGCACAGTTCTTCGGATTTATCCTTTAATAACTCTGTTCTTGTTGAAATCATAGATGGTTTTTTTTGATATTTTTACAAAAAAAGGATTGGGTGTATTGGGGGATAGGTAAAAACCCTAGGTGCTATCCTATAGGATAGCACCTAGGGTTTTAAAGATGCGGGTGAAGGCTGATTGACAGATTGAGATTAGATGTGTTAAAATCTCTTTTGGTAATTTAACAATGGCTTGTCGGCTTCAGCGCGTAGCTGAACTAGACGAGCCGCAATCCGCTGATTAGCGGAAAGGAGGGTGTCATGACGCGAAAACGTGTCAACGACGCTCAGTATGGGGCATTGTGGCGGCGGCTCAAAGAAGTTGCTCGGAGAGTAGATGAAGAGACGCTCTCGTTTGAGAGGACGATGACGGAGCTTCAGGAAATAATTGAGCTGGACGGACAGGTTATCACCGTCTTCATTAACCCAGCCAAGCCTTTCCTCCAAGACATGACCCAAGAAGGTTGGGAGCTTCTGAAAGACGTGAAGTACGAAGCTGGCGAAGTTCAGCTGGAACTCAAAGAGTTCCTCAAGCCAGGTGAAACCTCGGTCAAAGGAGATGTGATGGCCGAACGCGCCATAGAACTCAACGCCAACCTCGGCCAGAAACATGCAGAATATCTACTGGAGAATCAGCATCTGATTCCCGTAGAATTCAGAAAGTTCTATCTGACATTTCCTGGTACAGTTTGGCAGGTTTCGGATGGTCGTTTCGTCCCGTACCTCTATTGGCGCGGTGAGCGGTGGTTTCTGAATTTCTTTTGGCTCGAGCGTGATTGGGATGGTCTTGGTCGGCTCCTGAGTCTTCGCAAGCCTGCCTGCCGGTAGGCAGGTAGCTCCATCTGGAGTTCTGGTTTTCTGGTTTCTTTGTCTCTCTGCGGCTTGTCCGCAGAGAGACTTTTTATAATGTTAAAATTAAATCAATGGAATTAGCGAGATTTTTTTTCTATTTATTTTTAGTTTCTCTTCCTTTTGGGACGCGGGTTTTGGTTTATCAGTTTACAACGGGGTTTCATGAATATGAGGCGGTGTTTTTATATGCCAGCGATGTTTTTCTTTCTTTGTTTTTGGCAGCTTTTT
Organism: Candidatus Harrisonbacteria bacterium RIFCSPHIGHO2_02_FULL_40_20; assembly: GCA_001818675.1. Classification (GTDB taxonomy): domain Bacteria; phylum Patescibacteriota; class Minisyncoccia; order UBA6257; family WO2-44-18; genus 2-02-FULL-40-20. Next base: position 13,713 of record MHJF01000029.1, on the reverse strand, counting down.
GGATTTTTAATCCAACTCCTTCAAAGAAACGAGGTTCTTTTGCTCCAGCGGCAAAAGCCCTCTCAGTCCTCGGTGCAATTTTGCGACCAAGCAAATTGCGCCTCTCGGACCTGTCTGCCGGCAGGCAGGTGCTCTTCTCAGGAGTATGGCTTAAGCCAAAAAGCTTATTAATAATATTTTTAGTGCTTGCTGGCTTATCTATTGTTTGGAGTTGGAACGAGGGGTTAGCAATCTATAATTTTGGGAGATTGGCGCTGTTAGTTTTACTGGCCTTGGCAGTGGCGAAAATTTTGAAAGAGGGATTGATTAAGTTAGAAAATATTTTTGCGATTATTGTTGGGTCGGCGGTTTTGCAATCTTTAATCGGTTTTTTGCAATTTTTAAAACAATCTAGTTTGGGTTTGGGATTTTTAGGAGAATCGGTTTTAGGGCCGTTTATTGGGGGAACAGCCAAGATTATTGTTGAAGGCGCGCCGATAATGCGCGCTTATGGAACTTTTCCGCATCCGAATGTCTTAGCCGCTTTTTTATTATTAGGATTATTGAGCAGCTATTACTTGTATTTAAAATATCGACATCCGATGTCCATAGTTGGGATTTTTATCATTCTGTTGGGATTAGTTTTAACTTTTTCTCGCACCGCGTGGCTAATCGCAATTTTATTATCATTCTTAGTTCTAGGTTCCAGGTTCTTAGTTAAAAGCCATCGTAAGCAGGCGATGGTTTTATCAGCGATTCTATTTTCTATTTTTTGTTTTCTAGTTTTTAGCTTGTCGTCTTTTATTTTATCTCGCGCTCAAATTGCCGCAGACGAGCCATCAGTTAGTTATCGTTTGGCCTATAACCAATTGGGTTTAGATCTTTCTAAGGCTAATCCTTTAGGAATAGGCATTGGCAACCAGGTTTTATATTCAGTAAAAAACGGGCATACGAATAGCGCGCCTTCGCCTGACGGCTTCGGCAACACGAATGCGCCCACTCGAATTACAGAAAATTTTTACGAAAAATTCGGAATGGATCAAGTTTGGCAATGGCAGCCGATACACAATATTTATTTATTGATAGCTTCAGAGATTGGAGTTTTTGGGTTACTGGCGTTTTTGATTTTTCTTATAACATTGTTATTTGGGATTTGGGATTTGCCGCCTCGTTACCACACGGCGAGCCTCGCCTTTGGCGGGGGATTTGGGATTTCCCAAGTAATGCTAATAACATTATTGGGTTTTGGGTTAGCAGATCATTTCCTTTGGACTCTTCAGTCGGGAAGATTGATGTTGTGGCTGGTTATCGGTATATTGATGTCGATAAGTCGCGCCCATAGCACAATGGATAGTGTGTATCCCTCCGAAGGATGAGATTGTGGTTCGATTCCACATGGGCGCATCTAATTTATTATTATGACTTTCAAAAGAGCGTTTTTGCACGCCTTAGAATGGCGACTCATTGCGGCCACAATTGATTTCGTTGTGGTGTACTTAGTAACCGGAAGAATAGTATTTTCTTTAGGGGTTTCTGGGGCGTCCAATATTATACGTACCATTGTTCATGTTTTTTGGGTGAAATATCGCGCTGCTAAAAAGAATGATTCTTATTAGCATAAAATTTTGATTTGTGCTTAAATTTTGAAAGTATTTCAGTTCTTTTAATTTGAGAAAGGAGTCGCCTGTGATTAAAGTTCGTTTGATTGCGGCGAGTTTGGTTTTTCTGGCATCTAGCGGTTGCGGAATTTTTCTGCCACCAGTGCCGCGGGAAATACCAACTTATGTAAATTATAGCGCGGAAGGCGTTTTTCTAGCTGGTGCCGCAAAAGTTGAGATTACTCCAACCGATTCTGTTTGGATGGGCGGGTACGGAATTTTACGCAGCAGTGAAGGCGTGCATGATCCTTTGTACGCGCGGGCGTTGGTTTTTAAGCGGGGAAATTTGCGGTTTGCTTTGGTATCGGTAGATTTGGTGGGAATTCAGCGCCAGGATCTTTTGAGATTTTTTGAAAATTTGGATTTTTCGCCGGGCCAGATTGTCGTGTGTTCCACGCATAATCATAGCGGTCCGGATACTATTGGTTTTTGGGGCCTTCCTCCGGTTTATTCTGGCCAGGATTCGGAATATATGAAAATTGTTTTTTGCGGAATTCGCCGCGCATTGAAAGAGGCCAGCGAAAATCTTCGGCCAGCGGAAATAGCGGCAACGGCTGTGACTGTGGATCCTGTTGGGATCATGAAAAATATCCGGCGGCCCGAAGTCGTTGATAGGGAGCTAGTAGCGGTTCACATTCGGGAACAAGGCGGCGGAAAAACTATCGCAACCCTTGTTGAGCTGGGATGCCATTCGGAAGTTTTAGGAAGGACGAATAATTTATTGACGGCTGATTTTCCGGGATGGGTTGTGGCGCGATTGGAGGCAAAAATGGGCGGAGTCGGTGTTTATGTTGTGGGAGCGGTCGGCGGCTTGGTATCTCCGGACAACCCGGACGACCCAGAACGTTCGGATGATGATTGGCCGGAAGCCGAGAAGCTAGGTTTGCGCGTTGCTGATCTTGCCATAAGTGGGCTAAAGCAATCGCTTCGGTATGATTCCTCGCCCGCTATTACTCTTTGGCACGCCCCGCTGTATCTTCAAGTAGAAAATTTCTTGTACAAGCTGGCTCGGTTTATGGGATTGTTTAATCGTGATCTTTACCGAGGCAATTATGTCCTTACCGAGGTTAATGTTTGGGAGATTGGAGGTCTGCGGATAGCGACTGTTCCGGGAGAAATTACTCCTGATTTGGGTTTGAGAATTAAAAAGGCGTTGTCGGGCAATGTTTCTATGTTGATTGGCTTAGCGAATGATGAACTCGGTTATCTTTTGCCGGAAGCTGATTATGATCTTCGGATTTATTCTTATGAACGGACATTGTGTCCGGGAAAGAAAGCGGGGGATATTATTTTGAGGCGGATTGAAGATTTGATGTTGATACATGAGCAGTTTCGACGCGCTCCTTCCAAGTAATTTATTTTTTGCCCCTCGCAAAGCGGGGGGATTTTTTATTTTGGTGGTAATAGGTAAAATGAACTTAATGAAATTTATATCGGATCTCCATATTCATTCTAAATATTCCCGGGCGGTTTCGCCGAATATGGTTTTGGAGGAATTAGATCGTTGGGCAGATGATAAAGGAATTTTGGTGATGGGCACCGGCGACTTTACTCATCCTGCTTGGTTTAAAGAAATAAAAGAAAAATTAGAGCCGGCAGAACCGGGTCTTTTTAAATTAAAGCTGGCATTTAAGAAAAGGACTATTAAAGACACGCTGGCGGAAACCCGGTTTATGTTAACTGTGGAAATTTCCAGCATTTATCGCCGCGGAGACAAAACTCGCCGTGTGCATAATTTAGTTTTTGCTCCGGATTTGGCAACCGCGGAGAAAATTAATGCTCAACTTTCTCGAATTGGAAACATTGCTTCGGACGGAAGGCCGATTTTAGGATTAGACTCCGAGGAATTATTAAAAATAGTTTTAAGCGCGAATTCTAAAGCGGCAGTGCTACCGGCGCACGCTTGGACCCCTTGGTTTAGCGTGTTCGGCTCTATGTCTGGCTTTGATACTTTAGAGGAATGTTTTGGCGATAATGCTAAACATATTTTTGCGATCGAAACTGGTTTATCCAGTGATCCGGCAATGAATTGGCGGCTTTCTAAGCTGGACAAAATTGCGCTGATTTCTAATTCTGATTCTCATAGTTTGCAGAGAATTGGCCGCGAGGCGAATATGTTTGATACGGAACTTTCTTATGACGGAATAGTAGGCGCCATTAAAAGCAACGATCCGAAAAAATTTTTAATGACCATAGAATTTTTTCCCGAGGAGGGAAAATACCATTATGACGGCCATCGGGTTTGCAGCGTGGTTTGGGAGCCGGAAGAAACTTTTAAAAATAAAGGGATTTGTACGGGCTGCCATAAGCCGGTGACGGTCGGTGTGGTAAACCGTGTGGCGAAATTAGCCGATCGCCCGAGCGGATATAAAGACACTCGCCGCGTTCCTTATGTTAATTTGGTTACGTTGGATCAGGTAATTGGCGAAGCGTTGGATGTGGGTCCAAAGGCAAAGGCGGTTAAAAAAGAATACGATCCTTTGATTAAGGCGTTTGGATCCGAGCTGAATATTTTGATGAACGTTAAAATTAATGAGTTAAGTTTGGTAACTAGGCCAAGAATTGTTGAAGGAATTAATCGTATGCGCGCCGGTAAATTAAAAATCCGTCCCGGCTATGATGGCGAGTATGGCGAGGTTAGGATTTTTAATGATGAAGATCGGAAGAAAATTGCGAATCGAAGCGCGCCTTTTAGCCACTAGCCACTAGCCACTAGCCACTAGTATAATTGAGCCATGGGCTTTTCTTTAGTGTATTTAGCGAATTGGGCTGGTTATCGGATATTAGAATTTTTTCGGCATTGGTACATTAACGCTTTTTTATATATCAGCCGAAAAATTTTAGGCTTGCTAGAGCGTTTAGATCGCGGGTTTGCTTTAAAAATAACCGCGCGCAATTTTTTTCGCCCTTTGTATCAAGATTACACTCTGATTGGCTATGTTATGGGTTTCTTTTTTAGATTTTGGAGAGTGGTTGCCGCTTCCATAATTTATGGGTTCGTAATATTGTTGGGGGTAATTGTTTATTTCGTTTGGGCGGCTTTCCCTATTTATATATTTTATAAAGGGTTAATTTAATGCGCGATTCCATTTCTAATCTTAAGATTTATTATGACGAGTCGCGATTAAAAATGTCGGTTGCCGGCAGATTTTTAGTGAGATCAATTATTTATTCCACTTACGGGATTTTGATAGCGGCAGCTATAATATTTTCTACTGCCGCCATTCCTTGGCTTAGTTCTTTGGGCTGGCTCATTATTTTATTTATAGCCGATCGGCTTTTACATTTTGGCAAGGCTGAACGTTCATTTGTTCGTTTGTCCAAAGAGGGGATAAATGTGGCTTTGTACGCAATCCCTCAAGTTTATTCGGTTTTGGAGTGGTCTTTTGACCGCGCTTTAGCTTTGGGCGGAGATTTTAATTTATATGTAATGCAAAAATTGTTGCAGAATAAAGACGTTGTGGGGGGATTGGCGAGAATGGGCGTGAAGCCGGAAGAATTTATTTCTAAAGTTGAAGAATACCTTCTCAAACTTGCTGGCCAGAAGAATACTAAAGAGGCTTTAATTCAGAATGCAGAACAATTAATGTCTGCCGCCTTTCGCCACGCTTTGGAAAATAAAAGCGAGGCAATTGAAGCTAAAGATTTATTTTCCGCTTTGGGAGAAATTACTAATGAAAATATCGCCAAGCTTTTTAAGTTATTTGATATTGACGCAGGCGATTTGGAAAACGCGTTGATTTACGGAAGCTTGGTTAGAAAGTTTTCCGGATTGCGCCGTCTACCCGGCACCTTCGCGGGGTTTATCGGCCGTCCATATAGGGTCCGTCATAGGGTAATGAACCGTGCTTGGACAGCCCGTCCGACTCCGACCTTAGATCAATTTGGCGAAGATTTGACTGACTTAGCGAGAGCGGGGAAGGCAGGATTTTTAATCGGCCATCAGTTGGAATACGGCAGAGTTCTGGATGTGCTTTCTCGGCCTGGTAATCCCAATGCTTTATTAATTGGCGAACCAGGTTCTGGAAAGGAAACAATTATCGCTCATCTGGCTCATGAATTGGCTAAGGATAGGGTGCCAGCGCCTCTTTTTGATAAGCGTTTGGTGAAGTTAGATATTGGGAGTATGGTGGCGGGGGCGGCAGAGGGCGAACTTCAGCGTCGGATTAAAAAAGTAGTTTCGGAAATAATGATCGCAGGCAATGTTATTCTTTATATTCCGGATATCCACCAGCTGATTAAAACTTCCGGCCAGCTGCGTTTGAGCGCGGCAGAGTTATTGTTACCGGTTATTAAAAGTAGCGCTTTTTCTGTGGTGGGTTCCACTTATCCTAGAGAATATAAACAGCATATTGAGCCGGACACAGATTTTGCGAGCGCTTTTGAGCCAATTCGAGTGCAGGAAATTAATGAAGAAGAGGCGGTTAGGTTTATGGTTTATGACGGGATCTTTTTAGAGGCTCAATATAAAATAGTTATTAGTTTTGGCGCTATTAAAGAATCAGTTCGGTTAGCAAAGAAATATTTCCGCCAAAAACTTTTGCCGGTTAGCGCTGAAGATCTTTTAAAGGAATCTTTGGCGGGGGCGGCCCAGCATGGAAAAAAAATTTTGACTGTTGACGACATTGTTAAAACCGCAGAAAAGAAAGTGAATATCCCAATCCACAAGGCATCTGGAGAAGAGGTGGCTCAATTATTGAATCTCGAAGAAATTATTCATCAGAGATTGGTGGATCAAGAAGAAGCGGTTAAGGGCGTGTCTCGGGCATTGCGAGAATATCGCAGTGGCCTTTCTCGCAAGGGCGGGCCGATAGCGGTTTTCCTGTTTGTTGGCCCCACTGGCGTTGGTAAGACCGAACTTTCTAAAATTATGGCAAAAATCCAATTTGGCTCAAGTGAAATGATGACTCGATTGGATATGTCAGAATATCAAGATAAACAAAGTATTTTTCGGCTGATTGGTTCGCCGGATGGAACGGTGAGCGGCAATTTGACCAGTACGATTTTAGAAAAACCTTATAGTTTAATTTTGCTAGATGAATTTGAAAAAGCCCATTCAGATGTTTTAAATATTTTTCTTCAAGTTTTTGATGACGGCCGTTTAACGGATAATCTTGGAAGGATAGTAGATTTTCAAAACACGATTATTATTGCCACCAGCAACGCTCACTCCGAATTTATAAAATTTTCTCTGGAATCGGGCCGGGAAATGCCCCAAATTTCCGAGGAATTGAAGAAAAAATTAGTAGATTACTTCAAGCCGGAATTATTAAACCGTTTTTCTGATATAGTAGTATTTAAGAGCCTTTCACCTTTAGATTTACAGGCGATTACTCGCCTTCAACTTAAAGATTTTGCTGATCAGTTGAGGGAAGCGCAGGGTGTTGATTTGAGTTTTGACGATTCAGCGGTGAATAAGTTAGCCGAGTTAGGCCATGATCCGGTTTTTGGCGCTCGTCCTCTGCGCAAGGCAATCTCTGATAAAATTAAATCAGTGCTCGCGGAGAAGATTTTACGGAATGAAGTTGCCCGCGGCAGCGCAATAAAAATTAATTTTAAGAATGAAACTTTTGGGTTCAGTCAATAACGCAATAAAGCTTTTAATTTTTTCCAGTGTAACCGTAAATATGGCGGATGGTGTTTGGTCGCCGGTTTTTGCTATTTATGTTACCCAGAAAATCGCGCCCGGCAATCTTAGCGCTGTCGGTTATGCTATTGCTATTTATTGGTTGGTAAAATCTATTTTACAGCTTCCTTTGGCAAGATTTTTAGATAAGACCGACGGAGAAAGAGACGATTACATTGCTTTAATTATCGGAGGCGTTATTTATGTTATCGCGCCATTATTGTATTTTTTTGTGGATCATCTTTGGCAACTTTTTGTTTTACAAGCAGTTTATGCGGTTGCTGGGTCTTTATATGTCGTGCCCTGGTCTTCAATTTTTACTCGGCATGTGGATAAATTCCGCATTGGTTTTGAGTGGAGCTTAAACTCTTCAGCGTTGGGTTTTGGTTTAATGATTTCCACTGCGGTGGGCGGATATATTGCCCAAAATTTAGGATTCGGTGTTATCTTTTTGATTTCTTCTTCCTTAAATTTGATGGGTTTGATTGGAATGTTGTTGTTAAAAAAGCATATTACTCAGCGCAATCGTTTAGAAAAAGCCTTTCCTGAGCAACATCACCGTCATAGCAAGTAATCTTTATGGCTAGCAGTGTTATTACCAACGAAGAAATCGCAAAAATTTTGCGGGAGATTGGCGAGTATTTAGAAATGGAGGGAGAAGCTTTTAAGCCGCGCGCTTACGAGAAAGCCGCTGAAGCTGTTGAGGCGTTGGCCGAAGAAGTTAGAGAAATATATAAAAAAGGCAGTTTAAAGGCGTTAGAGAATATTCCGGGATTCGGGGTTTCTATTACCGAGAAAGTTGAAGAGTTGATTAAGACGGGCCATTGCCGTTATTACGAACAGCTTAAAAAGAAAATACCGGTGAATCTCGGTGAACTTTCGGCAGTGGGGGGATTAGGCTCCAAGAATATTAAGAGATTGTATCAGGAATTAGGTATTAGGAATTTAAAGGAATTAGAAAAATCAGCTAGAGCGGGAAAAATAAAAAACCTTGAAGGATTTGGAGAAAAAAGCGAGGAAAATATTTTGCGCGGCATTGAATTTTTGAAACAGTCAGGTGGGCGGTTTGTTTTAGGGTTGGTAATGCCAGAGATTAACGGCATTGCGCAGCAACTCCGTAATTTAAAAGAAGTTAAAAAATTAGAAGTAGCCGGATCGGTTCGCCGTTGGAAAGAAACTATTGGCGATGTAGATATTTTGGCGGTTTCTAATAAACCCAAAGCGGTGATGGATTTTTTTGTTTCTTTGCCTCAAGTAGCCAGGGTTTTTGCGCAAGGCGAAACCAAATCGGCTATTAAATTAAAAAATGGCATGGATGTGGATTTGCGCGTCGTTTCGGAAAACTCCTATGGAGCGGCCTTAAATTATTTTACCGGTTCCAAAGATCATAATGTGGCTTTGCGGGAAATTGCGATTAAAAAGGGATATAAATTGAATGAATATGGATTATTTAAAGGTAAAAAACCGATTGCTGGGCGAACGGAGAAAGAAATTTATAAAGCATTAGGTATGGATTATATTGAGCCAGAAATGCGGGAGATGGTTGGAGAGATTGGGTTTGCTCAAAAACACCAACTTCCCAAATTGCTGGACTATGGAGATATTAAAGGGGACTTACAGGTTCAAACAAATTGGACAGATGGAGTAAATTCTATTGAGGAAATGGCAATAGCGGCTATGTCTAGGGGGCTAGAATACATTGTAATTACTGATCATACTAAGCGTTTAGCAATGACCGGTGGATTAGATGAAAAACGGATTTTAAAGCAAATGGCGGAGATTGATAAAATCAATTTAGGGTTTAGGGTCAAGGGTTTAGGGTTTAGGATTTTGAAAGGCACGGAATGTGACATTCTTAAAGACGGCAGTTTGGATTTATCGGATAAAATTTTAGAGAAATTGGATGTGGTGGGGGTTTCGGTTCATTCTTTGTTTAATCTTTCCAGAAAAGAACAAACGGAAAGAATTAAGCGGACGATGAATAATCCTAATGTAGATATTGTTTTTCATCCTACGGGACGGTTAATTCAGCGGCGAGCGGCTTATGAGGTGGATATGGATGAGATAATTAAAATTGCCAAAAAGACTGGAACGATTCTAGAGATTAACGCATCCCCGGAACGTTTGGATCTTCGGGATCAGCATATTCGGATGTGCGTGGAGGCTGGGGTGAAAATGTCTGTTGATTCGGACGCGCATTCTATAAGTCACTTTGGTTTTTTAGAATATGGGATTGCTCAAGCGCGGCGTGGTTGGGCGGCAAGAGAAGATATTATTAATGCTTGGCCACTTGAAAAGATGTTAAATTTTTTGAAGAATAAATAAAAACCTATATTTAAAATTTGATGCTTAAAAAAATTAAAACTTTAGGAAATTTTTTAGAGAAAATTTTTAATCAAATTCCTTTTTTGGGCGGTAATGATAGCCAGCGTTTGATCGAATCTTTTTCCAGGAATTCTTCCATGGCTTTAGATTTAAAGTTGCGGTTCCATACTTTATTAAAATCATTGGTTCGTGTTCAGAAAAATCCTTTTGGAATGATTATTGTTTTGGGTTGGCGCGATCAATGGAGCGATCGGCATACTTCGGTGCCGGATTCTGATCAAAACATTTTCAGCGAGCTACCCCTTAATATTGCTCATAAAAGCGACGGAGAGATTTTAGATATTTTAAAAAGAACGGTTGATTTTGACGGCGCTATTTTGGCAGATAGCCAAGGATGTATTTTAGCCAGCGGAATTTATTTAGAAAATATGAAGCCGAAGGAGGCGGCAAAAGAAATGGGATTAAGACCGGGGAAAGATCTTTCTGAAACTTTTGGTTTTAAGAGAAAAGTTCACGCTCGGCATCTAACCGCTATTGCCGCCTCTTATCGTTTGGAAAATACTGTAGTTTACGTAGTTTCTGAAGAAGATGGGTCGCTGCGAGCTTTTGAAAATGGTAGGATAATCGTATCCACTGTTTATGGAGAATAAGAGCATAGAAAATAAAAGTAAGAGAGTAATATCAGCCGGGATTATTATTTTTCGCCGCACTAAAGAGGGGCTGAAATTTTTGCTTTTATATCATGGCCATAGTTATTGGAATTTTCCGAAAGGCAAAATAGAGGGTTCTGAACGGAGTTGGCAAACGGCTTTGAGGGAGGTTCGAGAAGAGACGGGCCTGCGCTCTTCAGAATTAAAATTAATAGAAGATTTTAAGACTTATGAGAAGTTTTTCTTCCGGCGTGGCAAAGAAAAGATTTTTAAAATTGTGATTTTGTATTTAGCCGAAACTCATCAGCCGCAAATAGTTGTTTCGCGGGAACATGATGGATATGCTTGGTTTACTTTTGCGGAGGCGCGAAAAGTGGTTGCTAGATATAAAGAAAATTTAAAAATCTTAGAATTTGCTTATGAATTTCTTCGGAGAAAAAGTGTTAGAAGCGGTTCGGAAAATAATTAAAGGCCTTTATTTTACCGCTTCCAGCACTTTAGCAAATACTTTGGGTTCATTTTCTGCGAGGTCCGCCAAATTTTTTCTATCTAGTTTAACGTTTTTCTTTTGCATCAAATTGATGAGTTGGCTGTATTTCATTCCATTTAATCTTGCCGCGGCGTTAATCTTTACATTCCAAAGAGATCGAAAATCTCTTTTTCTTTCTTTGCGGCCGCGAAAAGCATGCGTCCAGGCGTGAAGCAAGGCTTCTTTAGCTGCTCTTTCCTTAGATTTTCTACCCCAGCGAAAACCTTTGGTATATTTTAGGATTTTTGTGCGCCGTTTATTGGCTATTGTTCCACGTTTGACTCTAGTCATGTTTTATATATACTTTTTAAACATTTTTACGTCTACAGCATTAATCTGCAAAGATTTTGATTTACGATGAGCTTGCCGGCTGTTTCTTTTTGAGCGGTTATGTCCTAATCCCATTTTGCGTCGGATTAATTTTCCGGTGCCAGTAATCCGGATTCTATTTTGAATGCTTGTTTTTGTCATAGTTGCTGTCATTTATCCTAAAATTTATTGAAATTTACTGTTTAATAATTTGAACATTGATGCCACGTCCCCCTACCCTTGGCTCCATAACTACTTTATAGGGAACGGAGATGGTTTTTAAAAATTCCCCTAGCTTTTGGCGCGCCCAGTCTTTATTGCCTTTTTCTCTGCCGCGGAGAACCATTACTATCGTGACTTGATGTCCTTCCGCTAGAAATTCATTCACTTTTCCGGCTTTGATTTCGGCATCATGTTTAGCGATTTTTATTCCGATTTGAACTTGTTTGAATTCTTGAGTTTTTTGCTGGGCCCGTTGTTTTTTAAGTTTCTTTTCTTCTTGATAGCGGTATTTATCAAAGCTCATCAAGCGGGCAACCGGCGGCTTAGCGGTAGGCGAAATCTCAATGAGATCCAGCCCTTTTTCCTTTGCCAGATTTAAAGCGGCCTCTTTTTTCATCACGCCAAGATTTTCCCCGCTTTCGTCAATAATCCTCAGCTCCAGAGCGCTTATTTGATTGTTGATTTTAACTGTAGCGATAGATAAAAATTTAGCAGAAGCCAATAGAGAAGTCAAATAAAAAGATTCTACTTTATTCTTACTCCGTCAAAAAATCATTTCCCCAAGCGCAATATTCACAAGTACTATGGCGAGCTGGCATCGGACCTTGGATTAACTTCGCGGCATCGCGTAAAACCTTTAATGCCTGATCAGGATTAATTTCTACCCGCTTGGGAACAATATCAAAACGCACCATGCCTTTCTCCGAAATTTCTTTAGGAATGTAATAAATAAGATAAGCGTGCCCCGCTGGCTTCATATCATTTTCCCGCAGCAAAAGCCCGTAACAATTTAATTGGTTTTGATAATAACTTTCCCCTCCTTCTTTCACATCAAAACCGCGAGTTTTATAATCTAAAGGCACAAATTCTCCTTTACCTTGAACTTGTCGAATGGCCTCGCCTCCAAAAAGACTTTGCTTCTCCGAACCTTTTGTTTTCTTCAATTCAACAGCCGCGTCTTTTACCCCTAAGTCATCTAACATACCCGACAATACCGCTCCGCTTTCTGGATCTTCATAAACTAACGCGCTTCTCCAACTTCTCCATTTATTTAATAACTCTTGATCTAAAAATAATCCACAATCTATTTTACCGTCAATTTCAGGCGGCAATTTTTCTATAGCTCGATATTTATCGAAATATTTTTTAATTAACAAATCCATTCCTCCCGGCAAGGAAGGAAAAATCCCTCTGGGCCGATGAATTTCTTTAGCTTGCCCAAGCCAAAAACACTTTGGGCATTCTAAAAAGACATTTAAAGTTGATGGCGAAAGGCGAATTTTCCCGTCTTTAATTGGCATTAACTAAAGTATATTATAACCTAAGCGACTATACTAATATTACAGTATGTCTCAGCCGATATCAGAAAACAAAAAAGCCTACTTTAATTATGAAATTCTGGAAACTTTTGAAGCGGGAATAGAGCTGAAAGGTTATGAAGTGAAAGCAATTCGTTCTGGCCGAATAAATATGGCCGGCGTCTTTGCCACCCTCAAAGGAGAAGAAGTATGGCTAACTAATGCCGATATCCCTCCTTATCAACCAAAAAACACGCCAGCTGGTTATGACAGCAAGCGTCCCCGCAAACTTTTATTGAATAAAAAAGAAATTCAATATCTTATCGGGAAGATGCACAGCGACCGATTGACATTAATACCTTTAAAATTGTATAATAAACAAAGTAAAATTAAAGTTTTGCTCGGATTGGGACGCGGCAAGCGCCAATATGAAAAACGCGAGATAATTAAAAAAAGGGAGGCGTCCAGAGAAATCCGAAGAACATTAAAAACAAAATAATGTGGCGAGTTTATATTTTGTATAGTAAAAAAGATAAAGGATTCTACGTAGGCTGCACCAACAATCTTGATCAACGTATTGTTACCCATAATGATGGAAGGGTTATATCCACAAGATATCGAAGACCACTTGTTGTAATACGCATTGAAGAATTTTTAGATAAAACAATGGCATTTCAACGAGAGCGTTTTCTAAAAAGTTTATGGGGCGTGAGATTTAAAAAGAAGATTTTAAATCAATACTTACAAAATATAAACTCGCCACATCCACATTAAAGTTGGGCTAAAACAATTTGCTTTGCAAATTGTTCGCCCGAACATTTTGTATAACAAAATGTTTTAGGGGATGACGGGCCTCGACGGTTATTCTTCTTAAATAATTGCAAGCAGAGCCGGGCTAACTCTTAAAACTGGCCTAAAACTTAATTGCTAACCAAAAATTAGCTTTCGCGTACGCTTAACGCTGACGCGCATCGGCGGTTCAACGCTTCATAGAGCCATCACCGGTGTTATACCCGAAGCTAACTTTGAAAAGCTGCTCTTGTATTCAAAGTAAAAACTAAAAGGGCATTCGTGCTGATTTATCAGTAACTAAGCTTGTAGAAGTTATTTTAGAAAA
>MHJF01000028.1 GCA_001818675.1 Candidatus Harrisonbacteria bacterium RIFCSPHIGHO2_02_FULL_40_20 | reverse complement strand
AACGCTTCCGGAATCTTTCTTCCACATCATGCAATCCATGCCAAACCGATGGCAAGGGGCGCAAACTCTTTACGATATTTCTAGCGCTTCTGGCTTCAATGCTTTTTTCTCCGCTTTTAGTTTTAAAAACCACGCCGCCAATTTCCACAAAATCCCCAAGGTCTAAATTGGCTTTAAACTTTTGAAAATCGCCGCCCACCAAATCTTTTTTTACCACTCCCTGCATTTTTCCAGAGCCATCCTGAATATCTAAAAACATTAGCGCGCCCTGTCCACGCAACCCCATTACCCTACCAACAATAAAAACTTTTTTCTTAGATTTAGAAAAAGAACTGAAACTTTTTAAAACCTCAAAAACCGTATGAGTTCTTTTAACACGCGCCGGATAACTCCGCTCTTTCTTCAATCGATCCTTAATAATGTCATCTAGCATTTGGCAATCCTACTCAACGCTAATAATGTTATAAGTCATCTCGCCAGCAGGAGTTTTTACCCTAACCACATCGCCAGCCTTTTTGCTAAAAAAAGCTTTTCCTAAAGGAGATTCGTTAGAAATTAAACCAGCTTCTGGACGAGCTTCATTAGATCCAACAAGAGTAAATTTAAACTCTTTGCCGTCTTTAGCAACTACAAAGGTAGATCCAATTTGAACGCTTCCGGTGGCGCCAGTTTTCTGAATAATCGCGGCGCTTTTTACGATATCTTCTATTTCTGCAATCTTGGATTCCACTTCCACCTGCTCATCGCGCGCTTCAAAATATTCCGAATTTTCGGAAAGATCGCCAAGCTCTTTAGCGCGTTTTAAACGATCTGCCACTTCCGCTCTCTTTTTAGTTCTTAACTCCTGTAACTGCTGTTTAAGCTCGTCTAAACGTTCTTGGGTTAAATATTGTTTGTCCATCAAAATAAAATTCCAAAATTCAAACACCAAATATCAAATAAATTACAAATCCCGAGCACCAAATTACAAAATTGTTTGAAATTTAAAAAGTTGGAGCTTATTTGAAATTTATAATTTGAGATTTATTTAGAAATGAAATATTAGAATTTGAGGTTAATTGTTATATCGTCCCTTTTTAAGCCACCACCAGATTTTAATAGTTTCCCATAAAACTTGCAAATAAGTTCTGGGGACAACGTGAGAAAAAAAACTATTAGACCAAAAAATCGGAATCTCTTTAATTTTATAACCAAAATGCCTTGCTAACGCCAAAGACTCTATATCAAATCCCCAGCCATTAATTTTTACTAATGGGAAAATTTTTTCTGCCGATTCTTCGGAAAAACACTTAAACCCGCATTGGGTATCCCAAATTCCTTTTAATAACACAATCCTAATAAATAAGTTTCCTAGCCTCCCCACTAATCGGCGATAAAGCGGCTGGGGCGGATGAAGTTTAGCTCCCCGCACGGCACGAGATCCAATCACCACATCGTAGCCTTCTTTAAAATAAGGCATCATCTTTAAAAATTCATTAACCGAAGTGGAATTATCCGCGTCCATAAAAAGGCGCCAATTTCCCTTAGCTTCCATCATTCCTTGCCGAACTGCCGCTCCCTTGCCTAAATTCTCCGGCAAATCAATTACTTTTAAATTTTTCACTAAAGTGGAAAAACGCCTCGCAATTTCCGAAGTGCCGTCTTTTGACCCATCATTAACTACTAAAATTTCATAGGAGAATTCTTGACTAGCCAGATGTTTATCCACATCAACTAAGGTCAACGGCAAACGCTTAGCTTCATTAAAAGCGGGAATAATAATTGATAAATAAGGCTTAGCCATATATTAATAATACCATTATACTAAAACCCTAAATTCTAATATCTAAACTCTAAATAATATCTAAATTTTAATGTTCAAAATTAAAAATATTATAAATAGTCAAGCGGATCAATAGTAACCCCAATCGGGACTAAACCACACGGGCAATTAAAAAAAGATTTTAACAGCACGCTCGGCGCCCAATAAAGTCCAAAATGAAGATGCCCCCGCCCTATTGCATAGCCAGTATTACCGGAATATCCAATAAGATCTCCTTTTTTTACAACCGCCCCTTTAATAACAATGGGCTTGGAGAGATGCGCGTATAAAGTAATCAAATTATTATCATGCTGAATCAGAATATGCCTGCCATATTGATAACGGCCATTATCGCTTACCGCGAAAATCACTCCATCGGCTGACGCGAAAATTTCCGTGCCTATCGGCATGCCAAAATCCATGCCATTATGCGGCTTGCCTCCGTACAACCGCGAAACTTCTCCGAATTTCTGAGTAATTCTCGGATCTTTGATGGGCATCCCTAAAACCCCAGATCGTTTAATTGGCAAAAGCGTTGGATCAAAAGTTCTGCGCAATTCATCTTCAATTTTTTCAATATCATCACTAATTGCTTGCTGTTTCTTTTCTAAAGTTGTTAATTCTTGCTGGTAGATCTTTTCTTGATTTTTAGTTTGCGCTAAAAGATCACTGCGAGTATTTTTCTGATCATCTAAGATATTTTTTCTATTGGATAGATTTTGATTTTCTGCTTGCAGGCGACTTTTTTTAGAATTCCTGTTCTGGAATTTAGTATCCAAAGATTTTTTCAACAAAGATAAATCCCGAACCTCGTTAGAAAGTCCGGAATTCAAATCAGCAATAGTCTGCATCTCAAAAAATCCGTCGGCTAAACTTTTATTTCTTAGTACCAAAGCCAAAAAAGATTCCCGATCTTTTTCCTGCAATTCTCGCAATAAACGGATAATGGTCGCGCGTTTAATTTCAATCTGGAATTCCGCATCGCTGATTTCGTAACGCAAAGCGTCTAATTCTAAACCCAGTTTATCAATATTAATAACCGTGGATCGAATATTTAAATTAACTTGGCTGATATTATAATCCAACGATTTAAGCTCTTGGGAAAGGCTGCGCTTTTGATTCTGGGTCTTTTTTAAATCAGCTTCCGTTTGCATAATTTCCGCGTTAATTTTCTGCAATTCTTGAAGTTTAGAGTCAATAGATTGCTTTAACTGATCAGGAACAGCGGAAAAAACGGTAATTGGTAAATAGTAATTAATAATTAATAAAAAACTCAAAATTATAATTAAATCTTTCATTTTACTAATTGCCAGTTACTAATTACTTAATTTCTTAATAGCAGTTTCTATTCTCTTAATAGTCTCTTTCTTCCCGATAGCTTCGGCAATTTCCAACGGCCCGGGAGAATTTTTTTTGCCAGATAAAGCCGCACGGATAGGCCAAAAGACCTCTCCTTTCCCACGCTGTTCCGCTAAAAGACCGATGGTTTTATTCAATGACTCTTGATTAAAATCCACCGCTAAAGTTGCGGAAAAGATTCTCAAAGATTCTTTTAAATTATCCAGTATCACTTCTTTGGGTGAATCTTTCCAAATCAACAATTCAAACGAATAATCCACGGGGTTTAATAATGACCCAGCTAATTCTTGAAAATCAGAAATCTTTTTCATCCGATCTCGAACCAAAGCAATAATTTTTACATTTTTCACTTTCAATAATTCAGCCAAGTCTTTATCTTTTAAAAATTTCAAATACTGCGCGTTCAGCCAATTTAATTTATCAATATTAAAAATAGCGCCAGCTTTTTGGACGCGTTTCAGATTAAAAAATCTTACCAACTCATCTAAATTAAATATTTCTCGGTCTGGTGAAAAACCCAACTCTTGCATTTGCTCTGGCGAAGAATGCCAACCCAACAACGCCATAAAATTTATCATAGCTTGAGGTAAATAACCTTCTTCCCGATATTCTTTTAAAGAAGCGGCGGAAAATCTTTTAGACATTTTATGCCGGTCAGAGTCTAAAATTAAAGGCAGGTGCGCGTAATGCGGCTGGGGTAAATCTAAAGCTTTTTGGATCGCAATTTGTTTAGGAGTATTAGCAACGTGATCCTCCCCTCGAATCACATGCGAAATCTTCATTTCATAGTCGTCTATAACCACCGCGAAATTGTAAAGCGGCGTCCGCGTGTCTTTCGCAATTGCAATATCTCCAATCAAGCCAGTATCAAAACTAATAGAACCCCGAATTAAATCCTTAAAAGTAATTTTCGATTCTGGCATTTTCAACCTAATAATACGGCTGGTATTAGAATGAAGTTTCTCTTGAATTTCTTCTGGCTTTAGAGTGCGGCACCGGCCGCTATATTTTGGCGCCAATCCTTGCGTCATCATAGCCTGCCTCTCTGCTTCTAAATCTTCTTTAGAACAAAAACAATAATAAGCTAAATTTTTGTCTAAAAGCTGATTGATATACTTTTCATAAATATCTAATCGTTCGGTTTGCCTATAAGGCCCGTATTTTCCAATATAATTTTGACTTTTAACTTTTGCCGCCTCTGGCGAGCCTCGCCCTTGGCGGGACTTTTGACTTTGAGTATCAATAACCGGCCCCTCATCCCATTCTAAACCCAACCACTTTAAACCATCAAAAATATCTTCTTCAAATTTTTTATCCGAACGTTCCAAATCCGTATCCTCAATCCGCAAAATAAAAACACCGCCGTTCTGCCGAGCGAATAAATAATTGAAAAGCGCGGTGCGGGCAGTGCCAATATGAAAATAACCCGTTGGAGATGGCGCGATTCGCACTCTAATTTCTTTTTTAGATTTGGAAACCATATCTTTATTAAATCCTAATATCTAAATCCTAAATAATATCAAAATATAAATATTCAAAAATATATAAACACGTTTTGAATTTAAAATTTTGGTCATTGGAATTTATTTAGAGTTTGGTGCTTCGTGCTTAGAATTTATTAACAATAATATATCTCTTGCTATTTTTACCGCGGCGTCCGGCCTATAAATCTTTTTGGCGGCGGAAATCATTTTACTCAACTGGCCTTCATTTTTTAAAACCGACTCCACCACGCTAATAAAAAGATTGGGCAACAAATTTTCTTGTTCAATAACAATGGCCGATCCGGCTTTCTGGCACTCGAAAGCATTAACCCGCTGGTGATCATTAGCCGCCTCGGGGAAAGGAATTAAAATTGCCGGCTTCAGCTTGGCAGCAATTTCAAAAATACTGCCCGCGCCCGCCCGAGACACGACTAAATCACTGGCATTATAAGCGCTGACAATTTTTTCATCAAAATACGGAGCGTAAAAATATTTCTGCCTTAAACTCGGACTCCAATCTTTCGCAATAAATTCATAAGTATTTTTATATTCCTCATACTTATCCTCGCCTACTTGATGAATAATTTGAAATTTGTTCAGCAATGCCGATAGCCCAGTTAAAATAAATTCGTTGATCGGTTCCGACCCCTGTGATCCGCCTAAAACCAGGATGGTTGGCTGCAAAGGATCAAAACTAAATACCCTGCTGGCCATTTCTTTGGATTCCACTTGGAGTATTTCTTGACGTACCGGCTGACCTACCACCTCAATAGGCGCCCTGGAAACAAACTGCTGTTGCGCGGCGTCAAAAGCCAGATCAATTTTATTGCTGAAACGCCCAGCAATTTTATTCGCTAAACCCGGAATCGCGTCTGATTCATGAACTAAAACTGGAATTAAATAAAACCGGCAAGCTAAAACTACCGCCAAACTTCCAGGTCCACCTTTAGAAAAAGCCGCATCCGGCATAAACCAATAAATTTTCCAAAGGCTCTGAAAGACACTAATAAAAAATCTAAAGAAATCTAAAAAATTCAAAAAAGAAAAGTAGCGGCGCAATTTACTAGATAACACCTTAGAAGTCTCGACGCCCCTAGCCAGCAACAATTCCCTATATCTTCCCGCGTAACCAAAATAACGAAGCCGCACGCCTTTTAATTGTTCTGCTACCGCAATCAATGGGTAAATATGCCCACCAGTGCCCCCGCCAGTTAATAAAATACGAGTTTCCGCTTCCATTAAATAAATTATAACAAATTTAGCTGTTAGCTTTTAGTTGTTAGGTGTTAGGCATAAAATACTATAAAATTAAAATGTGTTTCATCTGACTGCAAAAATACTAAAATCTAAAGCGGGTTTTACTTTAATTGAACTTCTTATTTACGTCGGGCTTCTTAGCTTAACATCCGGATTTCTAATTTCTATCTTAGCGGTGACAGCCCGCATTCAAAATAGACAAATTAGCTCCTATGAAGTAACCAGCCAATCTAGTTTCGCCCTAGATTATATTAAAAGAGCCGTTCGTGAATCTTCAGCTATAGAAAATGAACCGGGAAAGACTTTAAGTTACAT
This sequence comes from Candidatus Harrisonbacteria bacterium RIFCSPHIGHO2_02_FULL_40_20, assembly GCA_001818675.1. Lineage (GTDB taxonomy): Bacteria > Patescibacteriota > Minisyncoccia > UBA6257 > WO2-44-18 > 2-02-FULL-40-20. The sequence continues at coordinate 15,906 of MHJF01000028.1, read as the reverse complement.
AAAATTAAGGGCGAAAAATCCCCAAAAAGATCCAACTTATATTGTTTTAATCGGGGGCGGCCAAATTCAAATTAAAGAAGGGGCTAATGCTTCCACTACTATCACCACCAATAAAATTAGCGTTGATAACCTGCAATTTACAAAATTCGTAAATTACCCGGGCCATGACGCGCTTCAAATCAATCTAACGGCCAGCTACAACACTCAAAATCCTCAATTTAATTTCTCTCAAACCTTTGCCTCAGCTATATCTCGAGTATCGGCGGCAACTTTTGACGACAGTTTAACTCCAGGGACTAACAATACTTTTGATCTCGGCCAACCATTAGTAAATTGGCGCAATGCCTTTTTTGGCGGAAATTTAACAGTGGATACAAACACGTTATTTGTAGATTCTCTTAATAATAGGGTGGGGGTAGGAACTTTGAGCCCGGGTTGGCCGCTGACCGTAACTGCGGACAATCCCTCCGGCGCAACCCGAGCAACTCAATTTGTTATTCAGGGTTCTACTAATCCTAATCTTCGCCTAAATATCGGTGTCCACACGGAGGACGCTTCTCCTTATGCGGACATTGGTTTTATAGAACAAGGCGCCAGCTGGAAAAACATTGTTTTGGCTAAAAACGGCGGCGTCGTTGGAATCGGCACATCAAGTCTTAATCCCACAACAAAACTAGTTGTGGCCGGCAGCGCGGAATTCACCAATCAAGGAGAACGAATTGAAATAGCTGGCGATGGAACCAGTCCAGCTATTAAATTAGTTGATACCGACGCCACTGACGGAACCCAACCATACATCGCCTTCAGCAATGGCATCCCTGATGTAACTAACGATATGACCCTCCAATTAATTGATGATACTTTATTGCAAATTTCCGGCGGAAATTTCAAAGTTGTTGGCGATGCAATTGGAGACAGATTGTGCATCGGATCCGATTGCCGCGACAGCTGGTCAGGAGGATCTTCCTGCGCCGCTGTCACTCCTCCCGCTAATTCCGCAATCAGCATCCCAGCTCAATGTTCAGGAGAAAAAATTTGCACGGCTACTTTCCGAAGCGGCAGCGGCGGCAGCGCCAGAGTGGGTATTTCCACCATTCATCAATTTGCTGATAATTTTATTTTTGCCAATGACCCGGATACTGGAAATCTTTATCGCGGAACTAACGGCGACGGCGCGTTTTTAAACATTTTAATCACTAATGTGCCGAGCGTAGTAACGGCATTAACTGACGACGGCCCGCAAGAAAATTCCACCGCGCAATGGAATGTGCGCGGCATAACAGGCACTTTTACTTTTTGCAATTAAGCTATCTGGAATATCTCGATATATTGGTAATAATTCCTCCCATCGTCATAAAAATTACCAACGCCGTACCCCCATAACTAATAAATGGCAAAGGCGTGCCAGTTAAAGGAATAATTCCGGAAATAGCCGCGATATTAACAAAAGCCTGAAGGCCAATTAAGGCCGCGAATCCTATCAAAATTAATTTCCCAAATCTATCGGGAGCTTTTTTTGATAACCATAAAGTTTTAACTAAAAAAATAAGGAATACCATTATTAACGCCGCCGCGCCCACAAAACCCAATTCTTCTCCAATCACAGCAAAAATAGAATCCCCAATCGCTTCCGGCAAATAACTAATTTTCGTAGTGGACTGGCCATACCCCACGCCAAATAAACCGCCGGAACCAATAGCGATTAAAGCCTGATTAATATGATAGCCGCCCGCTTCCGGATTAGCATCGGGTTGTAAAAAATTAGTAATGCGATTTAATCTATATGGAGTAAAATAAATTACTGATGCCAAAACTATCGCGCCTAATAAAAAAATCCCCGCGATATACGACATTTTCGCTCCGCTCACAAAATAAATTGCCAGTGCCGATGCCATTAATATCGCCACCGTACTTGTAGACGGTTGTTTTAAAAGTAACAGGCTAATAACTCCGCTAATTGCTAAAAATGGCAAAAATCCCCTGGTAAAACTCCGCGCGCGCTCTTTATCATTTCCCAACCAAGCGGCTAAATAAAGAATAAAAGTTAATTTCACGATTTCTGCCGGCTGAAAAGTAATCGGGCCCAACCGTATCCAACGCTCTGCTCCGCCAGACTTAAAACCCAAAGGAGTAAAAACCAAAAAAAGCAAAATAATGCTTAAGACGCCAAAAAATAAAGCAGCCTTGCGATAATTCCGATAATCAAAATTCATCGCAAAAAAGAAGCCAACTAATCCCACAAAAAATCCATATAAAATTTGATGCTTCAAATAATAATAAGGATCGCCAAATCTTAACTGACCCTGATTAGAAGAAGCGCTAGCAAGCATTACTAATCCAAAAAATACCAATATTGCCAAACAAAAAAGGATTATATAATCCGGCTTTCCAACATAACGAGAATTAAACATTATATTTTAATTATACTCTATATGGCCAGCTGTCTTTTTCTTCCAGCTAAGATATCCAGTCGGATAAATTACCAGCTCGCCATTTGATGGAAAATATCCAACTCGACCTCTCGAGCACACAAAGCGTTATGTGCTCGGTCGGGACTCAAACACGGATATTTTCCTATAGCTCTCTGTAATTTATTACCTCCTTCCATCATGCTGATACAAAAAATACAGCTGGCCAACCTCCTATATTTCCATACACGAATCAAAACAATAAGCCCCCAGGCAAATTGTCTGAAAGACCGTCTCGCAGGCGCGCGGATTGGTGTCTTTCGTTAGAACCTTTTTCCGAAAGACCGCGCGCCGAGAGTGAGGAGCTTGTCCCGCGCTGGACGGGACGGACTCCGTGTCTTGAGGACATTTTGCCTGGAGGCGCTCTACTCTCAACTGCGCCTTAAAACCCTGCCAGCAAAAATATCCTGAAACTTCCCGTCCTTGATAACCATCTGCCCGCCAACAAATACCGCCTGCACCTTTCTTTCTTGTAAAAGCACTAAATCGGCAATATAACCCTCTTGTACCAACCCGCGATCTTTAAATCCAAATTTCTGGGCCGGTATAGAAGTAAATTTCTCAATAACCTCCTCTAAAGAAGGCCGGCCCTGCTGATTGGCAATCTCTAAAAATCTCGAAAAAGTTTTAAAAAATCTTTCGTGCTTAATCGCTTGTTTATTTTCCGAAAAACTCGCGGCATTGGAAGAAACCAAAGCCTGTTCATAACCCAAAGCTCGAACCACTAATTCTAAATTAACATTTTTATAAATCACTAAAGCTCGCAGCCTAGTCATCATCATCAAACGCAACAACGCCTCATTCAAGCTAACTCCCTGATTACGAGCAATTTGTCCAATCATTTTTCCAACTAAATAAAATCTATCGGGCAATTGGGTATCGGCTACCACAATATCTTCGGGTCCAAATTTCGGAAGCTCTTTTAAAATTTTGGCTCTAATTTCTTCAGAGTCTAAATTCGCTAACATAATATCTAATCCGCCATTTTGCGCCCAATGAGGCAAAAAAGTATAAATTGGCACGATGCTCACATTAAAAGGATAAGAATCAAAATGCAGATCCGCGCCTTCAAAATTTTCAATTAAATCCAAAGAATCTTCAAAATCTTTTTCAAAACCCAGAAGAGGACGAAAATGGCTGATCAAAGTTTTCACGCCAGTTTCTTTAGCTAATTTTAAAGTTTCGCTCACGGACGCGATTAATCCTTTATGCTCATTACGAAGATGGGTGGCGTAAACTCCGCCGTAATCTTTGACGATTTTTACTAGCTCTTTAAGCTCCCCATACGGCGTTTGGCGAGAATGGGCATAACCCAAGCCGGTAGAAAAGCCTAACGCGCCCTCTTCTAAGGATTGCTGAACAATCTTTTTAAAAACCGCTAATTCCGATTTAGTAAGATCCCGAAAATCCTCGCCAATTAAAGCGCGGCGGATAGTAGAGTGGCCAATTAAAGTGCCGAAGTTCACACCCAGTTTAATCCGATTAAAAATTTTTAAAAACTCGCCAAAGGTCTGCCAATCCACATTAATTTGATTAATATTAGTCCATTTTCTCACAGACTCCAACGAACCGTATAAAAGCGGCGCCAAAGAAGAACCGCAATGCCCACCAATAATAGTGGTAACGCCCTGAAGCAAAAAATCCTTTTGGGAAGGATTTGTAAAAAGGCTTAAATAATGGTCGGAGTCAGTGTTGACATCAATAAATCCGGGCGTTAAATGCAATCCTAAGCCTTCAATAACCACATCAGCGGATTTTTTAGGAAAATTCCCGATAGCGGAAATTTTATCGCCTTGCAAAATCACGTCGGCTCGATAGGGCGCCGTGCCAGAACCATCAACAATCTGAATGCCTTTTATCAAAATCATAATTTTATTATATCATATACCCACTCATTTCTTTTCCCGCAGCTAAGATATCCACGCAGTAATTTATTACCTCCTTTCATCACGCTGCTCAAAAAAAAATGAGTAGTTAAAAGATGTTTCCTATTTCCAAAGCCAATCTGTCGGAGAGCGGCTCAATAAATTAATTAAGGAGTAGGAAAATTTATATGTATGAGTTCCAAGCGAAGCGAGGGCGAGTTATAAATTTTCCGTATAACGACTGAGTTCTAATTTATGACGCCCGGAGACTTAATTGGCGGAGGAAAAAGGAAACACCTTAATCAAAACCCCCGACGTTACGTCGGGGGCTAAAAAAACTAACAATTCTTCATCCAAATATCTTCCACGGTAGCCGCGCCCTTTTCTAGGAGCGGATATTCTTTATTCAAAACTTTCTTCGCCACTTTGCGCGCCGCGGAATCATCGTTATCCCAAAGATCCCGGAAGGCATCATTCACCCTGCGCGCGGATTGCCGGCAAAATAAATCCACCAAATCGCCATACTTTTCGTAATCCCAATGAAGAGCGTACGAGCAAGCCGCGGTCATAGCGTACAACTCACTGGCAATCGCATATAAGCGAGCTAATGTAAGCTGTTTCACCATCATCTTGTCGCGATACTTGGCAGAAAGCCAAATAATAGCGCGCGATAAACGGCGAGAGCTCCTCTCCACGAACTTTAAATGTTTACGGCAACAGCGTGGAACCTCTCGGATATCAATGCCGTGAGAATCAAACCACGCATAAGAACTAATCCGTAAAGATTTCGGAAAAAATGATTTAAGATACTGGCTTCCAAAACTTACAGCAGCCTTAAACTTTTTCCAATACATTCCCTTTTTGAAAAAAGGCGCTCCTCGCTTCAAATAATCGTCCAAGCCTTCGCGGATCACCCACTGGCTTAAAATCTGGGTAGAGCCCTCAAAAATCCGATTCGGCCGGGAATCACGAAAAATCCGATCTACTGCCGTAGTTAGTTCTCTTTGAGAAAGAGAATCTCCAGTTTCGTAACCACGCCCGCCGCGCGCCTGCATCATATTATCAATAACGGTCCATCCCCACTCTGAAGCCATCACCTTGCAAATCGCCGCTTCCAAGCGAGAATCTAATTTCTGATCCACTCTGGCGCAAGCAAACATTGTCATCGCTTCCATCGCGAAAATATTCGCCGCCCCAACCGCGCACATCCCGCTGCCAATCAACTCCCACTCGCCAATAGCGCGCCCCCACTGCTTGCGCTCCTTTGCCCACCAATTAATAATTGACAAAGCTTGCTTAGCAATAGCGGTACAGCTGCCTCCAATGGCAATCCGCCCAGTGTTTAAACCCTGAAGAGCAATCTTAAAACCCATTCCCTCTCCGCCAATTAGTTCCTCTTTATCCACGGCCATATTCTTAAAAATAAGAATGCCGTTAAAAATTCCATGCATGCCTAAAAATTGAGTGCGCTGCTTAATGCTAAACCCCTCGGTCGCGGTAGAAACTACAAATAATCCAAAACACGGAGCAAGGCTTTCGTTATCTAAATCCTCCGGCGCGTCCACAATTCTAGCTACCACAGCAAGATATTCCGATAAAGGCTCGGTGCCATTTAAAACGCTATTAGTCGCATACCATTTTTCACCGGTAATTTTATAGCCAGCAACATTCCCTTCTTGATTTCTAACTCGCATTGCGTAAGTACGCATCCGCGCCGGATCTGATCCGACATCTTTTTCCGTAAAACAAAAAGCAGATGGCCAACGGCAAAGACGAGGCAAATATTTTGCTTTCTGCGCTTCCGTGCCTAAATGTAAAACTGGAAATTTAGCGCCGATAGTATTGTCCGCCGAAACTACAATAGCAATTGCCGGACAACGGCTGGAAAGATAAGCAATAATATTAGTGTAACTAGTTTGGGAAAGCCCCATCCCCCCTAAAACTTCCGGAACTTTTAAACGGAAAAAGCCCATTTCGGACATCTGCTCAATTAAAGACCAAGGAATATCTTTTTCGCCATTTACAATCGCCGGATCCACATCTTCAAAAAAATTATAAATCAGATCAATAACCGCGCTTTCTTTTTTAATGTCCTCCCAAGATCGTTTCGGCCAAGGAATAATTAAGCTAAAGTCTGGCCTGCCCCTAAACACCGAACTCATAAAACCCGTGTGCTTGGCGGCCTCTCTTTGGGCTTCGGCAATTTGAACGCCTTTTCCCAACTTCTTAAAATCAATCTGTATTTCTGGCATTATTCACCTCCCTAAATCAAAACTGCGTTTTGATCAGCTATAGCCCGATGGGCTCGCCCATTTAGGGGCGAACAATTTGCTATGCAAATTGTTTTAGCCTCCTCATTAATTTTCAAAGAATCCGCAATGATTATACTAAAATCTACGCCTTACGTCAAAGTACCGCTCGCTGAATAAACTCCGCCGCCTTCCTGTAGGGAACGTCCCGCAGCGCTCCGAAGCTCGGTCTCCCATCGTATTTATTTCAGGCAATTGTCTTTCGGAAACGGCGTCTCTTTGCTCCAGCGACAAAGAGCGCCTCGCTCTCGCCCCGACGTTCTGAATTAGATATAAATGATAATTCAGAAACCAAACCGTCGGGGCTCCGAGATGCTCCTCAAGACAATCTACCCCCAACCACGATGGGGGTTCGGAGCGTGAGGGAGAAGACCTGCCTGCCGGCAGGCAGGAAATTGTTTCGCTGGAAAACAATTATTCTGGTTCCCAGAAGGAAGGCGGCGGAGTAACAGCTCGCTTATTATAATCGGCTCAAAAAGAATAAAACTAGCCCTAAAGTGCAAAAAATTGCAGAAATAATCCAAAATCGCATTGTCACCTTAGTCTCGTGCCAACCAATAGCCTCAAAATGATGGTGGATCGGCGTAGAAAGAAAAATCTTCTTGCCTCGAATTTTCTTACTCGCTAATTGTGTTATTACCGATAACGACTCTGTAACTAAAATAATCGCGAACAGCGGCAATAATAAAGTTGTATTCGTAAGCATAGCGATAACGCCCATGGTAATGCCTAAAGCCATAGAACCGGTGTCGCCCATAAAAAATCTCGCCGGATAAATATTGAACCATAAAAATGCCAACAACGCGCCAACAGTAACCCCGCCAAACGCCGCCAAATGATATCGCCCAAGAACAAACGCCACCACAGTCAAGGCTAAAAACGCAAAAAGCATTACTCCTCCCAAAAGCCCGTCCAAGCCGTCAGTTTCATTAGCAGAAAAAGCGCTAGCCACAATAACAAAAACAAACAGCGGAATATACCACCAGCCAATCTCAACGCTGCCCACAAAAGGAATATTTAAAACATCCCACTCCAATGGATAATAAAACCAAAGCGCTCCCAAAAAAGCCAATAAAGCATAAACCGCTAACTTCTGACCGATCGTTAATCCGCCATTATGGGGCCCAATATGTAAAACTCCTAAAATATCGTCTAACAATCCTATCAACGCCGCAACCAGCATAGCGAAAATAGGCAAATAAGTTTGCGCGCGATCAATAAAATCCATCTGGCCTCCAATCAGCCAAAAAATTGCCGCCAATCCCAAAACCGTAATCCAAATAATCGCGCCGCCCATTGTCGGCGTACCCGATTTGCCCTGATGCAATTTAGAAAAAATCGGCGCCGAGTCGCTGGTGCGAATCTGCTTGTAGGCATGAAAACGATACAAAACTTTACTCATCAAAGGGGTCAATAAAAAAGCCACTAAAAAAGCCACTACGGAAAAACCTAAAACTCTCACTACTTCTAAGGTAATTGAACTCATTTAAAAAATTATTTTATAGCGTTGTAAATTTTCTCGGTTTCCGCAAAACGATCCTCCGCGCCAAAAACCGCTATGAAAACCAATCTTGGACTATTGGGCGGATCAAACAAAGAAATCAAATTCCCGTTAGCCTCATCAGTAAAGCCAGTTTTGCCGCCTATAAAATCCGGATCGCCAGCAAATTTGTTGATATTCCGAAGCTCTCTCTTAATCTTAGAGTTTAATTCTGTAATTTCAACCTCTTTCTGCCGAGTTATCCCCAAAATTTCTGGACGGCTCTCAAAAAGATATCTCATCAGCTTAATTAAATCTTCCGCCGTAGACTGATTTAAAACTGAAAGTCCGGTGGCATCTACAAACCGAGTGTTATTCATTTGTAAGGTTTCTGCCTTTTGATTCATTGCTTCTATTAAAGAAATATTCTTAATTTGCAAATAAGCTCCGGAAAGAGCAGCGGCAATATCGTTGCTAGAAACCGCCAACATAGCTTTTAATAAATCGCTAACACTAAAAACCTCGCCGGCAGAAAAACCTCCAGCCGCGCCCTCTTCTAAAATCGCCGCCTCATCAATTTTAACCGACTGCCCTAAATCTAAAGATTCCCGAATCACAAGCGCAGTCATTAACTTAGTAATAGAAGCTAGTGGCCAATGAAGTTTATGATTCTTGCTCAAAATTTCTGCCCCATTGTCCAAATAAGCCGCTAAAAAAGCAGGCGCTTCAGAAATAACAACCTTAAAAACTTGATAATTCAAAGCTCCTAAACTAGCTGTTTCCTGATGCATCGCGGTTTCGTTGACTTCCTCCTGCAGAGAAGAAATATCAGGATTAGTTTTCTCAATTTTAAAAATTAAAATCAAAAATAAAACCGCGGCCGCGAAAATGACATTAAACCGCCTGCTGTTGCTGACCATCAGAGTTGGATTCGGGTTGCCTTAATGACTTTATTAACTGCTGAAATTGTTCAAATTCTGGTAAATCTTCTTTTTTAGAGATACCTAAATGTCTTAAAAATTCAAAACTCGGCTTATAAATAAAAGCATTAGCGCGTTTAGGATCCAACTCGCGTTCAATCAAACCCCGAATCAACAAGTTACGAAGAATAAAAGTTGAATTCACTCCCCTTATATAATCAACCTCTGCTCTAGAAATCGGCGCAGAATAAATAATAATAGAAAGAGTTTCTAAGGAAGCTGAGGTTAACTCCTCATGCAACTCGCCCTTAACCATATCCTCCAATAATTTCCCAAATTCCGGCTTAGTGGTGAGTTGGACTTTTTCATCATCTACAACCAACTGCAAACCCCGTGATCCGTCTTTATAACTTTCCGCCAAGCTCATAACAGCTTCTTTAACTTCTTGCTCCTCCATATCTAAAGTTTGAGAAATTTTCTTAAAAAATAAAGCTTCGCCATAAATAAAAAGCAGCGCCTCTAATTTTGCTACTATTTTTTCTTTATTAACTGGCATAGATAGATTTAATCATTAAACTAAAGTTTTTTAAATGTAATGTCCCCAAACTGTTCTTGTTGATCCGCGTTAATCAAACGATCTCTCAATAAATGGAGGATTGCTAAAAAAGAAACAATAATTTCTTTTTTAGATTTTCCGGAAGCGATATTCTTAAAAGTATGTTCTGCCGCTTCTTGAAATCGGCTCGCCAATTCTTTCATCTTCTCTTCTATGGTAATGATAATTTCTTTCACTGCTATTGTCGCTTGAGGAATCAACGCTTTTAAAGAAGCTAATAATTTCCGCACCATATCGGTTAACTGGTTAACAGATATTTCCTGCGGCGGATAAAAAACCGAAGTATCGCCTAAATTCATAAAAAATGGGCGGGCAAACGCGGATTTATTTTTCCCCCACATTTCTCCAATATGCTGGCTGGCGCGCTTAAATTCTTTATAAATTTTTAATCTGCCCTCCAAATCTTGAATGTCCGATTCTTCTTCTTCAGTCAATTTTAAATCCGGTAGCAATACTTTAGATTTAATCAGAATCAGCTTAGCGGCCACCACCAAAAAATCAGCCAGTACCCCAGAAGTGGATTCTGCGCCTAATCCCTTAATATAATCCAAAAAACTCGCCGTAACTTCAGCTAAATTAATTCTGGTAATTTCCAGTTTCTGTCCCTCAATAAGCTCTAATAACTTATCAAGAGGGCCACTATATTGTTGAGTATTAACGTTGAACATAGAACTTTGAACTAAGAACGTTGACGAATCTGTTTTTTAAAACCTCCCAACTGGCTATCTATTTGATCAAGTTGTTGCTGTAAATTATTAAACTGAGCTTCAGTCAAAAATTGACAATCCCTTAAAACGTCTAAAATTGCTAATGTTTCATTTACGGAACCCATAGCTATACTAATATATCTATTTAATTCTTTGTCAGAATTTTTTCCACTACCCTCCGCAATATTTAAAACAATCGATAAAGATGATCTTATTAATTGGCTAATAAATTCAAATCTGTATTCTTTTGGAAATTCTTTCACCAATAAAATAATCTGCCTAAAAAAACTTTTAGAATCTTTATAAACTTTCCAATTTAAAAATCTAAATTTATTCATAGTCGTTCTTTGTTCTCAGTTCAGCGTTCTCAGTTCTTGGTTCATAGTTCTCAAGAGCTTCTCTCGTATAAACATTGCTGGCATTCCACAACATCCAGCCGTCAAAAATTTCTGGACTGGAACTCGCCGAGTCATAAGTCGCCTGAATCTGATTTAAAACTTTTGCGGCGTCATAATCCGCTCCCAAATCAAAATCCTGAAGCCACGGTCGTAATTTTGCAATTCGCGGCATCGGAGTAGTAGACGTCCCAATCTCCGCCCGAATATTTGCCTCATATTTCTTAATTCTTTTTACCGCCGTATCTAAAGAATATTTTACTACTTCATAAGGATGCTCCGCCGGGCGTTCAAAACCGATAAAATTTTTAAAATAATGAGAAGGATAGACCATAGGCGCAATCGCATCAAAATATGGCAAGGCGTATTCCAAATGCTGGCCAATTCCCAAACCATCAGTATTCACAGTGACTAAACCAAAAAGATCGGCAGACAACTTGGCATTTGGCAGCTGCTCGCGCAAATATCGGAAAAAATTCCGAACAATATGGGTTTTTAAAGTTTTCTCGTCCCAATAAGGATGGACAATATCGCTTAATTTGCCGTCCGACGCGAAACGGATGTAATCAAAATTCACTTCATCAAACCCACGATCTAAAATTTCCCGCGCAATATCTATATTATAATCCCAAACTTCTTGAGAAGCAGTGTCCATCCAAGTCAGGCCTTTATAATCTTTCCAAACCGCTTGGGTGCTGGAACTCTGCAGCGCCAAATCCGGCCGCGCAATCGCTAATCGCTGGTCTTGAAAAACCGAAATTCTGCCAATCACATAAATATCCTCATCGTGAAGCTGTTTAACCATTTTATTCAAAAAAGGAATCCGTAATTCAACGGCTTTATATTTCTTAGGCAAATCTAAATCCGTGTTATAACCAACATATCCGGAAAAATCTTTAATATCTATGACAACCGCGTTTAATTCCGTATCCCGCATTAATTTTAAAACATAAACCATTTTCTTCGCGCTGCCGGCAGACCAATTAGTCAAATAAATTGCTTTAATATATTCCGGCGGATTAGCCAGCGGCTGTTGCGGTTCAATATCCGCGTTAACAGGAAGCTCTTTTTTAATTTCATCGCTAACCAACCCCTGAATCATCGCCACATCAATTTCGTTGGCTTTGACAAAAAACAAAAAAATCGCCACCCCAAGAGTGCCGAAAAATAAAAAAATTAATAAGCGGCGACGCATATTTATAGTATGCGGCCTATTGGCCAATCACAGCAAGAGTAAAATACAAAACTACCAACGCCCGCTGGCGCCGCCGCCGCCGGAACGGCCACCGCCAAAACCGCCAAATCCCCCTCCGCCGAATCCCGATCCGCCGCCGCCAAACCACCAAAACCTTCGCGATCCTCCCTTATGCCATTGGTTATAATTTTTAGAAATAAAATAATCAACTCCTAATCCCAACCCGCCCAATCCTAAAATCGCCAGTAAACCAAAATAGATAAAACCCAGCCAGAAACTCAATAACAAGCCGGTTAAACCGCCTAAAACCCCGCCTAGCCACCAAGATTTGGAACGACCTAAAAGATGCACAATAATTTCTATTACCCAAAATAATAAAGCTATTCCCCAAAAAATTACATTTGATGAAAACTTTGGAGACGATGAGACATTCTCCAATACCGTATATTCGCCCCGTGTAGCCGCGCTAATAGCATCTACCGATCCATTAATCCCCATAAAATATTCTCCTGCTTGAAATGCCGGCGCAATAATTTTTTGAATAATTTGGAAACTCTGCGCGTCCGTTAACGCGCCCTCCAATCCATAACCAACTTCAATCCGAACTTGCCGATCATCTTGAGCGATTAATAATAAAATTCCGTTGTCGTTATTCTTTTTTCCAATTTTCCATTCTTCAAAAAGCTTCACGGAAAAATTTTCAATCGTATCACCCTGTAAACTGGAAATAATTGCCACGGTAATTTCATTGGAAGAATCTTTCTCAAATTGCTGAAGTTTATTTTCCAAAATTCCACGCTCTTCAATAGAAAGTATGCCAGAAAAATCATTAACAAAACCCGCTGGACTTCCGGGATTAAAATAAGCAAAAACTGCCACCGGAAAAATTAAACCGGTAATAATAAAAACCTTGACCATGCCTATAGCTGAACTTTCGGCGCGTTCTCTGCGCCTTCGGCAGCTTCAAAATAAACGCGCTCGTCAAAATTAAAAAGTTTAGCGATGATATTGGAAGGAAATCTTTTTACTTTTACATTTAAAACGCGGACTGCTTCGTTGTATCTTCCCCGCTCAACGCTCACTCTATTTTCCGAACCCTCTAATTGAACCATTAAAGTTTGCACAGTTTCTACGGAACGCAATTGCGGATAATTTTCTACCACTACCAATAATCTGGATAAAGCAGTTTCCACTTCATTAGCCGCCTTAACCCTGTCATTTACGCTAGTGGCGCCAGAATAACGAGTGCGTGCTTCTGCCAATTTTCCAAACACCTCCTGCTCTTGTTTCATAATGCCCCTCACTGACTCCACTAAATTCGGGATCAAATCAAACCGCCGCTGATATTGCGTCTCTACCTGCGCCCATTGATTATCTACGGCCTCATTAGAACCGACAAAACCGTTATAACTGGTCCAAGAATATAAAACCACGACAGCTACTATTGCTAAACCAACTAATAATTTTTTGTTCTTCATAGTAATTTCAGTATATCACGGCTATAATAAATATAAATATGTCCTTAGCCATTTACCGAAAATACCGGCCAAAAACTTTTGAGGACCTTCTTGGGCAATCCCACATTGTTAATGTTTTGAAAAATGCCGCCCGCCAAGATAAATTAGCGCACGCGTATTTGTTTTACGGTCCACGCGGCACCGGCAAAACCACTGCCGCCCGACTCATTGCCAAAATTGCCAATTGTGCAACTCGGCACAATAACAAAAAATTTAAAGAAACCGGGGAACCCTGTAATGCTTGTTCGAGATGTTCGGAGATAGATACTGGAAAAGCGCTGGATGTGGTAGAAATTGACGCCGCTTCCAACACGGGCGTAGATAATATTCGCGATCTCCAAGAGGGTATCAAACTATCCCCCACTTCTTATCCATATAAAGTTTTTATTATTGACGAGGTGCATATGTTGAGTAAATCCGCATTCAACGCGCTTCTAAAAACTCTAGAAGAGCCGCCGGCGCATGCCATTTTCGTGCTAGCCACCACAGAATTTGAAAAAGTGCTGCCCACTATTGTTTCCCGAACTCAAAAATTCCATTTCCGAAAACTAGATATCAATGAGATTGCCCAAAAGCTAAAAAAAATCGTTTCCGCTGAAAAAATGTCCGTGAGCAGCGAAGCTATTGAGCTGATTGCCTCTATTGCCGAGGGTAGTTTACGCGACGCCGAATCTTTATTAGACCAAGTCACCACTCTGGATGAAAAAGTAGATGAAAAAACCGTTGAGCAGGTTTTAGGCCAAGTGAGTTTTTCCCGCACAGCAAAATTAGCGGAAATTATTCTCAAATCCGACCTCAAAGGATCGCTGGAATATATCGCCGAAATTAATGAAGGCGGATACAATGTCGTAGATCTTACTAAAGAATTGATCCGCTATTTCCGCCGCGCGCTTGGTTTAAAATTTGATGAACGCCTAGAAACAATTTTTAAAAAAGAATTAACTGCCGAAGAATTAAACCAGCTCAAAAAACATAGCCAACTCATAAATCCCGATAAACACATTAAACTTTTACAAACCTTAATCCGCGGCTACAGCGAGATGCGTTATTCTCCATTTGCGTCAATCCCATTAGAAATTGCCATTATAGAAAGCTTGCGCAACGCCACCGAACCCCGACTTGACTAAAAATTAAAAGTTTATTATACTTTTAGCAGTTCGGTTATTTGAAAATTGTAAGCCATTTTTTATCCGCTCCTCAACCCTCACCTTTTTAAGGAGGTGGCGTATGCTAAGCTCTAACGGAACCGTTAGGATCCGCCTACTGGATAACGCAGAGAATATTGTATTGGTATTAGAACGAGAGGAAAAAAAGACAAAAGCTGATGGAACAACTTTTTTGAAGCCAAGCAAGTGGGGTTTGCCCGGAGGACAAATCAAAATAGATGAATCCCCTTTAAAAGCAGCTGTTAGAGAACTCTTAGAAGAAGTCGGGGTAGAGGCGGATATCGATCCAGAGCCGACTGTTATTCGCAAAGAAGAAGATGATCACGCTACTTTTCTGTTTCATGCCCGCAATCCCCGCCCAGTTAGCTCCACAATTCGCGACAGCAGCATCTTAGACGTTAGATGGATTCCTTGGAAGATGGCTTATGGAACCTTTGAATTTCAAGGACGAGAATATCCGATCTACAATTCTCACGCGCCGCTAATTCATCAATATTTTGATTAGCCATAATTTTCTTGTGTCCTCCGATTTAGCATCGGAGGACACATTTTACTTAGTTTCTTATATTTGCTATACTTAAGTAGTCATAAAATAATAAAAAGGTCATTTTAAAATAAAAAATATGAATAAAGCTATTAGTCTTAGTTTAGTAACAACCATTACAGCCTTAATGGTTCTGGCGCTTACAGGAAGCGCGGTTTTTGGCGATAATAGTTCAAGAAAAATAGTCATTTTTGACACTAACGCTCTTAATGACGCGGCTCAAGATGAGTTGGTCACTCATACCGGCGGGGTTACATTAAAAAATCTTGATTTGATCAATGCCAAGTCAGTTTGGTTGCCTAACAAAGCTTCAGAAAAAGCTTTAGAACAGCATCCAGCAGTTTTGCGTGTAGATGAAGATGTGCTGGTAACAACCCAAGCTAAACCCGGATCAACCGTGCAAGCCGCTCAAGTTTTGCCATGGGGCATTGACCGAGTAGACGCTGAATTAGTCTGGCCTTCCGGCAATAATGCTGATCCAGTGAAAGTTGCGGTGATTGATACCGGAATTTCTAAAGATCATCCTGATCTAAAAGCCAATATTCAAGGCGGTTACAACGCTATTAATTCGACAAAAAGCTGGAATGATGATAATGGCCATGGTTCTCACGTAGCCGGAATTATTGGCGCTTTAAATAACACAGTTGGAGTAGTGGGAGTGGCTCCTTTAGTGGATCTTTACGCGGTTAAAGTTTTAAACCGCCAAGGGTCTGGATTTCTTTCT
>MHJF01000027.1 GCA_001818675.1 Candidatus Harrisonbacteria bacterium RIFCSPHIGHO2_02_FULL_40_20 | reverse complement strand
TTCTGCTAACAATTTAGCTTCCTTCTCCAGCCGCGGACCAGAAGTTGATTTGGCGGCTCCGGGCGTAAGCATCTACTCAACCTATAAAGGAACTGGGTTTGCGACTTTGTCTGGAACCTCTATGGCGTCTCCTCATGTAGCTGGCGCAGCGGCTTTAGTTCTCAATACTCCAGTTGGCGCGTATGACTTAGACGCTGACAATGTTTGGGATCCAACGGAAGTTAAAAATAAACTTCAAGATCGCGCCACTGATTTAGGCGCTGTCGGATTTGATAACTTGTTTGGTTGGGGCTTGGTAAACGCTTTTAGCGCTGTCCAGCCGTAAGAATTGATTTGCCAATGAAAAAAGCGCCCTTTATGGGCGCTTTTGGTTTTACGGACAAAGCATCGATCTAATTTCTCGATAACCCATACACCATCTACCCTTTTCGGTATGAGCTACCGGCTCCGTCACTAGACTAAAAATCTTCCTTATTCTAAACCCATTTTCTCTTAAATCTTTAATTAAATGTCGTGCAGCATCAGAATCATCCGACCAAACAATAACGACTGGCTTCTTTGTGTATTTCTTCACAACAACCTCCTTTTATTAAAAATCTACAAATTATTATTAAGCATAGCCATATTATTGAGAAGAACATCCGGAGGCGCGTTTTGATTGGTTTATTCGTTATAATAGTTTTTAACGAATAAAAAACGCGCTGAGGACTGAGAGGTTTCCGATCGCTGGAATCGGAAAACCTCGTTTCTTCGAAATAATATGGCTATGCTGAATCAAGACCGCAAAATTTTGCTTTAATTCAAATTTTGTTGTATTATTTAAACTTCATGAAAAATCTAAGGAATATCGCCATAATCGCCCACGTTGACCACGGCAAGTCTACCTTAGTAGACGCCTTATTAAGGCAATCTCACGCTGACTTTGGTAAGGTGGCGGACAATGAAATGATTATGGATTTTAACGAAATTGAGCGCGAACGCGGCATTACCATCTTCTCTAAAAACGCTTCTGTCCAATACAAAGACACCAAGATCAATATTATTGATACTCCGGGACACGCCGACTTCGGCGGCGAAGTAGAACGAGTTTTGAACATGGCCGATGGCTCTTTGCTTTTAATAGACGCCCAGGAAGGCCCAATGCCCCAAACTCGCTTCGTGCTTAAAAAAGCTTTATCCATGAACCACAAAATTATTGTGGTAATAAATAAAGTAGATAAAAAAAACGCGCGAGTAAATTATGCCGTGGAAAAAGTCATTGAACTTTTTATGGAATTAGGCGCCACCAATGAACAATTAAATTTCCCTATTGTTTATGCCGCTGGAAAATTGGGCAAATCGGGTCTAACGCCAGAATTAGAAAAAATGAAAGATATGGAACCTCTTTTTGAAACTATTTTGTCTAATATCCCTTCTCCAGTTAAAAATCCAGCTGATGCCACAATGCCCCTACAAATCATGGTTGTCTCCATTATTTACGATAACTACAAGGGCCGCACTGGAATAGGCCGCATAGTTAAAGGCATTGCAAAAAGCGGCCAGCCCATTGCCCGCATCAATCGAGAAGGAAAAATTACTAATCACAAAATTACCGGGCTGATGCTTTTCTCCGGCCTCCAAAAAGTAGACGCGGAAATAGCGGAATCCGGCGACATTGTCGCAATCTCTGGAATAGATAATGTAAATATCGGCGACACTATTGCGGACGCAACCAATCCCGTTGCTTTGCCAGTTATTAATATTGAAAAGCCGACGGTGAAAATGATTTTCAGCGTCAATAACTCGCCTTTTGCTGGCCAAGAAGGCCAATATTGCACTTCCCGCAATCTAAAAGAACGTCTGGAAAAAGAATTAGATAATGATGTGGCGTTAAAAGTTGAACAAGGAAAATCCCCGGATGAATTTATTGTTAGTGGGCGCGGCGAACTGCATCTCGCGATTCTAATTGAAAAAATGCGCCGTGAAGACTATGAACTGCAAGCCTCTAAGCCAGAGGTAATTTTTCAAGAAGAGAACGGAAAAACTTTAGAACCCGCGGAAGATGTCTGGATTGAAGTGCCAGAAAAATATTCCGGCATGGTTATTGATAAAATGGGGCGGCGCAAAGGCCAAATGAAAAATATGAGCGTAGACAACGGCATAGCGAATTTCCACTTCTTTATACCCACCCGCGGCTTAATCGGATTCCGCAACGAATTTATTATTGATACTAAAGGCGCGGGAATTATGAATTCTCTTTTTGCCGGCTACTTCCCAAAATGGGAAGATATTTTAACTGCCCCGCACGGATCGCTGATTGCCCATGAAGCCGGCAACAGCACTGCTTACGCGCTTTTAAATTCCCAAGAACGCGGTGAAATGTTCATCGGCCCGGGCGTAAAAGTTTATGAAGGCCAGGTAGTGGGCCAAAACGCTAAAGCCGAAGATATGACGGTTAATGTCTGCAAACAAAAACAACTGACTAATTTCCGCGCTAAAACTGACGCCGTTACTGACGACTTAGTGCCGCCACGACAAATGTCTCTAGAACAATCTTTGGAATATATTGGCGATGATGAACTGGTAGAAGTAACGCCAAAAAGCATCCGTATCCGAAAAAGAATTTTAAGAAATGCTTTGAGAAATAAATAAAAGTTCACGGCCTTACGGTCGTAGTTTCTTTATAATTCAACCTCTATCTATCTGCTGTCATTGCGAGCGGAACAAAGGAATCTTACATTATTGTTAGATTGCCACGGTAGCCTACGGCTACCTCGCAATGACAAATAATCCCGTTTTTATGGAGCTTTATTTATTGAAATTTCATCTAAAAATGCTAAGATTACTAAATCCTTGCGGGGTCGTCTAACGGTAGGACATGGGACTTTGAATCCCAGTATCTAGGTTCGATTCCTAGCCCCGCAGCCCCTAAAATGAAACAACAAATTATAATTATTCACGGCGGAGATACTTTTAATACATACAAGGAATACCTTAAATTTCTGAAAGACTGGAAGATTGATTTTGAAGATATTAAGAAAAAAAGATCCGGCTGGAAAGATAATCTCGGTAAAACCCTTGGAACAAAATTTGAAGTTATCGCGCCGAAAATGCCCAATAAACTGAATGCCAAATATCTAGAATGGAAAATTTGGTTTGGAAAATTTATCCCCCATCTTAATTCAAAGATTATTTTAATCGGGCATTCGCTAGGCGGAATATTTTTAGCAAAATATTTATCGGAAAATAAATTCCCAAAGAAAATTATAGCCCTATTTCTTGTTTCCGCTCCTTTTGACGAAAAAGATACTCCCTATCCTCTAGGAGATTTTAAATTGCCTAAAAACTTGGCAAAGATTAACCAACAAGTTAAAAAAATCTTTATTTACCAAAGTATAGATGATCCGGTAGTACCTTTCGCAGACTTCAAAAAATATCAAGCGGCAGTTAAAAATCTAACCTCTAGAATTTTAAAAAATCGGGGCCATATTACCCAAGAAAAATTTCCCGAAATAATCAAAGATATTAAAAACTTATTTTAAATAAAATGTTAATTGACGACGTAATAATTAAAGTAGAAGCGGGTAACGGCGGCAAAGGCGCCGTGGCTTTTAATAAAAATTTAATGAGCCTAGGTCCCACTGGCGGAAGCGGCGGCAAAGGCGGAAGCATTTACGTTGAAGGAATCTCCGATTTAAGCGCGCTGAATCAATTCAGATACAAAAAATCTGCCAAAGCCCAAAATGGCGAAGACGGCCGAGGACAATTCCGGGATGGCGCTAATGGCAATGACCTTATTTTAAAAGCGCCAGTCGGAACGGTAATTCATAAGTCGGGAATGAAAAATACCGAGGAAATACTGAAAACCGGAGAAAAAATTCTACTGGCTAAAGGCGGCCTTGGCGGAAAAGGAAATTTCCAATTCAAATCTTCCAAAAATACTTCCCCAAAACAATTTCAAACCGGCCTGCCCGGAGAAAGCTTTACTGTGAGGTTGGAACTCAAATTGATTGCTGATATCGGCCTGATTGGCCTGCCTAATGCCGGAAAGTCCAGCTTAATCAACGAACTTACAAAAGCCCAAAGCAAGGTTGGTAATTATCCCTTTACCACGCTAGAACCCAACCTAGGGACATATTACGAACTGATTCTGGCGGATATTCCCGGATTAATTGAGGGAGCGTCTGCCGGAAAAGGCTTAGGCATAAAATTCCTGCGCCATGTTGAACGGACAAAAATCCTTTTTCATTTGATTTCCGCAGAATCCAAAAAACCCATAACCGATTATAAAACTATTAAAAAAGAGCTGGCGAAATATAACAAAGATCTTGCAAAAAAATCGGAATATATATTTTTAAGCAAAAGCGACGCTGTGCCAGCCAAAGATCTGAAAAAGAAAGTTGCTAGCCTCAAAAAACTTAACAAAAATGTTCTGGCAATTTCTGTCTATGACTGGGACAGTATAGAAAAAGTAAAAAAGATTTTAAATAATCTGAAAGCAAAAAAGTGAATCCTTTGGGGATTCACCGAGCACATAATTTATTATGTGCTCGATCTCTCTATAACGCCCCTAAATCAAGAGTTCGGTTTACATTAACCTCTTCCACGAACTCATTCATATGCGAAACCAGAATCATCGCGCCTTGATATTTATTCAGCGCTCGAGCAATCACAGGCAAATGGCGAAAATTAATATGATTCGTCGGCTCGTCAAGAATTAAAAGCGCCGGCCGCTGAAGAACAAACCGAGCAAAACATAATAGCCCTTTCTGTCCTTCAGATAATGACTCCACTTTATGATCTAAAGTATCGCTAGATAATAAAAACTGCGCCGCCACAGAACGTAGCTGTTCATCTGACCCACTTTTCATAACTTCAGCTAAAGTTCTATAAACCGAGGCCCCCATATCCAAACCAGAAAAATCCTGCCGATAATAACCAATGATCGCGCCTTTAAGCAAAGAAGATCCCTTAACTTTGCCATCGGCTAAACCTTTTAGAAAAGAGGTTTTTCCAATGCCATTGGGCCCGCTAACCAAAAGCCTATCTCCTTTTTTTAAAACAATATCCACTTTCTTAGCCACCGGTTTATGATTATGGATTACCGAAACCGAATTAATGGTTACTACTGGTTCAGCAAATAGTTCGGCGGGAATTACAAATTCACGTATTGTTTTATCTTCTTGGCGCGTTTCTACTAACTGCTCATTCAATTCTTCTATTTTTTCGCGCATCTTTCTTGCCACATCCCGCATATGGCCGCCTTTTTGGGCAAAAAAGTTCGCCTGATCCTTACGTTCAGAAATTTCATGCTCCAAACGGACATTTTTCATGCGCTCACGCTCTATCCTAGCTGATATTTCCGCAACCACATCTAAATAATTGCCAACATAATACTCTACCTTATGAGTATGCGAATCTAGATATAAAACGCCATGAGTAAAGGCATTTAGAAATTTAGCATCATGAGAAATAACCAAACAAGTTTTTTTATATTCAACTAAAAATTTCGTTAAGTGTTCTATCCCCTGTTTATCTAAATTATTAGTTGGCTCATCTAATAACAAAATATCCGGCTTTTGAATCAACGCGTACGCCAATAATAAACGGGCTTGCTGTCCGCCGGAAAGATCGCTAACTTTTTTCTCAAAAGGCGCAACCAAATGCACGATCTCCAAAACTTCTTCCATTCTCGGATCAATATCATATACTTTTTTAAAAAAGGCGCTTTGAAAAAATTCCCGAATTGAAAAACCCAGTTTTTCCCGAGGCATCACCTGCATTGCTTGAGCAATGGTTAAACCTTTCTGAATATGAATACTGCCTTCTTCGAGTTGATGAACCGACATAATCAGGTCAAACATCGTGCTTTTGCCAGCGCCATTCTGTCCCATCAAAGTTATTTTTGCTCCTTCCCGAATAGGAAAACTCACATCGTTCAAAATAACTTTAATGCCGTAATTAAAAGAAACCTTATCAAAACGCAAAATAACGTCGCCATGATTTGCAGTCAACGCCGCCCGACTGACTTGTAGTCCCTTTGGATTAGATTGTTTTTCTCTCATATCTATAAGTTGCGTGAATAAATAAGAATATAATTATGGGAAGCTTTTGTCAAAAAACGACGCGCCTATTTTTACTGCGCTATTTTACTTAAACGCGAACTTCTCCTGCAAACTTTTGAAGAAATAATTACTTTCTAATTCTGCAAATTTTACTAAACGCTTTGATCGGCGAATAACAATCCGATCATTCTCTAAAAGCGGGACAATGCTTTCGCCATCAGCCGACAAAAACATATCTATGGGTTTCTTATTTAGAGAGAACAAGCCACGCTTGCGAAAATGCTTAACATTCAAATGAATTTTCTCTGAGGCATCTACCACAATGCTCGGCGTAGGAAGATTGTGATCTAAAATTTCATTTATAATAAAACACTTAATACTCGGCATAACAATCGGCCCATGCGCAGAAAGATTGTAGCCAGTTGAGCCAGTTGCAGTTGCCACCAAAATTCCGCTTCCCCGCACATATTGAATTGGATGCCCCCCAACCACCACTTCCACTTCAGAAACCCCAATCAAATTCTGTAAAATTATTTCATTTAACGCGGTCAACTCAATAATTTTCTTTCTTTTTCTTACTATCTCTGCCTCGATCATCATTCTTTCTGTAACACGATAATTGCCTTGCAAAAATTCATTAATACCTAATAAAAATTTATTGGGATCGCGAATAGAAGCAAGAAATCCTATGGTTCCTAAATTTAATCCTAAAATTAAAGAATTACTCGGTTGATATCTGCGTGCCGCCTCCAAAATAGCGCCATCGCCGCCAAGAGCTAAAACTGCCGTAGGCTTACGATCCCCAATCTTAATAGCAGGATAATTATTTTTAAGCCAAATTCTAATCTTTTTATCCCAAACTTTAGCCTGATCATTATCAGACCTAAAAAATAATCCAACAGAAATAATACGGTTATTGCTCTTCATACTTTTAATTATACAACTTATTCTGTTTTATATATTCTGAAACTGCCGAAGTTAAATAGGGCAATCTGGAATGGCCTCTTAATAATAAACTGCGAATAAACGTACTAGAAAGATCCAAGCCCACAATTTTTTTATCTAAACAAATAAAATTAGCCGATAAATTTTCAGGCCGATTATAGCCATACCTATTAAAAACTAAAAAGTTAGCTGAACGCGCTAACTCTCGGCCATTCTCCCATTTTGTTTCAATATCCCCAACAATATCCGAACCAATTAAAAAATAAAATTCTTTTTCCGGGTATTTCATTTTCAACTCTTTATACGTATCAAAAGTAGTGGTAAGAACAGTCCGGTCTAATTCCATTCTAGAAAACTGAATAGGAATTTTGGGATTCAGAAACATCTCTTGGAATAATAATTAAACCATCTTAAGGCGATGTTCCCCAGAAACGCTAATTTTCTTATCTCGCCGATCCGCTGACGGCATGATCCAAATCTCCTCGCACGAAAAAAGCCGCATTGCCGCTTCTACTGCCACAGCATGAACAATATGGGGCGGATTGAAAGCCCCGCTGTAAATAACTATTTTATTTTAAAAACTCTTTTGAGGCATTATAAAATATAAGAATAATTAATAAGAACATTTTTTAAAATCTGCCACTATCCCGCGGGATAGTGGCAGCATACGACTTTACGGATTTATCAGTAGAAAATACCTACTGAATAGCCATCATTCGATCAATAGCAATTTTCGCCTTTCCTGCAACCGATTTAGGAATATGAATTACTTTGTCGTCTTGATAAGAATTTTTTGGATCGCAACAATCATTACAAAACACAATCTCTAACTTATCTTCCCGTAAAGAAGCTAAAAGTTTTTCAAAAGTATTCGCTTTCATATACCGACACTCTGCCTGCATAGAAACTGGAAGAAATTCTTTATCCGGCACTTCTTGCCTTAAACGATAAATCATTCCCTTTTCCGTTGCCACTAAAATTCTCTTTGCCGAAGAACGCTTTGCGTGGCCGATCATTTGCTGGGTAGAAAGAAAATAGACTTTGCCCTGGGGAATTTTTCCTTCTTGCAATTTAATCAAACAAGAAGCAACACAACCGCATTCGGGATGAATCATTAATTCCGCGTCAGGATTTTCTAAAAGCGCGATTTCTGAAGCATCCGGCCCTATTTGTTCATGAACATAACAAGCCGCCCAATACTCGCCCTTACGAACACTATAAATCTCAATTAAATCGGGATCGATCGCTAAGCCCTCCTGTTTTGCCAACTCCAAAGCCCGAACTTTCATTACATGCCCTAAAAATTTATCCGGCAAAACCAAAATCTTTCTTCCAGGAAACTGTTGCAACGCCATTAAAATCATTTTATCCGTATTCCTAGAAGTAGAAATATAATCGCTGATGGACTTAGTATAAGCATCACTGTTGATATAGGTGACTAAAATTCCATCAGGATTTTCTCGTTTCCAATTTTCCAGCCAGCCATAGTCAGTACCGAAAACCAAAGAACAACCGATGATATGCGACTTATCAGGAACAAAAACCCGCGTAGCATCTCCAGTAATAATTTTCGCGGTCGCGCCCATAAAAAAGACGCTTTCAAAATCCACCCGTTTTGCGCCAGCTTTTTGGATATCTAAACTTAATCCTAAAGAATCGCCAATCAAATCCGCAATCTCATGAAATTCCGGATAAAGATAGTTATGTGCAACAATAACCGATTGCTTCTCTTGAGATAACCGCTTAATTTCTACAGCCATCTCTGCCAACTCACGACATTTTTCCGGCGTATACCGACCGGGGTACAAATCACCGGCATAACGATTAAATAACTCGTACCACTGTGCTGCCACAATTTTTTCGTTCATTATGTCTCCTTCTAATATTATTAGTGTACTAAATGCACTATAGCAGACTGCACTGTCAAAAATAAGCCGCCTACTTCCAAATTGATCAATTCTAGAGTATCCTATAAACGATCTTTTCCAACTTAATAAAGGAGAACGAATGAAGTTCAGGGCTCTTTTCCTGCGATGGTTTTTGATGGCCGTTATAATCTTCACTGGTTTAGTAATCACCATTCAAATTAATGGCTTGAGGTGGATAAACGAAAGAGACGCGTCAAAATTAAGTTTTGTAATTTTAACTCTTTTTATCGGAACGACTTTCTGGTGCGGCTATCTTAGTTGGAAATTAAATCTACTGTTAGAAAATAGGGATAGTTTATCTTCGGAAAGATATCAAAAAAATCTAAGAGGGTTAGAGTTAAAAGCCGACCACGGCTGGTTTATCCGAACGGTTTGCGCGGAATTAGGAATGTTGGGAACCATTATCGGCCTGATTCTCGGCCTAGAAACTGTGGCAAAAATCCAATTTGATAATATAGAAAATTCCGCTCAGTTAATATCTCTATTTGTTAAGTATTTGGCAACGGCGTTTGTCACTACCGGCATCGGGCTTGCCTGCGGCACCTTGCTTCTTATTCAACTGCAAAATCTTTGCAATAAAATAGATACGGAAAAAAGAGAGAGAGGACGTTATGACAAGGAATAGGAATAATTCCACGGTTTCCTTCTTGGACCTTATGATGAACAGTTTAGCCGGATTTATCTGCTTATTTGTTTTTGTTTTTATGATGCTGATTATTAAATCTAAAATGAAAGAAGAAACGGATAAAAATATTGAGTCGGCAGGCTTATTCGTAATTACCGTTAATTGGAACGACAAGTCCGATGACGATGTGGATACCTATGTCCGAGATCCAGCTGGAAATTTAGTGTTCTTTAAATCTAAAGAAAAAGGCCTGATGCACCTAGACCGCGACGATCTTGGGACCAAAAATGACACCCTTAATGAAGATGGCGATGAAATCGCGGTGAAAAAAAACGAAGAACGAGTCATCATCCGGGGAATCGTCCCAGGCGAATATATAATCAATGTCCATATGTACGCCAAAAATGATTGGGGACCGACTCCAGTAACCATAAAGCTGGTCCGGTTAATAGGCGATGATCAGGAAATCTTCAAAAACGAAGTGACTTTCTGGAATGACGATGAAGAAAAAACCGCTTTCCGATTTACTTTAAAAGCCGATGGTTCAGCCAGTAATTTTAATACCCTGCCTCGTCCTTTAACTCCAGCCAGAATATAAAAGGAGCCAACCGAAATGACAATTAAAACTTTGGTTATTCCAATAGCCTTTTTATTCTTATCCTTCTTGATGCTGTGGATTATCATTCACATCGCAAAAGGAAAATGGTGGATTAAAGCCGGCGCTATTCTTGCTTTTTCAGTTTTGGGATTTATTATTTGGCAAGCCTTAGAGAGCTACCGCGGCTGGCCGACGGCCGAACCGCCGCCGGAAATATTTGTATTTATCTGGGCAGTTGTTATTGAACCCGACCCAAAAACGCAAAATCCCGGCTTAATCTATGTTTGGGCAGGATATCCTACTAAATCAAAAGGATCCGAGGCGCTCTTATCGTATAATCCTTCAGAAAACGAACCAAGAGCGCACATCCTTCCTTATTCGCGGATACTCCACGAACAAATTGAAAAAGCTAAAACAATGGTTGCCTCAGGACAACCAGTATTTTTTAAAAGGAATAACGGCCGGAACACCGAAGACGGAGAAATTGGGCCGCCCGGAAATACCGACGGAGGCGGGTCAAATGATCAAGAAGGCGAATACAGAATATACGATTTGCCGCCATCTTATAGAATACCCAAAGATTAGGGTTATCCCCCTCTTTTCACACGAACGTGTAAAAGGAGGGGATTTTTTATAAACTATCTGGACTTAGACATCAACCGCTCTTTAACCCTATCTAAAACTTCATTAATAGGATGCTGGGTTTTGACTAAATAATCATCCGCGCCCATCTGCAAAGCTTTTTTAATATCCTCGTCTTGCCCTAAATTAGACAAAACTATTACCGGAGTAGTTTTTAAAGCGGGGTCACTTTTAATCTGTTCCAAAACCTCAAAACCGCTCTTTTTAGGCAAAAGTAAATCCAACAAAATCATATCCGGCTGGAATTTCTGAATCAACGAAAAAGCCATCTCCCCGTCGGTAGCCAATGCTACTTGATAAGATTCTCTCTCAAATTTTTCCTTTAAAACTTTAAGAAGGATGTCTTCGTCTTCAACAATAAAAATTTTCATAACGGTTAATTATTATAAATAATAGCACAATATCAATAGTATAACATAGGAATAATCTGGCGCAAGAATTCTTAACTATTCGTGGGAAAACTAATGTAAAATGTCGTACCCTCGCCGTCTTTGGCTGGCGACTCAAACCAAATTGATCCTCCGTTAGATTCTATCGCCATTTTTGAAATAAATAAACCTAAACCGCTGCCCGCTGGACGCAAACGAGCTGCAGTCGCCCCCCGATAAAATTTAGTAAAAAGCTTGTCGTGGTCAGATTCCAATATCGGCGACCCAAAATTATGTATAGCCACAATATAGTGACTATCGTCCCTTTTTAACGTCACGGAAACATCTGAACCATAAGGAGAATAAGCCAAAGCATTATCCAAAATATTAGTAAGGGCCTGATTTAATAATAACAGGTCCGCTTTTATCGTTTGAATGTCGGTTTCAACTATAAAATTTATTTTTTGGTTATGCGAGTCCGCCACTGGCCGTAAAGAATTTATACAACCGCTTAATAACTCCGCTAAATTAAGCGGCTGGCGCTTAACGGCAAAATCCCCCGTTTCTAATTTCGTGGCATTTAAAAGATCGTTCACCAACTCTATCAGCCGTTCATTAGATTTATAAATATCCTGCAATTTTTCTTTCTGATCTTTGTCTAATTTATTAGTTTCCATCAAAAGCTCAATCAACCATTTTATGGAGGACAGCGGCGTACGTAACTGATGAGAGGCAATGGACAAAAATTCTGATTTCAATTTATTGACCTGCTTTAATTTTTTAATATCTTCATACAGGCTCTCATTCATGCTCCTTAAAGCATTGTAGAGACGGCTAATTTCATCGCCATTGTTCATATGTGGAATTCTCTGAGAGAGATTACCGCCAGCAATGTTGGTGGCGATGATGGACAAGTCTTCAAGGGGTTTTAAAACCCGCTTGAAAAAAAGCAACATGACCAGCATGGCGCTAATAACAGTTATTAACCAAATACAAAATAAAACAACGCCCATCGTTCCCCAAAAACCCTGAAAAATCTCTGTTTCTAAAACTGCTGTGCCATTTAAAATTCCGTTGATTTTATTAAAATAATTTTTATAGATCAAAAAACCAACCAGCATTGCTATAAACGAAGGCAGAGCAGATAACAAAATGATGGATATAAAAAATTTCTCTAAAATACGAAGGCGCGTCATTCTTCTTATCTTAACGCCTAACGCTCAAAATTATCAATAAAATAGGCCGCTTCTAAACTATTTTCGCTAGAATTAAAGCCACCATCTTTAAAAATAAAAAAAAGTAAATAAAGCATAATCGCTAACAGCGCTAAAAGAAATATGGATATAGAAATAATTAAAACTCTGGAACGATTAAATATACTTTTATTCATCCCGTTAGAGACAGGTCGCCAAAGGCGACCGTAACTCAGCCGTTTTAATAACAATCGACTTCTTATATCTAAAATTCAACAATATTTTATAAAACATGGATTAGATGTCTCTAACGGGACTCATCAATTTTTTTAACCTTAATATCAAATTCGCCGACCATGACGCGAATATCTTTCTGACAATGCGGACAACGCATTAAAAAAGATGTTTCTCCTTTTTCTTTATTAACTTTAAAATCCTTAAATATTACTCCCCTGCAAAATGGACAATTCCCTACTTTATCATTTTTATTATTATTCATAATTTTAAAAAATAACGGCCTACTAGAATCTTCCTCTCAGAAGTCCTGTAGGCCATAGAGCTACAAGTTGTGTAGTAATAATTATTTTTAATATAACACAGTCTCTATACTTAGTCGGTACGCACCTGTGGATAAATGAAGTCTGCTTCCCTAGTCTAATCTGCTAATTCTTCTAAATTAGAAGAAACATATTTTTTCATCCTTTCTAAATCATTCTTCAATTTCTTTAAAAGAGCTTCCATTTCCGCGGCCTCTCTCTCATCAATCCTTTGATCTCCATAATATTGGAGCATTCGATCCACATCTTTAGAAATTAAACTAAATACCGTAGATACATCTCGCTCGGCAACCGTGATTTTTCTATGCAATTGCTGTCTCCAAAAATGATGCGAGAAAAAGCCAAAGAAAAATCCAGAAACTAAAAGAATAATTAAACCGACAAAAAACCAAAATTGAGTGATGCCTATTCCGCCGATACTAAAAAGCGGCTTATCCTTAACTTTAAAGAATTCTGAAACTGCCGGTAAACTTAAAGCTCCCCGCTGATCTTGAGCAATAGCTTCAATAAAATGATAGCCGCGCTTCAAAGGATGGTCTAAAACCGCTTCCCAGTTGCCATCTTTATCCACAACAGCAGGAAATTCAAAAACTGATTCCCCAGACTTCTTTTTTACCGAAACCTTCACTATAAAATTCGAATCCGCCGTGCCTCTCACCAAAAGATTTCCCTCACCAACGAAAATATCCGGTTTAACATAAGTAATTACTGGGGACGGCAAAGGCAAAATTTCCAAATTCAAAATCTGTTCTTGAATATTCCCAGCGTTATCTACCGCTTGAACCGCAATTGCCTTATTCCCCGGCGACTGAAGCGGTAATTTGTACTCTCCAATATCAAGCCGAACCGGAGCTTGGCCATCAATCGTTAAATTATAATGGCTCAATCCAGAAAAACCGTCTTTAGCAGCAAAACGCAATGTCACCTGAGGATTATCAGTTTTAACATAATTATCCTGATCTGCAATCTTTAAACCCTCGGATGCCTGGACTAGGAAAGGCAAAGGCGGTGTCAAATCAATCGCTATTCTATAATGGTTAGTTGAACCAGCACCGATATTATTCTGAAACCGAACGTGTAAATACCAAACGCCTTCCTTCAAAGGCCCTATTTTCTCGCCATTAAAAAGTTCGGTATCAAAGCGGATGGGGATCGTTTTGGGGCTTTGATCAATAAAAGTAGCAATTTTAATTACATCGTCGGGAATGTCCCAAAATGCCGCAAAAGAACCAGAATAGTTGTACCATTTTTCCGAATCCGGATATAAAGGCACCCTCACTTTTGGCAAAGCTGGCAATTTAGAAACCTTAACCGGCTCCCGAACTATTTTTTGGACTGCCTCTTCTACAACCCGCGCCGGCTCTTGGGGATTTACGGATGACGGTGAAACCAAAATTTTAGCTCCTTTCACAACCGACAAAACATTTGTTCCTTTACCATCGCTAGCAGTGATCACGCCATCATTAATAGTTATATCAGCCGTCCCAGAACCAATAGCTTTAAACTTTATCCTAAAAATTCGCAATGCTTTATCATTGGCATCTTTAGATGTGCCGCCAATAAAACTAACCGCCCCATTAACAATGGTCGGATCTTCTACCCAAAAATTAAAAACCGAATTGCTATTATCTACAGAAACTGCCCGCAAAACTGAAGAAGAAAAATTTAATATCGCTTGGGCAGCATTAATAGGCACGCCCTCGCTATCAATAAATAAGTCCGCGTTAAATTCCTGGCCAACCGAAAAATTCTGGCCCGCAGGAACAATATAAAAAGAAGCTGCTAGCGTATTAGATGCTGTAAAAAGAAATGCTCCAATTCCTATAAAAAATACTATTTTAAAAAATTTCATTTCTAATTTCCTTTTATTGATTTTAAAAATATGCTGAAATCATTAATATCTGCTTTGCCGTTGCCGTCCAAATCCGCAATTTTCTTTTCTTCCGCCTTCAATGAACGCCAATTAAAAAGAAAGATGCTCCAATCCTTTATATTAATTATACCATCGTTATTAAAATCCGACTGTGGATAGGAAAGTAAAGTAACCGTAAATGTTTTAGTCGGAGAAGTGGCGCTTGTATTTCCCGCCACGTCAGCTTGAAAGACCCTGGCAAAATGATCTTTGGCGCTAAAACGGCGAGTATCCGCTTCCAAAATATAATAACCATTAGCATCAGCCTGCGCTGAATATTTTAATATGCCATCTATTTCTAATTCTATAAAATACTGCGGCGTGGCATAACCAAAAAATTTTAATTTATCTCCCCTCTTAATCCGCGAAGTAGCCAAACCAACAGTCGGCGGAACAATAATGGAATCAGCGCGCAATTCATTATTAGAAAATAAATTCGCGGTAAATCCCAAAATCCCGCTGCTCCGCCCGTCTTTATCTCTCGCCTCAACCGCAAAAAAATATTCGCCCTGTAATAAAGCCATAAAGCTTTTGGAAAATTTTCCATTAGCGTCGGCAACTGTTTCAGTATCTAAGATATAAGTATTACGAGTAGCGGTGTCTACTAAACTGCGGCGATAAAACTTCAACCGGCTATCAGGATATGCAAATCCCGCAAAAGCAACGCTAGTTGGTTTAATCGCAGCAATGCCGCCGCCAGACGAAATTGTTACGACCGAAGAAACCTCAGAAGCAGTAGAAAGGCTCGGAACATTAGAAATATCCGAGGTATTCGGCACCTCATCGCTGGTTTTCAACGCAAAATAATAAGTGGTGTTTTCGGATAATCCACTGACTGTCATTGATTCCGAAGAACCAGCTACTGATGGCGTCGGCTCGCCAGACACTGCGGTGGCGGAAGAAAAATTTCCGTCAGTGATTGTGGCGGTTGAATAACGAAGATCATAGGTGGTGGCGGTGCCGGTGCTAGAATCATCACCCGGAGCTGTCCAAGACACAACCATAGAAGAAACAGTGGCGCCAGAAAGAGCAAGACCAGTCACTGCCGCCGGAGACGTAGTGTCGCTAGAAGATGAGGTGGTGCCATTAGGAATATTGGAAATACCCGAGGTATTCGGCGCTTCATCAGAAGTTTTCAACGCAAAATAATAAGTGGTGCCTTGAGATAAACCGGTTACGGTTTTGGATTCGGATGATCCCGCAACTGAAGGCGTTGGCTCACCAGAAACTTGAGTAGCTGATGAAAAATTTCCGTCGGTAATAGTAGCAGTGGAATATCGCAAATCATATGTAGTTGCTGTACCAGAATTATTATCATCACCCGGAGCTGTCCACGACACCACCAACGAAGAAGTAGTGGGAGTGCTAGCAGCTAAATTAGTCACTGCCGCAGGAGCCGTAGTATCGCTAGACGACGAAGTAGTGCCATTGGGGATATTAGAAATTGCCGATGTATTAGGAACCTCATCGCTAGTTTTTAAAGCAAAGTAGTAAGTGGTGCCCTGCGACAAACCAGTAACGGTTTTGGATTCTGATGATCCTGCCACAGATGGGGTTGGTTCGCCTGAAACTTGAGTGGCAGAAGCAAAATTGCCGTCTGTGATTGTGGCGTTTGAATAACGAAGATCATAGGTGGTGGCGGTGCCAGTACTAGCGTCATCGCCCTGAGCTGTCCACGACACCACCAACGAAGAAGTGGTAGGAGTGCCGGCGGCTAAATTAGTCACTGCCGCAGGAGACGTGG
>MHJF01000026.1 GCA_001818675.1 Candidatus Harrisonbacteria bacterium RIFCSPHIGHO2_02_FULL_40_20 | reverse complement strand
CCCACACGGAAAATTTAAAACTTTACGGACAAGTCTATGGCATTGGCGATGCGGTTTGTTGCTATGATCCAGTAACGAAAAAACCTATGCCCATGGTCGCGCGAGCCGCAATTTCCCAAGCAACAGTGGCAGTTAATAATATATTAGGAAAAAATCTTAAATTCTATTGTCCTAAAACCTATCCTTACGTCATCCCAGTGGGCGGAAAATACGCGGTAGCAAAAATCGGGCCATTTATTTTTTCTGGAATTATAGGATGGCTGCTAAAAGGATTAGTAGAATTAAATTATCTCTTATCTATAATGCCAATCGGTTACGCGTTAAAAACCTGGCTAAGGGGCTTGTATGTATTTATTAAAAACGATCGGCTAGGCTAAGCAGGCTTGACTTGTAATATAAATCCTGTCTAAAATCTCTATAGATAAGTCCTTTGAAAAAATAAAGGATTGGTAAGAATCCCACACAATAAATTTATGTGTGGCAAAAAAGGAGGTCGAAGATGCGTAAATGGCTACTTGTTATGATGGCAGTATTGACGCTAAGTGGTTTTTCGTTGTTCGCGCAAGAAGCGCCTTCAACACCAACCACGGAATCCAAGCCTGTGCCAACTGTTCCAGCCGCAGAACCCGTTCCTGCCAACCCCGAAGCCAAACCAAAAATTGACCGAAGCATTGAACTTTATAACGAATACCAATTCGCTAGCGTTGATATTGTTACCACTGTCGAAACCGAAATCGGAAAACAAGCTTGGCTAGGCGCTGGCTGTTTTATTGATAAAGATCAATATAAAAATATTGTCTCATTAAAAGAAAATGAGGCGTTGGTAATTACCGTCTCTCATGTTGTAAAAAATGAAAAAGATAAGCTAATTAAGATAGGTGGGCATAACTTCATCAAAATTCTTAACTATAAATATGAAGTCACGCTCAAATCTAAGAAACGAAAATATAACGCGGAATTAGTCGGCTGGAATCTCCGGAATGACACTGCGATCCTCAAAGTGAAAGATATTGATAAAAATGATTTTAAAGTTGCAAAGATTGGCAATTCTGATAACCTAAGTATCGGTCAAAAAATCTATGTGATTGGCTCGCCCTACGGCGTATCTAATACCATCACTGATGGCATTATCAGTCAATTACATCAACGCCTTGATCATCTTTACGTAGAAGATTGGATCCAAATCACTGCCCCTATTAATCCGGGCAACTCTGGCGGAGTGCTAATCAATGACGCTGGAGAAATTGTGGGTATTATATCGGCGGGAATCCGCGGGGCTGACGGCATGGGCTATGCCGTCCCGATTAATCTTGCTAATATTCCTCAACTTTTAAAGGGTGAAGTGAAAAGAGGGATATTCGGGGCAGAAGCAATGATTGAAAATTTTTCTAGAATGGGCGAAGCTAATAAACCCAAAATTCAGGACTTGCTTGAACTCTATGATTCTACCGGGATTGATGACCCGACAACCCTAGACACTCTTTATAAAAACACCGTTAAAAAATACGCGATTGTTACCCAACTTAAAAAAGATAAGCCTGCTGATAAAAGCGGCATTAAGAAGGGCGATATTATCGTCAAAGTAGCTGGCAAAGACATTGAAAATGGTATGGATTTACGCATAACCCTGATCAATCACTTCAATGGGCAAGCTGATAAACCCATAGAAATTGATCTTTTGCGAATTAATGGAACTAATGTCCAGCCGATTAAAATTTTTGTAACACTAGAAGAAGAAAAGGATGAGGATAAAGACGACTAATAATAATATTGCTCCGCTTATTCAGCGGAGCATTTTTCTATCATAATTGGCGCCCGATTAGATTCGCCTGCCATTAAATAACCAAGCCCGAAACTAATAGTGCTAATCAAAAAAGCGAGCAAGAATAAAATAATTTCCCGGCGATAATCCTTAAAGATTGACTTTAATTTATTCATAATCTATACTTTACACTATAAAATTTAAAAACAAAATTTAGACAAATATGGCACATACAAAATCAGGCGGTTCAACAAAATTAGGGCGCGACTCTAAATCTAAACGGCTAGGAGTCAAAATCAATGACCAAGAAACCGTAAAATCGGGTGAGATTATTATTCGCCAGCGAGGTACCCATTACTTCCCAGGCAAAAACGTAGCTCGCGGCGGCGATGATACCCTCTACGCCTTAAAAGCTGGAGTAGTTAAATTTTCTTCCTTAAGAAAAACTCGCTTTGATGGCTCGCTTAGAAAAGCCAAAATCGTCAATGTTTTAACTCCTTCTACGCCTGCAATGGAGACAAAATAACTTTTACTTTTCCCTTAATTCCCCGTCCCATACTGACCCCCACCTCATGCTCGCCTAAAACTCTCAAAGGCCTCCCCAAAATAACCTCCGACTCGTTTAAAATCAGCCTCTTTTTTAAGAGAGCTGATTTTATTTCTTCTGATTTCACCGATCCAAAAACTTCCCCATTCTTTCCGGTTTTAATTTGAATTTCCAACACAGAACTAGATAAATCCTGCGCTAATTTATTATAAACAGCTAATAATTTCTGCTCTTCTTGATCGCTCTCTTGTTTTAATTTTAAAGCTGAATTGTTAGCGGGGATTGCCAACTTTTTAGCAATCAAAAAATTCCGAGCATAACCATCGGAAACATTTTTGATTTCCATCCGCCGGCCAATGCCGCGAACATCTTGTAAAAGCAAAACTTTCATAAATTATAAATCTATGAACTTTTCACTGGCTCAAGCTGTAAACGCAAAACCTCTAATGCCTTATCTAACTGCGGATCTCTTTCCGCCTCCCGGTCTTCATCGGTTAATTTCACTTCAAAATCTGGCGCCAAACCGGTCTTATCAATAATCTGGCCGCTAGGCAATACCCAATGCGCTATAGTCACTTTTAAAGAAGAGTTGTCGGCTAGGGGCATTACTTCTTGCACCGATCCTTTTCCAAAAGTCTTTTCTCCAACCAGTTTAGCGCCGCGCTGATCTCGCAACGCGCCAGCCAAAATTTCTGAAGCGGAAGCCGAACCCTGATTCACTAGAACCACTATTGGAAGATTTTTTAGCGCGCCATTGCCATTGGCTCTAAAAGCTGTTTCGGCGCCCGAGCGAAACTTTTCGCTGACCACCAATTTACCCCGATCTATAAACCAACTAGCCAAATCAACAGCGACCTCCAAATAACCGCCCGGATTATTACGTAAATCCAATATCATACCCCTAGCATCGCCCGTCAAAGTTTTCAGCGCGGCTTGATAAAAAAGATAATTAGCATTTTCATTAAAGCTATATAATTGAAGATGTGCTATTTGATCATCAGTCATTGTAAAATCTAACGTCGGCACTTTAATGGTTTCTCGGGTAATAGTAAAATCTTTTGGCTCACTCCAGCCGTTTCTTAAAATAGCCAAAGTAACCTTTGTGCCAATCTCACCGCGAATAATTTTTACGGCCTCATTAACGTCTAATCCAGTGGTGGGGGTTTTATCTATCAATAAAATCTTATCATTGCTTTTTAAACTGGAACGTTCCGCGGGAGAATCTTTTAACGGCGCAATAATTACCAATTGCTCGTTGCGAATGCCTATCTCCGCGCCAATACCGCCAAAACTTCCGCTAACGTCTTCTTCAAATTTTTTCGCGTCTTCTGGCGGAAAAAATACCGTATTAGGATCTTTTAACGCGTCTACCATTCCCCCAACCGCGCCATAAACTAAATCCTGATCTTTGGCTGATTCTCCATCAATATAATCTTTTTTGATCTTGTCCCAAACTTGCCAAAAAATCCCGAAATTAACATTGATCTCGTCTTCTTCTAAATTATCAATGCCCCTTACTATAATTTCCTTGGGATACAAAACTCCTTTGGAATAACCCAAATAAAAAAATCCTACAGAAATAATAACGGCCCCAATAACTAGGAGGACAATTTTTTTACTCTTCATAATAGTTATAATCAAATTTTGCCAAAAAAATAGGAAATTATCAATTGGCTAGCAGTTAATAGTTAATACCTTATATAATACTATTGATGGATCCGATAAACGAAAATAGCAAACAATATTTAGGCAAGCTCACAGAAAGAGCTAAACAATCCAAAATTTACCGAGATTACCAAATGACCGGACTGCAAATAGCGGCAGCGCTCCAAGACTTGAAACATAAAGCGCTTTACATTAAATTAGCTAAAACCCGCGGCGCAGAAACCTTATTACGCCTTGCCAAATCTATCGCTGAAAATCCTAATGTTAAAAATCGAGGCGCCTACTTTATGAGAGTAATCGCTAATAATGCGAATAACAACAAATAATGCAAATACTAACTATAAATAACAAAAAAGAGGAAAGGTTCCTTAGGCGAAAAACTAAGGAATTTGATCTCAAACAATATCCTAAAGCCGAACTTCGGGAGCTTATTAAAGAAATGCGGCAAATAATGAAAAATACTAACGGCGTGGGATTAAGCGCCAATCAAGTTGGAATAGACCGCCAATTTTTTATTGCTCAAGTGCCAGATGAACAAGGCAAGCAAAAATTTTATACCATTTTCAATCCTAAAATTATCAGCCTCTCTAAAGAAAAAGTTGACCTAGAAGAGGGCTGCCTAAGCGTACCCGGAGTTTGGGGAATCATCCCACGCTCAAATAAAATCATTATTGAGGGAGTGGATATGAACGAAAAAAAAATAAAAATTAAAGCCTGGGGGTTTTTAGCGCAAGTATTTCAACACGAAATTGGCCATCTTAATGGAGATTTATTTATTGATAGAGCAAAAGAATTAAAAAAAATCGACGTTAATTCGTCTTTTAGAAAATAAAATTTATGCGTTATATTTTTTTTGGAACGCCAAATTTTGCCGCCATAATTTTAGAAAAACTTATTAAATCGAGCTTGATACCCTCTGCGGTGGTTTGCAACCCCGACCGACCAATAGGAAGGAAAAAAAATATTACTCCCCCACCAACAAAATCTTTGGCGCTACACTATAACATTCCAATATTACAGCCAGAGATTTTAACAAATAACAAATTACAAATAACAAATTACAAACCCGATTTTTTTGTAGTTGCCGCTTTTTCTAAAATTTTATCAAAAGAAATTCTTCAAATTCCCCGCTTAGGAACCATCGGCATTCATCCGTCATTACTCCCCAAATACCGAGGCGCAACGCCTATCCAAACCGCCATTTTAAATGGCGATATTGAAACCGGAACAACTTTATATTTAATAGATGAAAAAATTGACCATGGCGCAATAGTTGCAAATATCAAATATTCAATATCAAATATCAAAAAATATGAGGAGACTTTAAAAGATTTAGCCGAATTATCTGCTGATTTATTAATTAAAACACTGCCGAAATTCAAAAATGGAGAAATTAAGCCGCAACTGCAAAACGAAAACGAATCCAGCTATACTAAAAAATTTACCAGCCAAGACGGATATATTGAGCCCGATATTCTTGAAAAAGCCCAAGGCGGCGACCTCAAACTCGCCACAGACATTGATCGCCGAATCCGCGCCCTCAATCCCGAACCCGGAACCTACACCATCCAAAATGGAAAAAGAGTAAAATTACTGGAAGCGCAAATCCAAAACGGCAAACTCCGCATCACCAAACTACAAATAGAAGGGAAAAAAACTAGTTCGGTTTAACCTGTTCCCAAAAACCCAAGTCAATTCCTGAGAAGAGCATCCGGAGGCGCAATTTGCTTGGTCGCAAAATTGCGCTGAGGACTGAGAGGGCTTTTGCCGCTGGAGCAAAAGAACCTCGTTTCTTCGAAGGAGTTGGCTTGGGGTTTTTAAATTACCTTTCTATTTTCCCAAAATCTCAACAATCTTATCTGCTATAAATCCTAAAGGCGTATTAGCTTTTACAAGATACCCCACAACTTTTAACCCTAATTTTTTAAACTGCTGTTCATCTCCCTGAAGATTGGTTAAGATCATTACGGGAATATTGGCAAATTCTTTATTCTCACCTTTCTGCACCAGCCCTAAAAAATCAATTCCGCTCATTTCTGGCAAAACAATATCCAACAAAATAAAATCTGGCTTGATCATCGGCAATTTTTCCAAAGCCTCCTTGCCATTGCTCGCGGACTCTACGGCATAACCCTTATCTCTTAAAAATTTAGAGAGCGCGTCAACTAAAGAACGCTCATCTTCAA
>MHJF01000025.1 GCA_001818675.1 Candidatus Harrisonbacteria bacterium RIFCSPHIGHO2_02_FULL_40_20 | reverse complement strand
ACCGTTCTCAAAAGTATTAGTGGCAGCGCCGCCAAGCAATAAGTTTCCAGCAACACTCAAAGTATAGCTAGGCGAATCTGTGCCAATGCCCACATTGCCAGCGGCGGTGGAAATAAGAAGCCCACCTTCAAAAGTAGAGGTGCCGGTGCCGCCGACTAATAATTGATTAGACAAAGACAATTGATGGGACAATGGCGAAGTTGTTCCTAGTCCAACATTCCCCGTTCCATTAAGTACTATAAAAGCCGGGGAAGTAGAACCCGAATCAGAAACCACAAAAGCAGCTAAATCTTCGTCTCCGGAGTTTTGCTGTTCAACCGCAAGAGGAGCATAGGGAGTATCCGTACCAACACCAACATAATCTGTGGAAGTTTGAAGGACAACAACCGTACCGGAATCCGTCCAACCACCGCCAGACGCGCTAACACATCCCGTGCAAGTTCCCTGAATATCTAAATTATTAAAAATTACATTTCCAGAAATTACGGCATCGCCGGTAACTCCGAAAGTGGCGCCCGGAGTATTGGTGCCGACGCCCACAAAACCAGTGCCATTCATTACTATAAAAGAAGGTGTGGAGGTGCCGGAATCACTCACTACGAAAGCAGCTAAATCTTCGTCTCCGGAAGTAATGTGCTCAATGGCGAGCGTTCCCCATGGCGAAGTAGTGGCAAATCCCGAAGCAGTGGTAGAGGTAGAAATTAAATAAGAAGTCCGCAAATGATTTTCAAAAACCGCAATACCCGCAAAATCGGATTCTCCTTTCACAGCTAAAACTGTTCCGGGAGAAGAAGTGCCAAACCCAGCGCTGGAAGTAGCCACTGTTAAATTGCCATAAAGATTGCCGCCGGCTAAAGGCAAATACTTATTTACCGTAATATTATCAGGAACATCCGAGTCAGTAATGCTTAAATTACCGGCAGTTGGAGCCGATTGGCTGATAATCTGTTGAAGCGCAGAAAATTGTTGTTGCATTGATTGAGATAACGCATTTACAGCAGAATTATCTGTGACTGTTCTAGTTTCCACAACTGTCTCCCGAATAATTTGCTGATTAATAGACTGCGGAACGCCGCCCTGGATTCCAGCAAAATATCCTGCCGGCAAAGAAGGAATATTTAATTTAATTTCCTGAATAATCGGTTGGCGTTCAATAACTCTTTCCACAATTTGAGTAGTAACGGGGGAAGTAAGTTGAGTTGGCTGTTGTTGAACAACGCCGGTTGTTGGTTGAGGAATCGGAAAAGCAACTTCGGTTGGTTTAGGACTAGATTTTAACAAATCGTCTACCGCTTCTTTTAAACTTCGGGCAGTGTGATCCGCGTTAGAATTAATTCTGTCTAATAAAGAATTAAGGCGAGAAATTAAAGTGTCTACTTCAACCACGGTTTGGGAAGGAGCCACATTATTGGAGGCGGACGGCGCTTGACGAAATTCCGCAGGCACGGGCGCCTGAATAAATTCGGTTTTATATTGCTGAAGGTTTTGCAAAAGTTCATTGGCTTTATCTTGCAAAGGCAAAGGCTGAATTTGCAACAAAGAAATGGCTAAGTTTCTTGTTTTGCTATTCCGGAAGCTGGAAGCCACCATTTGAGAATCTGGATCCCGAATCAAGTCCGGAATAACAATTTTTTGATTTGGGATGCCAGCTAATTGATTCGGGACAACAACTACTTGGTTGGGAATAGCAGCCACATCATCGCTTCCGCCAAATAACCAACTTTGAATAAATTCTTGTGCTAGATCAATTGGTTTTTGAAGTTGCCGCAAAAAGTATGGAATTATGGAAGCGGTCTGACGATCTGGATCCCAAATCGAGTTTGGGATGACAATTTTTTGATTTGGAATAACAACTGCTTGATTTGAAACGACAGCAGCTTGGTTTGGGATGACAATTTTTTTGTCATTCCAGCGAAAGCTGGAATCCAGAATTTGAGAATCTGGATCCTGAATTAAATTCAGGATGACAGTTTTAGGAATAAAATTTTGTAAAGCCGGAGGGTAATAAGTTAACGCAAAAACTTTGGACTGAAAAATAAAAATTATCCCACTAACCAAAAGTAGTCCCAAAACAACTGACGGGATATATTTCTTCATGATTTTATTGGGTATGCCCGACAAAATCGAGGCATACATTTAGTTTAGCTTAGATAGGGACTATCTCCCCTGTGGATAAGTAGACTCTTGTTCCTTTTCTCCCAGCTAAGATATCCGGTCGGATAAATTATCAGTTCGCCATATAAGGGAAAATATCCAACTCGACCTCATTACATTCGGGACTCAAACATGGATATTTTCCTATGTCTCGCTGTAATTTATGACCTCCCTCCATCACGCTGATACGAAAAGAAACTGCAAGTCTGATTAAATTAAAAATAAAAACAAGTTTTTTATAATTCTCCGATAGCTCTATTCATAAACTCTTTGATTGGGCCAAATTCTGGATTAGTGACGAATCCAAAAACTTTATTATCTTGAACAAGGGTAGCAATATTTACTCCCACAATGCATGCCTTGTTGGTATCAAAAACTAACCCGCCGGATGCGCCGGAAAAATTATTATTGCTTAAAATTACCGTGAGATGATGAAAAACTCCCTGATCTAAACTGTGGTCAAATTTTGGAAGATAAACAAAACCATTTAAAAATTCCAGGGAAACTTTTTTAGTGACGCCGATCACATCTTCATACTGAACAATCTCGCCCTGGAATTTAGACATAAAAGCCCCTGGAGTAATGGTGGTGCCGAGATTAGCAGAGAAACCCCAAAGATTCATAGAATCTCCCAACGTGTTTGTCGGACAAAATGAATAATTTAGATAAGGATAACCGTTAGGAAATTTCTGCAAATCTTCATTTTTATCCGCAAGCGGGATAACTTCCAAAACCGCTAAATCAATCCCCTTTTCTTGATAATTAGAAATCGTTTCATCGGGTAATAAAATTTTCCCGACACGATAATGCGCTTCCTGATAATTCCCGTTTTCATCTTTCCTGGGATAAATTACATCGCACTGATATTTTTTAAAAACTTCCACTTGATCAATCACCACATGAGCGGCAGTTAATACATAACGCTTCTCGTTTCTTAATATGGAAAAACCTGAGCCGTAGCTTTTGCCGCAACGCACCCGAACCACAGCCTGCATAATTTCGTCTTCATTGATAATCGGAATAGCTTCCTGAACCACGACTGCAGGCATCTCAACCACCGGCACAACAGAAACAGATGGCGGAACAACAGAAGACAGTTCATCCGCCGATTGACGGATCACCGCAGGCGGTTCAATGTCTGACACTGACTCTCCGCCACCTTCAATATATGGACGTCCGATGTCCATATTTGAATCTTCGGATGTCGGTGGGACATCAAAAGTCTCATTGTTTAGCTCTTGATTATTTAACTCCTGACCACCGGCAGTTTGCCCGCCGATTGGCAAATCGCCGTAAGCAAGTGGCTGGATAATCAATAATGGTTCTGGTTCGACCCTTTGAGGAACCGCAATATTAGAAACGATATAAACAGATGCCACCAATAAAATACTAAAAAATAAAATTTGAACCAATCTCATATATTTATCATAACAAAACTTAGGCATTAGAATTTTTTAGGCTTCGGCAAGTTAAACTCGGCTTCACTCATCCGCCGTCATTGCGAGTGAAGCGAAGCAATCTTACAAAAACATTAATGTTAGATTGCCACGGTAGCCTATGGCTACCTCGCAATGACACAATGCCGGCTACAGATCGCAATGACGCAACAAAAATCCCCTCCTTTTACACGTTCGTGTGAAAAGAAAGGGATTATTTTTCTTTGTTAAAAAATTCTACTTCCATTTTTTCGCAAAGCTGTTCGATCTTGGCAAACCAATACTTACCAAAGAATGCGATTCCGCCGGTCATAAAAAACGCGCCCAACACGTCTACGGAATAATGGTTACGAGTAATTAAAACGCAAACTGCCATCACAAACGACCAGAAAAGAAACAACGTTGATAAAGAAAACAATTTGTTCCATTTCCATATAATCAATGCCCAGAAAAACAGCAAGACTAATATCAACCACCAGGCATATTGAGGCCAAGATAATATATAAGCCAAACTGATGAATCCCAGAGGCCAACATAACATTTTATAAGCAACCGGCCGTTTAAAAATTAAATGCCCCAAAAATGGCAAACCGGTATGTCCGGAAAAGAAAAGAATGTGCGGCGAAGCCAGTCCTATAACAATAAAATC
Source organism: Candidatus Harrisonbacteria bacterium RIFCSPHIGHO2_02_FULL_40_20 (assembly GCA_001818675.1). GTDB lineage: Bacteria > Patescibacteriota > Minisyncoccia > UBA6257 > WO2-44-18 > 2-02-FULL-40-20. The sequence continues at coordinate 19,005 of MHJF01000025.1, read as the reverse complement.
CCAAATAGATTTTATGTCGGTTATTGGCGGAAATTCTGAAATAAGGCCGGCAGGACCGCCAAGCTTAGTAATAGTCGTGGAGGCAATCCGAATAAACGCCCAGAGCACTATCATAAAAAATGCATACGGCATGCGGTGAGGCTCATAAAGCGCTCCAATCATAAGAAGAATTATAGAGGTGGCAAAACCAATCTTGAAAATAAATACAGCAGCATGCCAATGGGGCAGAATTTCATGAAGAATATCCGGTTGAGGAGGCAAAATACCCGGCACTTCATTTAAATAATGGCCAGACCAGACCAAGAGAGCAAACATACCAAACATCAAAAAAACACTTACTAATAAAACCAACAACCACATCCGACCGCTGGTTTTATGCAGTTCATTCCAAAACCACCGCCACCGCGCCTTAAAATGCATTTAGTCACCCCTTTTACTCTTTTTAAAAATACTAAACAAATTATAAAAGAAGCCTCGACCGAAGTCGAGGCTATATAAAACTTAACTAAACTTCACTATCCAGTCAATAAATTTACGCAACCATTTCATCTTGCCCGAAGTCCAAGGATAAAGATGAAGCTTGGGCGCGCGCCAACGATCCATAATGATGACCTTTAATTGAACAAACTCCAATAATCCTTCCGGACCGTGAACATAACCGAAGCCGGAATTTTTGCGGCCGCCAAATGGCAACTGCGTTTGAGCAAATTCGGTCATCGCATCATTATGAAAAACCCCACCGCAATCCAACTGGCCAGCAATCCGCAAAAATCTTTTTTTATCTTTGGTAAAAACGCTCGCGCCTAAACCAAATTGAGAATTATTAGAGCGGCTGATCGCTTCCGCTTCATCTTTTACCCGAACAACCGGCAGCAATGGCACAAAAGTTTCTTCTTGAAGGACCAATAAATTCGGGGATGGATCATCAATCCTTAAAATTTTTGGCTTAAAATCATACCAATCCGCCGCCGAAAAACGGCTCTCCAGATGATACAAATAATCGCTGGTAAAAAGAGTGTAATGGTACATTTCTCTTTCCGAGATCGGTTCTAGCTCGTGCAGCTGCAATTTGCCAAGCTCGACTACTAAAGCCGCGAGCAGTTTTTTATAAACTGACCCAACTGCAAAAACTCTTTTGATATTATTGCAGCTCATCCCACAAAATCGCGCCCAAAAAATTACCCTAGCCGCTTCCGCAATATCAGCATCTTCTAAAACTATCGCTGGATTAGATCCGCCCAATTCTAATGTAGGCTGAACAAAACGGATTTTCCTATTCTCTTCAAAAATCCAATGCCCAGTTTGAACAGAACCAGTAAAATGAATCTTATCTATTAAACGGGAACAAACTATATCTTGCCCAAGATGATCGTCACTTGGCAAAATTTCAAAAATTTTTCTGGCTTTAAACGACTCTAGACTCATCGCAATCAAATCGCCCACCAATTTATTGGTTTCTTTCCTCTCTGGCGCTGGTTTCAATATAACCGCATTACCAGCAAGAATCGCCGGAATTACATTGCCAATAGCTAAAGAAAAAGGATAATTCCCCGGTGAAATTATGCCCACAACGCCAAAAGGCTCTTTCTTAACCACCGATCGCTTATTCTTATTTATCCAATTCCAAAAAGAAAAAAATCCGCTGCGATCTTCATCCCGCAAAATCCGATAAGCGTTCTTAATATAGTATCGGCATAAAAGACGAACTACGGCGTATTCATTCAATAAAACTTGGTGCTCGCTGACCTTCTTATCAGCGGCGACGGCGACTAAAATTTGATCTTTGCGGCTAATAATCAAATGGTCTAAATATCGCAGCCACTGAATGCGCCGTTTCAATCCCCAATCGGATAATTCCCATAACGCGCGGCGAACTCTAAACGCAGCGCCATCAACAATGTGGCTAGCCATTCTATTGCCTCCCTAAATCAAATTTATTAAAGACCTACGCAATATTTTAAGCAAAAATTGACTAAAACGCAATAATCAACGAAAATTTAAGAAGTTTCTTGTCATCTCAATGGGGAAAGGATATGCAATGGCCGGAATTCATAAAATTACTGACCCGCAAATTGTCGGTGAAAATCAAAATATTACTGTTTATGAACCAGCAAGATTGCTTTACTCTAATCCTATTTTAGCGATTCACGGAATGTGGGGCCAAGGAGAACGATGGACAAAATTCGCGCGCTTTTTCTCTGAACAAGGTTATCGTTTTATCGCCCCTACTCTTCGGCATCACTATCCAGAAAATAAAATCCCGGCTCTGGGAAAAACCAGCGTCAATGACTATATCAATGATTTAATGCGGCTAATTCTCGCGCTACAAGAACGCGGCTTAACTACTCTGGAAGATGGAGAACCCTTAGCCAAGCCTATTATTTTTGGCCACAGCATGGGCGGATTAATCGCGCAAAAACTTGCTTCGTTTGGCTTAGCCCATAAATTAATTCTTTTGAACTCCGCTCCGCCAGCCGGAGTGAAACTTCACGCTAATCTCCGCTATCAGCTAGACATTCTTCGTTATCTGCCCTGGTTAATTTTACAAAAACCCTTTAAGCCCAATCTTAAAATCTTCGCCCGCTATGTGATGAATAATGTGCCTCCGGAAACGTGGGATAAATTATATAGAGGATTAGTTTATGAATCTGGACGAGCGGCATTAGAAATTCGCCTTGGCCGAATCCAAGTTGATTTTAGAAAAATTTCCTGCCCAAGTTTAGTAATCGGCTGTGAAAAAGACCAGATTACGCCCCCGGAAGTGGCACGCGATATCGGAAAACAATTCCGGCATATTGGTTATGAAGTCTGGACTTACCCGCAATTCGCCCATTGGATTCCAGTTGAGTCCGGCTGGGAAGAAGCGGCGGGAGATATTTTCCACTGGCTGAATATACCCGCCAAAGATTTTGAATATCTGAAAAATTTTAAAAAGTAATTAAAAAACCGCTCCGATAACTATCGGGGCGGCATTTTTTAATTTTAATACATCGCCACAACTAAACTTATTAAACCCGCGACCGCCAAACTCATCAAAATACCAATCATCACAATCACTAACCAATAAATTGCCATCCTAATTTTATTGGGACGGTTAATTAACGCGTCGGCTTGACCTAAAATAATTCCTAAAAATAAAGCCGGTAAAAATGAAAGCCAAATTATAATTGCCAGAATATTCAACCCCCAATAATGGTAGGTGGGCAAAAATTGTTCAGGCACCAGATTTCCGAATAAGACCGGCACACCCAACCCATTCCACATAAAATCATTGCCACTCTGAAAGTTTTCGCCTACAAAACTATCCGGCAAAAAACTTAAATAAATCGTCGGCGAAGAAACAACATTCAAATACAATAAAATTCCTCCTGCCCAAACGCAAAAAATAGTCAGGGGAGCAAGAAAAACAAAGAATTTCCTTATGGCCGAAATCCGAACCGCAGGCGCCACAAACTTATAAATCAAATAAGTGCCAAAATAGCCACCGATAAAAAGAAGCGCAGGATCAATCATAAACGCGCCAAAGCCCAAACGAGTAAACCACCAAATTGCCAACATCAAACAAACTAAAAAGAAATTAACCATTAGAGTTTTCCCTCCTTTTTATACCACTGGATGACTTCTATTAATCCTTTCAATCCATCCGGGTACTTAAAAAAAGATTCAGAAAATCCATACTGACTAAGCAAAGACAATAATTTAGCATTAGACATCCAGGCATTCAGAACACTCATGTGCCCGAGTTCAGGATCAATCAACGGTTGCCCACTCAACTGCTTAGCTCTTAACTGAACCAACGCAATAAATACTTTTAAAATCCACGCGGGTAAAGAAAAATTACCATAACCGTTATTTAATTGCTCGCCAATTAATTTAGCCACCTTTTCTACTGGATAAGAACCGTAATAATCAGTCACGTTGTAGATCTCTCCGTTAGATTCCGGAACGCCGCTCAAAAAATCCGCTACGCGAATCACGTCTTCCACATGAATCAGGGGCGTTTTGTTATGAGGATTACCAATCAAAATCGGAGGCAAAACTCCGCGCGCATTCAAGAAAAAAGCTGTGGCAAGGCCATAACTGGCGCCAGGCCCATATATCGCCGGCAAACGCATAATCGTAGTCGGCAAACCTTCTTTACGATGGAAAAACATAATCCAATCTTCAGCTTCTTTTTTAGACCAGCCATATCCATTTTGCGGATTAACGGGATACTGCTCATCCGCCGGAAGTTTCCCTTGAGGATGATCAAATTTTCCGTAAAGCACTCCCCCGCTCCAAAAAACAAAACGCTGAATACAACCAACGCCCAAACTGCACAGCATCTCCATTAAATTGCGAGTTCCTAAAACATTAACATGATATAAAAAATCATAAGGCGCGGAATAATTGAAACATCCTCCAATATGCCAAATAGTTAAGCCATAGCCCCACAGTTTAAAAAATTCGTTCCGCAAATCCTGTAAGGATTCTGGATTCGTCAAATCCGATTTGAAAAAATAAAAATTTTTCCCGCATGGATTAACCGCATAAGGCAAATCACGAACATCATTAGCAATAACTATCTCGTATTTTGGGTCAGCCAAACCTAAACGAACCGCGTGCTGACCGACAAAACCACTGGCGCCCGTGATCAACAAAATATTCATCTGTTATCCTTCCTTTCAAAGAACGACATCATTTTAAAACAAAAAACCCGCCTCCGCAATTAGAGACGGGCCTAAAATTATACACCATACGGTAGCCAGATATTTTTCACTTGAGTAGCTTCGTAAAGAAACCGTTTGGACTCGCCTTGAGAACCGAGCCAATCCATCTGGCTTGGCGCCCAAACCCGTTTCATATTTCCAGCAGAAGCAATTTCTACTTCTTTTCTTCCAGCGCCATTTCCAAAATACCAAATTGAATCAACATCTTCGTGCTCCGCCAAAACTTTGGCGATCGCATCCGGATTAGCCGCGGTCAAAACATTGATTACGCCTGCCGGAACATCCGAATTCTGGATAACCTGGATAAATTCCGCCAGCATTAAATCATTTTTTCCCGCCACAATCACAACAGTATTACCCATCGAAATTGCCGCCGCAATCATAGAAACGGCGCTGACAAAAGGATAAACATCCGGCGCGCGCATTCCTATCACGCCAATTGGCTCCTTAACAGCTGTTACTAAAAATTTTCCAGGAACCGGCTGAACCGTACCCTCAAATTTATCAGTAAAAGCCGCGTAACGAAATAATCTTTGAATAGCAGTCTCTATTTCCGGATCCACGGCCTGTAACTTAAAATTCGCGCGATCGTTCAAGGAAGCCAACCTATCAAAATGAATAGAAAGATTTTCCGCTAAGAAATAAAGAATCTGCGCTCGAAGATGAGCTGGCTGTTCTGACCAAGGAACAAAGGCATTCCGCGCCGCTTCAACAGCGTTGCGAACATCTTTACGATTGGCATCGCCTACTATTCCTAAAACTTCCTCGCGATAATTTTCAACTGATGTACTAATTCCGCCATCGGGCCTAACTAACTTCCCGCCTATTAAAAACCGATAAGTGCGGTCAATATCCGGACGAGAATCTAAAAACTTAAAGGCTCGCTGTTTCGAATTCTCTGGTTGAACACTTGCCTCTTTTTCCACCAAAACATCTAACAGGCCCTCACGTCCGCCCTCCCTGCCAAAACCGCTCTCTCGATAACCGCCGAATCCCGATGCCGCGTCAAAAAGATTGGTGCTGTTAATCCAAATAGTTCCAGCCTTAACCTTCTTCGCAACATCTACGGCCTTATCAATATCCTGTGTCCAAACCGAAGCCGCTAAACCATAGCGGGTATTATTGGCGAGCCGAATCGCTTCTTCAGGAGTTCTAAAACTTATGCAGACCAGCACTGGTCCGAAAATTTCTTCTTGAGCAATAGTATGCGAAGGCTGAACGTTGGTAAAAATCGTAGGAGGAAAATAATAACCGGTTGTCGGGCAATGCCTCCGCCAGCTGGCGGATTCCGGCTGCCACAAGCACGCGCCCTCTTTTTCCCCAATCGCCACTAATTTCCGAATTTTCGTAAGCTGAGCTAAAGAATTAATCGCGCCAATATCCATGGCTTTGTCTAATGGCTTTCCGCCACGAAGCTTTTCCATTCTTGCTTTCAAACGATTAACAAAATCATCTTGAATGCTTTCCTCTATTAACAAGCGGGAGCCAGCGCAACAAACTTGCCCTTGATTAAACCAAATTGCATTTACCATGCCTTCCACAGCAGAATCTAAATCCGCATCAGAAAAAACAATAAAAGGAGATTTGCCACCAAGCTCTAAAGTAATATGCTTGCCGGTTCCAGCAGTCTCCTTACGAATAAAACGGCCCACTTCCGTTGAACCAGTAAAAGCAATTTTCCAAGGCGTTGGATGATTAACCATCAACTTCCCAGTTTCTCCATCGCCAGTAATAATATTCACTACTCCCGAAGGAAGCTTCACTTCTTCTTTCAGCATCTCCGCAAACATTAAAGCGGTAAGCGAAGTAAATTCCGCCGGCTTTAAAACTACGGTATTGCCCGCGGCAATTGCCGGAGCGATTTTCCAAGCCAACATCAACAAAGGAAAATTCCAGGGAATAATCTGAGCAATCACACCGCCGGGTTTTAAAGTAGGATATTCTGTCTCCAAAATCTCCGCCCAACCTGCATGATAATAGAAATGCCGGATCACCAAAGGAATATCAATATCGCGAGTTTCGCGAATTGTTTTTCCATTATCTAACGACTCTAACACCGCGAACAAACGAGAATTCTTAGCAATAGCCCGCGCAATCGCGTAAAGATACTTCGCCCGTTCATGTCCGGATAATCTGCTCCATAAAGGAAAAGCATTTTTCGCGGATTCCATCGCCGCATTTACATCTGGCGCAGTCCCTTCCGCAACGTAAGCTAGAATTTCTTCATCAGCCGGATTTTCCGTCTTAACGTAAGTATGACTGGCCGGCTCATGCCATTTTCCATTGATAAAATGATCAAACTGCCGATTATGATTTTTCAACCATTGACGAACTTTTTCCTCTGATTCCGGAGCTGGACCATAGTCCAGTTTTCTTAAAAACTGTTTCAGTTTTTCGGTGTCCATTATGCCTCCTCCTTTTATATAGATTTTGGGTTGTCTGTTGTTGTCATTCCAAACTTGATTTGGAATCTATGATAATAGATTCCAGCTTTCGCCGGAATGACATATGTTTCATCATCCCATCGGATGATGATGCTCGGCCGAATACCGGCCGGTGGCCAAATGATAGAGTTGGCGCTCCAAATCATTCAACAAAGAACTGGCGCCAATCCGAAAAAAATCCGGCTTAGCCCAATCCTCGCCCAACTCTTCCAACATAAGAATCAGCCACAGCATCGCGTCTTTTGCAGTCTTAATCCCGCCAGCCGGTTTGAAACCCACAATCTTGTTGCGAGGAAACGGAAGTTGAAAAAAACCCCGAATCTGCCTCACCATCACTAATCCTGCTTCTAAAGTCGCGTTAGTCGGTTCAAAACCCGTTGAAGTTTTGATAAAATCCGACCCAGCCATAATCGCTACTACCGCTGCCTTAGCGACATTTTCTAAAGTTTTTAAATCGCCAACCCCAAGAATAGTTTTCATCTTTGCTTTATCGCCGCAAACCTCGCGAAAAATCCTTATCTCCTCATAAACTTTTCGCCATTTGCCTTGCAACGCCAAACCTCGGCTAATCACCACATCAATTTCTTTTGCGCCGCATTCAATCGCATACTCAATTTCTCTAATCTTAAGAAAAGTGGGGAGTTGACCAGCAGGGAAACCTGTGGCAACTAAAGCCACTGGAATTCTTCCCCCTAAAAAGGAAATGGCCGTTTTAACCATTGCCGGATAAACACAAACTGCTCCGACAGTTAACGAAAAATCGGGGATTCCAAGTTTTTCTAAAATTTCCCGACTGACCGGATTCAAAGCTTTAGCGCAAAGGCGCTCTACGCAACCGGGCGTATCACTGCCCAAAAGCGTAGTGTCATCAATGCATTGAATAACGCGAAGATAAGCTGCCGCCTGCGCCTCAACTTTAAACGTACGCCGAGTTCCCAATGTCTGCACTCGAACTTCCACCGCGCTCCGATTAATACGAATATCGTTCACCAAACCTAAGTCAAAATCTATTGGATTATTCACAACCATTGTTTTCTCCCTAAATCAAAACTAGGTTTTGATCGGCTATAGCCCGATGGGCTCGCCCATTTAGGGGCGAACAATTTGCGAAGCAAATTGTTTTAGCCTTTTCAATGTCAAAGAACGCCTATATTTTACAACAAAAAATACCCCCATACAAGTTAGGGGTATTTTTTGTTGTTGTAACCTACAGACTATTCAATCCTGCGTCAACATCCTTAAATTCCATATCCAAATCAGCAGTATTCAAAGAATTCAAATCTTGATTGATTGCCTCCGCAGTGTCCACATCAGAAACTTCTTCCACGGTCTTAGACTGCCACAACATATACGCAACTACCACCAAAACCAAGACAAAAATAACTAACCAAACTTTTTTCATAATTATTGTGTGTTAGAGCTAGTATTATCACTAGATTCGACGTTTTGAGCTGACTCTTCTAATTCATCTACTTTGGGAATTTGGGCTAAAACCGTATGCGCCCCCCTTACTGCTTCACGAGCGGCAAAAACAGTATCGCGAACTTTTACTAAATCAGCATGCAACGCTTGCCTGGCCTTACCAACATCTACCCGAAGATTATCTTCAGTGCTGACCGTAGGAACATAAACCTTAGCCAACTGCGCTTTAACAGCCTCTTGGCTAGCGGCAATCGCCTGTTCCGCCGCCGTAATCGCGGTACGAACAGCAGCAACGTCAACGCCATTAGCAGCGGCTTTATCAGCCCGAGAACCTACTTTAGCCAAAATTTTCTCTAATTTTTCCAAAACACTGGAAAAATGATTCATCATTCGTTCATTCAATTCTTTCAGCTGATTGCTAATTTTTTCCACAAGCTGTTTTTTGCGTTCATCTTTAACGGCCTGTAAACGAGTTTTTAATTCGGTTCTTTTTATTTCAAACTCCTTTTTTGCGGCTTCTCTTTTCTCATCTAACATCTTCTTATATTCCTCTCTCTTTGTTTCCATCATCGCCTTCGCTTCCTCGCGCTTAACCTTCATTGCTTCCCGATCTTCTAAAACCCCCATATTAGCTTCCCTAACTTGGGTCTTCAAAGTATCTTTAAGCCCCTGAGTTTCTACTTTAACGCCCTCCCGTAAATCTCGGACATCCTGCTTGTATCCTTCACGAACGTCTTTTAACCGCTCGCTCGAAGGAGCAATTTGGGCTCCAACCGGAGTAGCTATTACTAACGAAAAAATAACTAAGAGTATTTTTTTCATCATAGTTTTAATTTTTATAAATGCGACTTTTTTAATATTTTAACTTCATTTTTACGACTTTTCCAGCGATTTTAGCTGTTTTTACAGTATAACAAATTTTCAAACTTTTCACAACCAGCAAACCCATTAGCTCTTTACAGCTTCCTTCCTTGGCACATAAATATCCTTATCTATGGTTCTTTCAAAACAAACTGGTCCCGCATCATGCTCCCAATTATCTCCTGCCCATAAATAAGGCCTCATTGGTTCGACCGAGATATTTTCCGGGTATTGAGCCCTGCCAAGGCTCGGCCTAACAAAAACCGCGCATAAAGAGAAAGCTTCTGGTCCTTTAACAACGTAAGTATAATTTTCACCGGTTTCCGGATCAACTGGCATAACAATACCTCGAATATCATCTCTCAATAAATCTAAAGCGTCTGGCAACTTGCTCTTATTTAACCAATAGTTAATAAGCTCCCCTTGAATGGATTGAAGATCGCCAACCCGGCGCTCGTCAAAACGCCGCAAACGTTCCTCCTGCGGCGATCCCACTATAAAAAATCCGGCGATTACAGAGATGCCTACAATACTAATTATCGTATAAATAAAAAATTTCATTGCGCTACTCTACTTTATATTTTTTTAAATCGTAAAAATAATATCCAAACACCGATCCAGCCACAAAAGCCATAGTCAAAACTTTCAACAAAAATCTTAAAGTAAGCTCGCCTTCTAAAAGACGGTTAATCAAAGCTACCAAGTCTCCCATAATAATCAAGGCCGCCGCGAACAAGGTAAAATAGAGCAGCCATTTCCTGATTCTCAAACCGCGCTTTTCTGGATTTTCTTCGTAATTCTTATTTAAATACCAACTGGATAAAATATAAATCGGGAAAATCACCACTAAAGAAGAGATCGCAAAACGAATGGCGCTATAGGAGCCGCTCACCGCATAAACGCTATATTCCAAAGGATCAGGCAATAAAACATTGATATATTGGAAAATCAACGCAATAAAAGCACCGGCGCTACCATATAAGGTGATGATCGCCAGCAAATGCAAAAAAACATCTTTGGGCCCGCTTTTTCTTTCCATCCCATAATGATATAAATTCCTAAAGAATTTATCAATAATTCGTAATGGTTCAATAGCTTGTCCGTCATCATTGCGAGCCTCGATGGAAACTCTATGGGTTCTGACGGGGTAAACTCCGCGAAGCCTTGCCTGCCAACAGGCAAGAATCTAACATTAATTTTTTGTAAGATTGCTTCGTCCGATGACCATCGGACTCGCAATGACACAATAAAGCCCCCTCAATGGCGAGGGGGTTTAACTATACTTTTAAATAATCCAATCGCGGAAAATAATATGTTAATTGCCACAAACAAAGAAATTAACGGATCGGCCACCGAATAGCCTAAAGCTACGAATACTCCGCCAGCAACAACGGCAACAGACTGCCAGAGATCTGATAAAACATGTTTTTCGGCAGACCTTTGAGTAAGATGATCGCTGTGGCTATGCCCCAAAATACGATGTTGCCAATAATTACCCATTCCACCAATAGCGGCTACAACTATCATCAACCAGCTAAGAATCGCTGGCGGATTATTAACTCGGCTAATTGCTTCAAGCCCAATATTCATCGCAATAACAAATAAAATCGCTACACTCATTAATCCCCCGATCAATCGTGCCAATCTTTCACTAAAAAACTTTAATTTTTTAAGCGATACATATTCGATCCCAGCATTCATCACTAAAGCTATCGCGTCCATAGCAACGTGAACAGAATCGGCAAGCAAAGCCAAGCTTCCAGAAATTAAGCTGCCTACTACTTGAAAAATAAAAATACCCAAAGCAATACCCGCAACCCTTAAATATCTTTTTAGATCGCATTTACACTTTTCTAACTGTTTTTCGCTTTCACATCCATCATAATGGTGGCTCATTCTGCCACCTCCTTTCATATAAGCTCTAGGCGCGATGAAGCTATTTTGTCTCAAGAACAAGGCGCGAGGGTGCGGACGTAAACTTTACGCCAAACCCGAGTCAACGCCGTTATTGAACAAAATAGCTTTCATCCCTAAAGGGTTGTTGCCAAAATTAGCTATCGCTGCGTCATTCCTCCTCAAAGTATCTTCATACATTTTTATCGTCACTCCTGGCGCTAGCCAATTTTGGCTAACAACGCGCCAGAGAGTTATATGAATGGAGGTGGCTAGAGCTCCATTATTAAACACTTGACGGCTCCGCCAGATTTAATAAATTCGGACATTGGGAAAACTTTAACATCGTAATTCAGATCTCTAAGAGATAAGTAAATCATTCCGGAAACCCAAGGGGAAAAAATAGTTCTTTCATTAACCACTAAACCATTACAAACAAAATTATTAGCCTCGGCTTCACTCACGCTCATTAACCCGCCAAGCTTTTTAAGTATTTTAATCGCGGAGGCGGCAAAAGCGCCTTCATAAACTATAAAAGTTTGAATTCTTGGAAGATGCAGAAGGCAGGTGTCTAAATGATAAAAGATCTTTTCATCCGCTCTAGCTTCGGCGACTGATTTCATTCTAAGAAGAATAACTTTAATTTTAGGATCGTAGCGTTTTAAAATTTTTTGGACTTCGGCAATGCCCGCAAGATTAGTGCGAACTCCGTATCCAATGACTACTCTTCGCTCATCTAGCCAAATAGCATCTCCCTGTCCTTCAAAATACGTCCTTGCTGGCAGTTGCCAGACATTTTCGGCGGAAAAAAGATTGCGGAAAAAATCATAAATAAAAACGTTCTCTGGCCGCCTTTCTTTATGGAAATAATTGCTAATAATTACGCCTTTCCCTCCCGGAATCTGCAAACCAGCATTAGCCGCGAAAACCATGTCGGGCAATCCCGGCCGAGGCTTAATTAGCAGAACCTTTAAACCAAGTTCCAGGCAAGCCCCAAAAAGATCTAACCATTGCCGCGCAACTAAATTTTTATCAGGCTGGCTATCCATATTCATCCAACGATTAGTGCTCAATTCATATTGGACATCAAAATAATTCGGCGGACACATTACAAGCGTTTTCGCCATATTCGCCTCCTTCAATATCGGCTTTAATAATTTAATTTTAAAAGTGCGCTCATAAAAGCGTAAGCTATTCATAGCTTAAAATCAATTAAAAAATCTCCCGACGTGCGCCGGGAGAAATTCTTTTAAGGCTGTTTTTGATATTCTTTCCAAGCTTTTAAAAAATCTTTTTTAAACACCGCCAGAAGAATTAAATCCCAATATTTTCCAGAGCGGAAAACTTGTCTTTTTTTTCTGCCCTCAATGTGATAACCGCATTTCAGATTATAGGCGACACTCCGGCGATTAAAGGCAATAGCGCCAGAATTGATCTTGCGAAGATTCAAGGCATTAAAAGCGTAATTTAAAAGAGTCATTTTCGCGTCCGTGCCATAGCCAACGCCTTGTAATTCTTTCTCTCCAATAAAAGCGCCTGTAAGCGCTGTCCGGCTTATCCAATCAATTTTATGTAAGCCCATCACCCCAATCGGAATGCCGCGTTTAGTTTCAATAATAAGAAAAACGGTTTTGGGATCCGAAGACAGCCTTTGGATAGCCTCTTCTTCCTGTTGAAGAGTAATCGGAAAAACATTTTCAATATAAACCCGTATTTCCGGGTTATTAATCCAACGCTGGCAATTCACAAGATCTTTTTCCCTATCATAAGGGCGAAGATTAACTTTTTTGCCGGAAAGAAAAATTACCCCTTTCGCATTCATCCAGCCACCTCCCTTTTAAAAAGAGCTCGGATTATTAATTGGTAGTGTACAACAAAAACTTTAACGCGTCAAAGACACAATGACTTTTCTTTAATAAAGGATTATACTCTCCTTAAAGTTCTTTTCATAATAAGGAGGCTCCTATGGCTGATCAGTCCCAGGAAGAAATCGTAACCAAGTTAGCAGAAGAATTAAAACAATTACTGCAAGAAAACTTGCTGAAAGATCCCAAGATAGCGGGTCCGGGAATAGAACGCGCCAGGGAGTTACGAGACACTATTCAAAGTTTCGGATTCTTAGTAACTACGGAATATATTTTAAACCCCGAAAAATTAGAAACTCTGAGGGTCAATGTCACTCTTTGGAAACCAAATGAAAATATGACTCCGGAAGAACAAAAAATGTATGACAAATGGTTTACAGAAGTAAATGGAATAGGAATTTAACCCACTACTACGCCAAGGCTTTGTAGTGCAAATAAAAAAATAAGGGCAGCTTTTGTGCTGCCCTTTAATTATTTTAAAACTTGTCTGCGAACATCTTGTGTCCGCATTATTGCCACCTTGTAAGTGGTTAGTGAGAGGTATGAACTTTTCAATGGACTACTATCATTATAGACTAAATCTTTATTGTTACAAATAAGTTATCCCCAGGCTAAATTAAATCCTAAATTTCAACCACCAAAACCCAAATAAATCACAAAACTCAAATAACAAATGACAAACGCGTTTCGAATTTAGATATTGGAATTTATTTAAGATTTGATATTTTTATAATGCCCTTTACTTTTCTAAATAAAGATATATACTGTATTCATAGATTCGAAGTCCGCAATAGGCTTTATAAATAGTTTATACAAGTTTATAGGCGCCGCATTGCTTAGAATCTCACAGTCGCAAAAAAATAAAGAAAACTAAGCAATATGGCGTTTTCGCAAAATGATGGCGGCTTCCAGAAGCAAATGTTTAAAGGCAACTGGAAGTGTTCGCAGTGCGGAGCTGATATTACCGAACTTCCGTTTGAACCGGATCCGGAAAGAATGACTCAGCTTCGTTGCCGTGATTGTCATCGTCAAAGAATGGGCTCTCGCCCATCGTTCCGTCCGAATCGTTAATCGGTCACCGAACGCATAAAGCGTTATGTGTTCAACAAAACAAAAACCGGTCCGATATTCATCGGACCGGTTTTTGTTATTCTAATCTTATTGCTTATTTATTGTTTGATATATTTAAAAGCTTTGTAAGCCAAAACTGAAGCTATCACTAGAGCCACAACGCTTAGCCAGACTGGCACCATCCATCCGCCGATGACAGCCTCCCATCCAAAGACTAAACGGAAAAAATGTAAAACCGCGATCAGAGAAAAAATAACGCCAACGGTTTTTAAAAATATTTTATTATTCATTGTTTAAATTCTTATAACGGCCTTTAAATTAACTATACTACAAAACTATAAAGAATGAAGTTCGACGATGACACTCTTACTCCGCCTGCCTTTCCTATGGGAACCAGAATAATTTTTTTCCAGCGAAAAAATTTTCTTCTCCCTCGCCCCGAAGTTCCTGCGTTGCAGGAAACCAATCCGTCGGGGCTGCGGGATGTTCCCTACGGAAAGGCGGGCGGAATTTATTGTTAATATATACTATTCATTAATAAAATTTTGTAGTATACTCTTCTTTGGATCTTTAAAAAACGGCTTAGACCTAATCCGCGGGTCTGCCTATCGGCAGGTAAACGCGAATCAAGGCTTAGAGCCAAAAACCCAGGAGGTTTTAGCCGATGCGTAAAACTTGGTTGAGTTTGATGGTTTTAGGAGCTCTCTTGATTTTGGCCCCTTCACCAGCCGATGCTCATAGTAATAAAAATAACCATCGCCGCAATCATTCCAGCTCTCATTATGGCAGTTACTCATACAACTACCAGCATTCTTATCCGTCTCATTCTTATTCGTATTCCTACTCTTATCCCTCTTATTCTTACGGATCTTCTTATAATAGCCATTGCTATACTTACCGCGAAGCGTGGCGCTACGTTCCCGGATACTATTACAATTATTGCGGCCACCAATATTACCAGCCAGGATATTGGCAACGCTACTATTATTAATCCCAAAAGGAGGCTCAATGCCTCCTTTTTTCTTACATTACTTCAACCACTCTTTGCCTGTCTTCGGCCATCCTAACAATAAAAGCAATGCTAACGGCGCGCCCCAATTTGCCCACCTTTCTACAAATTCAAATATTGAATCTCCAGCAATTGGACGCATCAACGCAGTCCAAAATCCCCAGAAAGCCATCCAAAGAAGAGCGAGGCGAATCGGTTTAACCAAAATTAATATAGCCAAGAGGATGTCTGTCAAACCAATCAACCACAAAAGCGTAGTCGCAGTCTGGACATCCGAAATACCGAAAATAGAAAACCATTCCACCCACGCTGTTCTGCCCTGAAGCGCGAAAACGCCATGCCCCAAAAATTCTCCGGCAACCGCAATCTTTAAAACCCATTGAACTAAATTAGTATTCATAAATAATTTTTAATTTAAATTATACGACCTTTAGCTTATTAAACCTCATAAATTCTTCTTCTTTAATAACAAAGCGTTAATCGCCACAATGACGGTGCTTAAAGACATAAAAACCGCGGCCAATGCCGGCTGGAGAAGAATGCCTCGAAAAGCAAGCGCGCCGGCCGCCAAAGGCAAAGCGACAATATTATAACCCGTCGCCCAGAATAAATTCTGCAGCATTTTGGAATAAGTGCGGCGAGACAATTTTATAATTTTCACAATATCGCGAGGATCGCTTTTCACTAAAATAATTCCAGCTGATTCAATCGCCACATTAGTCCCGGCGCCAATAGCAATGCCCAAATCGGCTTGAGTAAGCGCTGGCGCGTCATTAATGCCATCCCCCACCATAGCCACCAAAAAACCACTTTCTTGTAAAAGACGGACGCGCAAAGATTTATCTTGAGGCAAAACGCGCGAAAAAACTTCTTTAATTCCCAATTCTTGAGCTACCCATTTAGCAACTTCTTCGGAATCGCCGGTAATCATTGCCACCGCTACTCCAATTTCTTCTAATTCCCGGACTGCCTGGCGAGACTCTTCCCTAATCAAATCAGCTAAGGCGATCACTCCCACTAAAATAGTTTTTCTAATAACATAGATTAAAGTTTTACCTTTTTTAGCTTCTTCAACGGTTTTCTGCCTTAATTCTTCCGGCAAAGAAAGACGAAATTCTTCCAACATTGCCGCGCCGCCGATATGAATATCCTCGCCGCGCACTTTGCCCCGAATCCCCTTTCCAGGCAAACGCGCAAAATCGGTCACCTCAAAAAGCTGACCCCCTAATTCTTTAGCTTTTTTTACTATGGCCTTAGAAATAAAATGCTCGGAATAGGCATCTACTGAAGCGGCAAGCTGTAAAACTTCTTTTTCGTCTTTAGCAGTTACTACCCAAACCTTATCCACTCCATATTCGCCTTTAGTCAAGGTGCCAGTTTTATCAAAAAGTACTATATTAACTTTTCTAGCAATTTCTAATGCCAAACGCTGACGGACTAAAAATCCATTTCTGGCGGCTAAAGTTGTAGAAATGGAAGCCACTAAAGGAACCGCTAAACCTAAAGCGTGCGGACAAGCAATTACTAATACCGCCACCAATCGTTCTGTAGCAGTCCCAAAATCCGCTCCCACGACTATCCAAACAATAAAAGTCAAAATGCCAGAAAAAACCGCGATAAAAGTCAGATAAAATGCCGCCCGATCGGATAAAATTTGTAGCCTGGACTTAGATGCCTGCGCTTCCTCAACTAAACGCATTACGCCAGCCAAAAAAGTTTCCTTGCCGATTTTATTAACCCGAATTTTCAATGAACCATCGCCATTAATTGTGCCGGCGATTACTTCCGCATCAACGGTTTTCTGAACAGGATTAGATTCTCCGGTAATCATCGATTCATCTGCCTCTGACCGGCCCTCAATAATCACGCCGTCAGCCGGAATCTTGCCGCCAGGACGAACAAAAACCACATCATCAACCCTGAGCTCTTCAATCAAAACTATTTTAGTTTCCAGTGCTCCGCTGTCCACTTTTTTTAAAACTAATTCAGCCTTGTCCGGCAATAACTTAGAAAGCTCTTTTAAGGCTCCTTGCGCTCCGCTCACGGCACGCATCTCCAACCAATGGCCCAATAACATAACGGTGATTAAAGTGGTCAACTCCCAAAAAAGCGGTGTACCGCTGGCAGTAACAATCGAGAAAAGGCTATAAAAATAAGCTGCCGAAACCGCCAGACCGATCAAAGCCATCATCCCGGGCAATCGCGCTTGTACTTCTCTGATTGCTCCCCGAATAAAAACCCAACCGCCATAAAAGAAAACTATGGAACCAAAAATAAAAGGAAGGTAGTCGGATCCAAAAAATACCGGCGCTTTAATTCCAAAAATCTTCTCAAAAATATCGGAATAAAACACCACTGGAATAGTTAAAGCCGAACTAACCAAAAACTTTCGGAAAAATATTCGCGTGCTGTGTCCAGCGTGTTTATCTAAACCAGAATGAGTACTCTCATTATTATCAGCTTCCAAGCCCTGAGTTTCTAATAATTGCATTCCGCACTCTGGACACATTCCTGGTTTATCTCGGCGAATTTCCGGATGCATCGGACATGTATATTTTTTTAAGCTGTTTTTATAGTTTTCCATTTTACTTTTCATTATTAGACGGCTTCTTTAGGCCTATTCCTCTTGCGAACTCATAAAGAGATCCTCCGGCTATGCCCCAGCTAAAACCCCAGACAATTTCTTCAAGCGGCACTCCTAAAATCAAAATGCCGCTTATATTATCCAGTCTCCACCAATGCTGAATTATACCCGGATAAACTGCGACCCACACTTGATAAAAAAAGAACATCAAAAATCCGACCATAAACCCGCTAATCAAAGATTGCCACAGTAAATCTCTCCTGTACAACATAATAAATAAGAAAATTGCTAAAAAGGCAACGTAATTCGAATAAATTGAATTCAAATTGAAAACAAAAGTTAAAACGAGCAAAATCGCAACTGCTGCCAATACTATAATCAACAAATCTTTTTGGCCGCATTTTCTGCATTCGTAAAGAGTATGTATTTTCCCAAAAACTGCTTCATAAATAACCGATCCTATGCCAGCAATGGCAAAAGCAAAAAGATAATCCTCAATTCCAAGATGATAATTCCCTAAAATATGGTCTGGGTACCAATAATCTGGAAGAAAAATCAACGCCAGCGGTGAAAAAAAGCTTCCTATCACGCTCATAATTAACATTTCTCGGCGCAAGTCCTTTCTCGCAAAAAATAAAACCAGCCAAATTACAATAAAAATTGCGTCGCCAACAAGATATGCGTAAAAATGCATAGGCAGATTAATGTTCTTTCTTTAAGAACGCGGCTGAATGAATTTATTATACAACCAGGCAAAAACGAAGGCGGCGGCATAAGCGTAAACCAAAATCTGGAAAAGCCCGATCAAAAAACTGCCGAAACTAATTGTCACATCACCGGCAAATTTTTCAACATTTACTAAATGCGCCACCCAGCCCAAAAGCCGCAAGGCGGCTTCCGGCCACAATACAACCACAAACGCGCAAACCCCATAAGCAACCGCCGCCGTCACTCCGGCCGCCAAAGAAAATTTTTGTTTATTAAATTCCATATTTTTTTTAATTAAAGAAATCGACTTTTCTAATTATATACTACAGCCGCTTCCCTTACGAATCGGCCGCGTTTTAATTTCCGACAAAATTTTTTGATAACCAGCCGCGCTAGAATATTTCTGGCCAAGAATCTCTTTGGGATTAATAGTTTTCCA
>MHJF01000024.1 GCA_001818675.1 Candidatus Harrisonbacteria bacterium RIFCSPHIGHO2_02_FULL_40_20 | reverse complement strand
GATTTTTCTTCGCCGTTCGGTTTCTTGAATCAATCTTTTTATAGAACCAGTTAAAAGATCGGCATACAAAAATACTTGGCCGTTGGTAGAACGAGCCGCTCGGCCAGCCATCTGCATTAAGCCACGGTAGTTTCTTAAAAATCCTTCTCGGTCTGCGTCTAAAATTGCCACCAAGCTGACTTCCGGCAGGTCCAAACCTTCTCGTAAAAGATTTACTCCGACTACCACATCTATTTCGCCGCTTCGGAGAGCGTTTAAAATTATCGGTCGATTGAGGGTTTTTATTTCTGAATGGAGATATTTTGCTTTAATATTATTTTCCAAAAGAAATTCGGTCAGGTCTTCAGCGGAGCGCTTGGTTAAAGTTAGGGCTAAAACGCGCTCATTGACAGCAATGCGTTTTCGAATCGCTTCTAAAAGATGCCGGACTTGCTGGGTGGCCGGGCGCACAAAAATTTTGGGTTCTAAAATGCCAGTTGGCCGGACTAATTGTTCAGCTATTTGTTCAGAGCCTTCCAATTCATAGGGACCGGGCGTTGCGGACACATAAATAGTTTGGCGGATTTTATCCTCAAATTCATTAAAAGTTAAAGGCCGATTGTCTAAAGCCGAAGGCAAACGAAAGCCATAATTGATTAAGGCGTTTTTTCTTTGCCGGTCGCCGATAGACATTGCATTAAGCTGGGGCATAGCAATATGCGACTCATCAATAAAAAGTAAAAATGGTTTCGGCAGATAATCTATTAAAGTAAGCGGCGGTTCGCCGGGTTTGCGGAATCCTAGGTGGCGAGAATAATTTTCAATGCCGTTAACATAGCCCTTTTTGTCCAGCATTTCTAAGTCCAGAAGAACGCGTTTTTCCAGCCGTTCGGCCTCCTCAAATTTATTTGCCGATTGAAGTTCTTCTATCCGTTCTTCCATTTCCATGCGGATATTGCGAAGCGCTAATTTTAATTTTCCTTGAGGCGCGATCCAGAACTTAGAGGGATAAATTACTAAAGAATTAAGAATTACGAATTGGGAATTATGAACCTTTGTAATTTTATTTATTTTTTTCTTGTCCAAATAAATTTCAAGGATCTCCCCAGTTACTAGATGAATAAATAGTTTGTTAGCCGTAATTTTAAATTGGCCAAGTTTAGGGTCGGTTGTCACTTTCTCATATTGAAGATAATTGAGGTGCCGGCTTAAGTCTTGAAGAGAAATTGTTTGCCCGAGTTTTAATTCTAGGCGGGCGCGTTGGTATTCATTAGGGTCGCCGATTCCGTAGATGCAGGAAACCGAAGCAATGACAATCGTATCTTTTTTGGAAAGCACGCTTTGAATAGCGGCGTGGCGAAGCTTGTCTATTTCTTCATTGATGCGCGCGTCTTTTTGGATGTAGGTTTTGCTTTGGGGAATATAAGCTTCCGGTTGGTAGTAATCGTAATAAGAAACAAAATAATGGACGGCATTCTCCGGAAAAAATTCTTTGAATTCCTGATAAAGCTGGGAAGCCAAAGTTTTATTAGGAGAAATTATTAAAGTTGGCAAGTTAGCCTTCTCTATAATAGAGGCCATGGTAAAAGTTTTTCCGGATCCGGTTATGCCCAGAAGCGTTTGTTTTTTCTGGCCGGCTTCTAAGCCGGATAAAATTTTTTTAATCGCTCTAGGCTGATCGCCGGTCGGTTTAAATGTAGATACGAGTTTGAACATGTTATTGGTTAGTGACTAGTGACTAGTGACTAGTGGCTTATATATACTTAGGGTATATGCTTTATTCTTTGTCCGGCCAGTTAGTGGCTAAAAAAAATGGCTTTCTTATTCTTGAAACCGCGGGTATTGCTTTTAAAGTTTTGGTTTCTCCGCGCGCGCTCCAGAGTTTACCGCAGAATGGATCGCAAATCAAGGTTTTTTGTTCATTGTTTAGCCGCGAGAGCGCGCCTTTTGATCTTTTTGGTTTTTTGACCGAACAGGAACTGTATCTTTTTGAAAGATTAAACACCGTGAACGGCGTTGGCCCGAAGACGGCGATGTCGGTTTTAAGCGTGGCGCCGATTGATCAATTGGCGGCGGCGATTAATGCCGGCAAAATTGATTTACTCACTAAAGCTTCAGGCATTGGCAAGAAAACTGCCGAACGGCTAGTGTTGGATCTTAAAGGAAAATTAGAAATGTCCGGTGGCGTTGCTGAAGCTCAAACGCTTCAATTGATGGAATCGGATACGGAGCTGGAAGAAACTTTAGTGGGATTCGGTTATACCAAACAACAGGCCAAATCCGCGGTTGGGAAAATTGATCTGTCCATTATCGGTTTTAAGGAACGCTTAAGAGAAGCTTTGAAGAAAGCCAAGGCTTAGATGATTAATTACTTAAAAAATATCTATCATTATGTTCTAGCTTGGGCTGGCAGTATTCTTTATTGGTTTCCTTCGCGGGAGATTTTTGTTTTGGGGGTGACGGGCACAAAAGGAAAGTCCACGACCGTGGAGTTGATTAACGCGATACTGGAAGCCGCCGGCAAGAAAACCGCTTTAGTTTCTTCTTTGCGTTTTAAAATCGGCAGTCAATCTATCAAAAATGACACCTCTATGACCATGCCCGGACGGTTTTTTATTCAGAAGAAATTGCGGGAAGCGGTAAATGCCGGCTGCGAATATTTTTTAATAGAAGTGACTTCGCAGGGGATTCTTCAGCATCGCCATCGGTTTATTGATTTTGACGCCGCTCTATTTACCAATGTTCATCCAGAACATATTGAAGCGCACGGTTCTTTTGAAAATTATCGGCAAACCAAAGCCAGTTTTTTTGAATACGTGGCACATAAGTCTAAAAAGCCCCAGAAATTTTTCTTGATGAACGAAGACGATCCGTCAAAAAGTTATTTTGTTCACGCCGTAAACGGTTCAGGAAAAGTGTTTTATTTCGGCCGCGAGCATTTTATTGATAAAGATTTAGATAAAATGAAAATCGCCGATTGGTTTTTGAATAATTTTAACCTTGAAAATGCGGCGGCGGCTACGGCTTTTGCCAAGGCACGGAATATTGATTGGCAGGCGATTACAAAAGTTCTTTCTAAATTTGGCGGTATCCCCGGCCGATTGGAGGTTTTAAAAGAGAAGCCATTTAAAGTTGTAATTGATTACGCGCATACGCCGGATTCTTTAGAAAAAGTGTATGAGGCTTTATCAGCCTCCGTTCGAAGTTCTAAGTTCAAAGTTCAAAAGTTAATTTGTGTTCTTGGCGCTGCTGGCGGTGGGCGGGATAAATGGAAGCGGCCGGTAATGGGGAAAATTGCGGCGCATTATTGCAAGGATATTATTTTAACGAATGAGGATCCCTATGATGAAAAACCGACTTCAATTTTAGATCAAATTGAGTCCGGATTTTCTGAAAATCAAAAATCCCGCCAAGGGCGAGGCTCGCCAGAGGCGGCAAAAATCAAAAATCAAAATTTTAATTATTGGAAAATTTTGGATAGGAAAGAAGCAATTAAAAAAGCTATTTCTTTGGCGAAAGCTGGCGACACAGTGATCATTACCGGAAAAGGAAGCGAGTCTTGGCTGCATATGGCGGGCGGAAAGAAAATTGCTTGGGACGAGAAGCGCGTAGTTGAGGAGATTTTGAGGAAGTGAGCAATTTTTATACTTTCGGGCAGTTGTCTTCAAGACACGGAGTTCGTCCCATCCTGCGTGGGACAAGCTCCTCACTCTCGGCGCGCGGTCTTTCGGAAAAAGGTTATAACGAAAGACACCTAGCCGCGCGCCTGCGAGACGGTTTTTCAGACAACCTGCCCTCAAATCAAAATCGGAGTCAGAGTCAGTCATTAGACAACCCGGTTTTTTTATAGTAACTTAGTAGTGGTTTTTTGAAAGGGAGGAGCTAATGAAAAAATATAAGGTGGACTTTGATTTGGTGGGATTGGAAATTCGGAATAAAAAAGTAATTTGGTATTTAGCCGAGGGCGTGCCTACGCTTGAAGAAATTAACTCGGCAGCCGCTACAGAATTTATTGGAATTTCGTTAGAGCGATTGAAATTTCATTTTAGTTTTTTTTCGGAGCAGAAAGGACTTTTTGCTTTAAATACAATGGTTATGACGGATTTTAATGGGGCTTGACATATTAATAGTTTATATGCTATTATATAATAATAATTTGTTTTGATTGTTCTTTTAATCTCGGTTTTTGAAAAAGAGGTGACTTATGGTCAAGAAAACGAAGATGCCGAGGGGGGAGCTTCTCCGGATGATCGCGGAGAACAAGGTCATGCAGACGGGCGCGATCATCCACGGCCGTGGCATCAACGTGAAAGCGTTTGCCGAGGAGGCGCGCTCTCGCGGCCTTCTCACGCTTGGCCTTTCGGGAAGAACCGAGTTGTACGCTCGGAAGTAGTCTCATAGCCGCCGGTATCTTAACGGATATCGGCGGCTTTTTATTTTTTGTGATAAAATTTATTAGAATGAGAATAACTTTTCACGGCGGCGCTGGGACAGTGACGGGCGCCAATTATTTATTAGAAAGCGCGGGAGATAAAATTTTAGTGGATTGTGGTTTGCATCAGGGCGGCGGATTTTCGGAAAAACAAAACTGGGAAGATTTTCCTTATAATCCGAAAGAAATTGCCGCGGTTTTTGTTACTCACGCCCATATTGATCACACGGGTTTGTTGCCAAAATTAGTGAAGCAGGGGTTTCACGGCAAGATTTATTCTACGCCGCCTACCCGCGCTTTTGCTCAAGAATTGCTTTTAGATTCCGAACACATCCTTATGCAGGAAGCAGAGCGCTTTAAAAAAACGCCGATTTACGGCATTCGGGATGTTGAAGAATTAATGGCGAAATGGGATGGCGTTGAGTATCACGTGCCTTTTAAAGTGGGTTCTTTTACGATTACTTTTTATAATGCCGGCCATATTTTAGGATCCAGTTTTATTTTAATTGAGTCGGAGGGCCGGCGGATAGTTTTTTCTGGAGATTTAGGGAATTCCCCGGCGCCGATTATCGGCAGCCGAGAGAATTTTACGGAACACGTTGATTATTGCTTGATTGAATCTACTTATGGTGATCGGATTCACGAAAACGTGGATATGCGCAAAGAGATTATTGAGGACCTCATTGAAGATACCGTTAAAGCGGGCGGGGTTTTGATGATACCGGCTTTTGCCATGGAGCGCAGCCAGGAATTGCTTTTTGAGCTTAATGAATTGGCGGAACACGGCCGGATTCCGAGAATTCCTATTTTCGTGGATAGCCCCTTAGCAATTAAATTAACCGAGGTTTATAAAAAATATGAAAGTTATTTTGATCAAGAGACCAGGCAAATTATTAAAGGTGGCGACTCAATTTTTAGTTTTCCTGGATTAAAAATGACTCCCACTACCGATGAGTCAAAAGCTATTAACGATGTTAAACCGCCGAAAGTTATTATTGCCGGATCAGGAATGTCCCATGCCGGAAGAATTTTACACCATGAGCGGCGTTATCTTTCTGATCCTAAAAGCACTTTATTAATAGTAGGTTATCAAGCTCAAGGATCATTGGGGCGGCTAATTTTAGACGGCGCTAAAAGCGTGAAAATGTTCGGCGAGGAGGTGCCGGTGCGTTGTCGGATTGTCAGCGCTAGCGGTTATTCAGCGCACGCAGATCAACCACAGCTTTTGAGTTGGTTAAAACCGATGAAATTTTCATTAAAAAGGGTGTTTGTAGTTCAAGGCGAGGAGCAATCTAGT
Source organism: Candidatus Harrisonbacteria bacterium RIFCSPHIGHO2_02_FULL_40_20 (assembly GCA_001818675.1). Classification (GTDB taxonomy): domain Bacteria; phylum Patescibacteriota; class Minisyncoccia; order UBA6257; family WO2-44-18; genus 2-02-FULL-40-20. The sequence goes on along the minus strand of MHJF01000024.1, from coordinate 3,004 downwards.
TTAGTGTTGGCGCAGAAGATTAGGGATGAGTTAGCGGTTGACGCGGATATCCCCAAGTCCGGAGAAGCAATAGATTTGGTATAATAACTTTACTTAAGGATTATGAAAAAAATTAATCTTAGTAATAACTTAAAATATAAGATTTGTATTTCTGGAGCGGCGGAAACCGGCCATTGCGCGATAGATGCCCATGAAAAAGCAGAAAAGTTGGGCCAAGAGATAGCTGGGGCTGGAATGATTTTATTAACTGGAGCTACTACCGGCATTCCCTATTGGGCTGCCAAAGGCGCGAAAGAGGCTGGTGGCATAGTGATTGGCCTTTCGCCGGCGGCTTCAGAACAGGCGCATATAAAAGTTTATCGCCTTCCTACCGATTATCATGATTTAATTATTCATACCGGATTTGATTATTCTGGGCGAAACTTGCTTTTAGTTCGTTCGGCAGACGCAGTAATAATAGCTTGCGGCAGGATGGGAACATTGAATGAGTTTACGATCGCTTTTGAAGATCAGAAGCCGATCGGCATTTTGGAAGGAACGGGCGGGATGGCAGATGAAATTCGGGGTATAATTGAGAAAGCTCATCGAGGACCCGGAAAAATAGTTTTTTCTTCTGATCCCAAAGAATTATTAAAAAAATTAGTTGATATCATAAAAATAGAAAAGGAAAAGAATCATAATGGCGGTTAAAATAAATCCCATACATAATGCTTATGTATGGGACAAAGGGGCGAACCGTCTACAAAATTATTAATATGAAAAAAGTTTTAAAAACCAAAAAGAAGCTGGTAAAAAAAGTTGCTAAGAAAGTTGTTAAAGAAAAGCCGATTGGCAAGGTTACCCATTATTATGGCGGAATTGGTGTAGCGATTGTAAAATTTAATAAAGCAGTTAAAAAAGAAGAAAAAGTTTGTTTCTACAATTCTTCTGGAGAGTTTGATCAAGTGATAGGTTCAATGCAGTTTGACCATAAAGATATTGTGGTGGCAAAAAAAGGACAGGAAGTTGGTATTAAAGTTGATCAAAAGGTTCGTGAAGGAGATGAGATTTACGCGGCAAAATAGCATATGGATTTTTTAGGAGGAGAAAATCTAGAAATCTTTGGGCAATTGGCGTTGGCGGTTTTGTTGGGATCGTTGGTGGGTTTGGAACGCGAGCTGGCTCGTAAAAAAGCTGGAATACGCACTTTTGCGCTCGTGGCTTTGGGTTCTTGCCTGTTTTCCATAATTTCTAAATTAGCTTTTAAAGAATTTTGGGGGGTACCGGGGTTTGATCCGTCCCGCATCGCTTCTCAGGTGGTAGTTGGTATTGGTTTTATCGGCGCTGGTTCAATTATTTTTTATCAGTCTAATGTTCGCGGCCTGACTACGGCGGCTGGGTTATGGGTGTCTGCGGCCATTGGAATGGCGATTGGTTTTAAGTTGTACGCCATTGGAATTTTCGCCGCTTTATTAACCATTTTGGTTTTAGTTTTGCTTTGGATTTTTGAAGTAAAAATAGTGAAAAAAACAGCTTTTGTTCGCAATGGGGAAGAAAGCGATCTTTCAGGTTAGTCTTTTAGCGGGCACCATCATTGGCGCGGGCGTTTTTGCCTTGCCTTTTGTTTTTAATACGGTAGGCGTAGGCGCTGGTTTTTTCTATTTAGTTTTGGGGGCGATTGTTTTTACGATAATTCATTTAATGTATGCCGATGTAGTAATGCGCACTGCCGGTGAGCACCGATTTTTAGGATATGCTGGAATTTATCTTGGTCGGCAATCTTTTTTGCCGATTCTTTTGATGACCGTAGTGGAAACAGTTTTTGTTTTGGCAATTTATTTGATTCTCTCTAAGAGTTTTAGCCAATTGGTGAATTTTCCGGGTGGAGATTTGGAGGCAGTATTATTCTTTTGGTTTGTCAGTTCGCTTTCTATTTTCTTGGGGTTGAGGAAAATTGCTATTTTAGAATTATTGGCTACGGCGGGAATGATTATGATTATCGGTTTAGTTTTTCTTTGGGGTTTAGGAGTTTTAGATCAATTCAAATTTGGAGGATTTGTTTTAGACTGGAAAATTTTATTTTTACCTTTAGGGCCGGTTTTATTTTCGCTTTCAGGCCGCGTGGCTGTGCCATCGTTAGTGTCTTATGATTCAGACAAAAAATCTGTGCGCAATTCAATTATTATTGGAACATTTTTGCCAGCAATAGTTTACGGACTTTTTGTTTTAAGTGTTCTGGGGCTGTCTTTGAATGTTTCGGAAGACGCGGTTTCGGGTTTAGTTGGCCAGATTCCAGATTTTGGAATGATTTTGATTGGTGTTTTTGGCCTTTTGTCGCTGTGGACCTCTTATATTGCGGTTGGTTTTGATGTTTTTAAGAGTTTTTTGCAAGATTTGCGGTTGTCTAAATGGGTTGCTCCGGCCTTGATTGCTTTCGGCCCATTAGTAGTTTATTTCTTTAGTTCACAGAGCTTTATTTATCTAGTGAGTTTAGTGGGAGGATTTTTTCTTGCTCTGGAGTCTTTGTTGATTATTTTAATGTGGTTAAGGGTAGACAAGATTGCTCCCAAGCCAAGAATTTTTATGAAGAATTTGCCTGCGCCAATGGTGGCTCTGACGGCTTTAGTTTTTTTGGCGGCACTAGGATATGAGGTGGCAAGGATATTTTTGGACTAGAGAAAATGGCGAACATTTTTAAAAGATCTTATAACGTAAATCTTCCTAAGTCGCGAAGTGAGGCGGAAGAATTTGGACCCGGTAAAAAGGGACTAGTTATGTGTCAGAATTGCGATTCTACTTATTTTAAAAAATCCTGGCATCATGATCTAGAAAATGTTGAGGTTTCTGAAAAAAAGGATGTGCCGATTAGATTTGTTTTATGTCCGGCGTGCCAGATGATTAAAAATAAGCAATATGAAGGTAGGATTGTGATTAAAAATGTTCCGGAAAAATCTATGGTTAAATTGGAAGAGTTGATTAATGGATTTTGCCGCCGAGCTTATGAGCGGGATCCAATGGATCGGCT
>MHJF01000023.1 GCA_001818675.1 Candidatus Harrisonbacteria bacterium RIFCSPHIGHO2_02_FULL_40_20 | reverse complement strand
CTCGCCCTTGGCGGGGTTCTTGGTTTAAATATCTCCGGCTTTGTATATACGGGGTAACTACCCTTAATATCTTCTAGAGATTCATATTTACCTAAAACGCCTGGAAGATAACGGGAAACCGCTTCAACTAAAATCATTGCCGGCAATTCGCCACCAGATAATACATAATCTCCAATAGAAATTTCTTCGTCAGCAATGTATTGCGCTACTCGCTCATCTACGCCCTCATAACGCCCGCAAATTAATATCAGCTGATCATATTTAGAAAGCCTTTTAGCAACTTTGGAATCTAACTTTTTACCTCGTGTTGAAAATAAGATTACTCTAGTTTTTACCTGCCTGCCGGCAGGCAGGGCTTTATGGCTTTTAACTTTTAAATGCTGAACAGCTTTAAAAATCGGTTCAATTTTTATAACCATTCCTGGTCCTCCGCCGTAAGGGCTGTCATCAACTTTATGATGTTTATCTGCGGTAAAATTGCGCAAGTTGTGCGATGCAATTTTAATAAGCCCATTTTTCTGAGCGCGTTTTAAAATTGATTCGTTAAAATAAGACTGGAAAATATTAGGAAAGATAGTTAATATATCAAATTTCATATTTTTAACGATGGCCAATGATTATGACATTATAATAACCGACATTGTACAAACAAAAAAGGCGCCGAAGCGCCTTAAAAAATTTTAATTAACTTTTTCAATATTGTTAACAGGACGAATCTTATACCGACCCAACCCATCTTTCACAATCTGAATCCGCGTACCCTGCGGATAATTCATCACATAATGATCTCCACCCATCACATACTGCCGCCCGCCAACTAAATAGACCAACGTTCCGCGCAATTCAGTTTTCGGATCTCCCAGATAAATAACATCGTAAAAATCTCCTTCCGCAACTACCGTTTCAGATCTTGCCAACAAAATAAAAAATAGAAGTATCAAAATCACGGCCGCCAACAAAAACACTTTGATTCTTCCTATATCCATTCTATCCCCCTTTCGATTAAGGATGAACAATATAGTAAACGAACTGCGAGTATAATACCATAAACTAAAATCCCCAGCAATAAGGGGGATTTTAGTTCTAGAACCCATCTTTAAAATACTCCCGCTCGCGATATAGATCAATTTTCGTAAAACCAAGGAGCGACGACGAGATTGTGCTTTAAGCACATTGAGGAGGAGTCGACGATGGTATTGCGGAAATTGACCATATCCCTTGTGGGTTGCGGCTATTTTCTCGTCCCTCTGCGTTGCGACTTCGTCATTGTAGCTTAAGCTACAACTTCCTCGTCGCGCCTTGTGGATATGAGAAAATATCTCGCAACGCGAACTGGGGGGTATTTTAAAGATGGGTTCTAACTTATTAGTATTCGGACTCTTCCTTGCGAGCGCGGGGAACATGCGTAGAACCCTCAGGCTCTTCAATTTTGAGATTAACGCGAGCATTATTCTTAATGCCAACGATTCTCAAAAGAGAACGGATAGACTTGGCGGTTGCGCCTTGTCTGCCGACTACTTGGCCCATGTCCTGAGCATTTACTTTCAAAGAAAGCAAAACGCCCATCTCATCTACCTTACGATCAACCTTCACATCTTCCGGATGATCAACGATAGACTTAACAACATATTCCAAGAACTCATGATCGGTTCCTTTAGTAGTTGCCATATCAATTCTGGTTAGTCTGCGACCTTTCAAATTTTCTGTATTATATCACACCCTCCAAAAAAGTCAAGCCTCTCTTTTAAGCAGCCGGTTTTTCAACGGCCGGAGCAGCTTTAACGGCATCGCCCTCTTTCTTTTTGGGCTGTTTATGTACAGCAATTTTTTTGCCCTGAATAATGCCGGCAGCAACTAAAAGGTTATGCACTGTATCGCTGGGTTTGGCGCCAACTTTCAGCCAATGCTGAATCCGTTCCTTATCAAATGCGTGTTTATGTTGGCCCGGAGTGTACCAACCCAAATATTCGGTCTGTTCACCAATTAATTTATGCCTTTTTTCTCCAACAATGAGGCGAAAACTCGCCTGATGCTTTTTGCCGGTGCGTTGAAGCTTTAACATTAACATAAGAAAGATGATACTTTTTCTTTGGATGCCTGTCAAATGAATTAATCTTGTCCCGCCTTTTCTACGGGAACCAGAATATTTTTACTCCAGCGGTAAAAATTTCTTCTCCCTCGCTCGGCTGATCCCGACATTTGTCGGGCACCAAGCTCAGCCAAGCTGCGGGATGTTCCCTACGAAAAGGCGAAACAAGATCTTCGCCTGTCTTATGCGGTACCAAAGCAAAAGTGGAGGTGGGAAGATAAAAAATTCGACCCCTCCATCACGCTAGTGCGAAAAATAGGCTGACCTAAATAAGATTTAACCTAAGAAAAAGTGAGGATGAAAGCAGGGAAATAAAAAATCCGCTTCGGGGTTAACCGAGGCGGATTTAAGAATTTACGATCCTGTCTCTTCTTCTTTTGAGGAATCGACAAACTGGATAATCGGGCAAACTTTTTGCTTTTTGGCAACTAAATAAACCGCGATCATCTTGCCTAATTCTGTTTGCTTCAGCTTAACAATCCCCCATATCGCTAATGCCAAAAATACAATTATACCTGCGCTCAGTAAGACAAAGTTGGATAGTAAAAAATTGCCGATTTCTCGATAAAAATTTATAATAGCCGTGACTAGCCAAAAAATACCAAATCCTGCTAGTAAAACAGATAAAACACCAATCGGCAAAATTCTATAATCTCCAATTTTGGGCCATTTTCTATAAGAACAGAAAATGATCTCACCCCCTCCATCTTCGAGATACCTACCAAATAAAAATGCTACAACATAGAGTAGCGTCACGACGACGTAGATTGCTGAAAATACTACTAACGCCACAGGGAACGCAAGAATAAAACGCCAAAAGAACAGACAAAGATTAGTAACAATAGGCTGTGGACTTTCCTTATTTTTGTAAAAATAAGCCACGCGGTACAAAAAACTATCGCGGCGAATCTCCATAAAATACCTCCTTAAAATAAGGTTTTCAAAGTTCTGAAATGCTGGCTACATAATAAATCAATTATGGCAATCTGTCAATGCTTTTACTGCCTCACTGCTTCGGCGGATTCTAATTTCAAAGACAAAACTTTGGATGTGCCGTCCTCACCCATTGTAACGCCATATAAAATATCCGCGGCTTCCATAGTGGCGCGATTATGGCTGACTAATAAAAACTGGGTTTTTTGAGAAAATTCGGAAATCATCTCTGCAAACCTACGGGCATTCCGTTCGTCTAAAGCCGCATCCACCTCATCCAAAACTAAAAATGGCGGTGGGCTTACAGAAATTAAAGCAAATAAAGCCGCGATAGAAACCAAACTCCGCTCGCCTCCCGACAACATATCTAACCCGCTGATTTTCTTTTTAGGAATACTCACGTCAATTTCAATGCCGCCATGATCAACTTTGTGCTCCGCGTCTTCATCGCTACCTCCTTCTTCCGTTCCCGCGTTTTCCAAATTTACTTCTTCGGAAGAAATTTCTTCTTTTTTAATTTCTATTTTTTCTAACCGCAACTTTGCGTGGCCGCCGCCAAACATTAATCGGAAATAATGGTTCAATTGCTCATTAATAGCGTGTAAAGATTTAGTAAATTCTGTATGAAGTTTGTTATCTAAATCCTCAATTAAAACCCCTAAGTCCTTAACCGCTTTATTTAAATCTTCCACTTGCGTGGATAAAAAATTATACCGAGCTTCAATTTCCTGCGCTTCTTTAATTAAAGCGGGATCTAGTTCGCCAATACCGGCAAGTTCCGCACGCAATTTAAACATTTTTTTCTCCGCCTCCGCCAAGGCTACGGCGGACAAGTCTGCTCCTGCTAAATCCCCCAACTCGCCACCTGCCACGCCCTCAAACTCACTTAATTTTCGGCTAGCCTGCGCCGCCAAATTAGCCAGTTCTTGCTTACGAATTTCTATCCGTTCTTTATCAAACAACAGCTGATTCTTTTGATTTTCCAAACGCGAAATCTCATCTTTCTTAGCCTCTACCTGTTCAAAAACTTTTTTAAACGTTTCATTAAAATTTTTTAATTCGGTATTTAATTTCAATTCTGATTCATTTAATACTTCTAAAGTTTTATCTAAACCGAATAGCTCCGCCAATAAACGCTCTTTAGATTTTTCTAATTCTTTAGACCGCGATTCTTTTTCTTTTCCGCCAGAATCCAACAGACGATCAATTTTTTCCAAAAGCCCGCGTAAAGATCCTCGCATCTTTTCTATATCACCTCCGGCAGTAATCGTGGAAATCTCTAATTTTAATTCTGATAAAAGTTTGATCGCCTGCGCCGCGGGAATATCGGTTTTCGGTTGCGCAAGCAAAAATTCTAATTGTCCTTCCAAGCGCCCCAGTTCTTTTTGTAAAGTTGCGCGCCTCCCTAAAAGCGCGGTCTGATTTTTTTTAAAATCCTCAAAACCTCGATCCCCTTTTGGCGCGGAATCTTCAACTTTTTTTAAATCCGCTTGCGCGCTTTTTAAATCTTTTAATTTATCCTTAATCTTGGCTCCAATGTCTATAATTTTTGGCTCCAAAGCCTTAAAATCTTCTTGAATAATTTTCAGCTTTACGGAAAAATAATTATTTTCCAAATCCCGCAATTCTTTTTCTACTTCTGCCTGCCGACCGTATTTAGCCGCCTGCCGGCGCAATAATCGCAAATGCGGCATCAATTCATTAATCATCGCGTCAGTTTTTTCCAAATTAAACTTGGTGCTTTCCAGTTTACGCTCAGCTTCGTGTTTTTTTAATTGATACTGCCTTAAACCCAAAATCTCTTCAATCATCGTGCGGCGCTCTTTAGGATTAGCCCGAACAAAAATATCGCTTTCGCCCTGATTGACGATCGCTAAACCCTTGGTGCCCAACCGAACCTTAGCAAAAAAATCAATAATATCTTTAAGGCGAATTTCTACATCGTTTAAAAAATATTGCGAAATTCCATCGCGAGTCACCTGCCGGCGGATAGAAATTTCCGAATAGTCCACCGGAAAAAAACGACTGGTGTTATCAAAAATAATCGTGACTTGCGCCATACTGGTTCGAGACCGCAAAGGCGTGCCGGAAAAAATCAAATCTTCAGCTTTAGCGCCGCGAATATTTTTAGCTTCCCGCTCGCCTAAAAGCCAGCGAATCGCGTCAATAATATTGGATTTCCCACTGCCATTCGGACCGACAACAACGGAAATGCCGGCGGGAAAATCTAAAACAGTTTTTTGCGCAAAAGACTTAAATCCAAGTATTTCCAAACGCTTTAAGTGCATGACATTATTATAAGACAAAACCTAAAAATAAAAACGGCCCGATGTGTATCGGACCGCCATAATTTAATCAACAACTTCAATCAGCAATGTGTCGATTTCTTCCGCATCTAAAGTCTCTTTTTCCAAGAGAGCTTGGGCGACTTTTTCTAATTGATCATTGTGTTGCCGTAAAATCTCTTCAGCCCTCTTATAAGCTTCCTCTAAAAAGCGTTTAATTTCTTGATCGATAATCGCTTTAGTTTCCGGAGAGCAATCCAAGAATTCTTCATTGCCTAAAAATGATTCGTGCCTGGAATAAATTACTTTGCCAACTGCTTCACTCATGCCAAATTCACAAACCATCGCCCTTGCAATTTTAGAAGCTTGAGCAAGATCGTGGCCAGCGCCGCTAGTCTTCTCGTTAAATTTTAACACTTCCGCCACGCGGCCGCCCATCATTGAAACTAAATGATCAAGAAGATAGCTCTCGCTATAATATTGGCGATCTTCATTCGGCAAATAATGAGTGGCTCCGCCCATGCGCCCTCGAGGAATAATAGTAACTTTTCTTAAAGGATCGGCATTCAAACAATGCCTCGCGGCAATCACATGGCCAGCTTCATGATAAGCAGTGGTCATTTTATCCTTTTCAGAAACTACCCGAGATTTTTTCTCCGGCCCCAACAAAATCTTGTCAAAAGCATCATTAAAATCTTTTGAAGTAATAACGGCATTCAATTTCATCTTTGTAACCTTCTCTTCTTCCAATAAACGCCGACTGGCAAAAATCGCCGCCTCATTAATCAAATTCGCAAGGTCCGCGCCCGAAAATCCAGTTGTCATTTTAGCTATATTTCTTAAACTGATGCCTTGATCTAAAACACGGCTTTTAATGTGCGCCTTCAAAATAGCTTCCCGGCCGACAACATCGGGTAGCGAAAGAAAAAGCTCTCGATCAAATCTACCCGGCCTTCGTAAAGCAGGATCCAAAACGTCTGGCCTGTTAGTAGCAGCGACAATTAAAATGCCCGTATTTTCATCAAAACCATCCATTTCCGCCAAAAGAGCATTAAGCGTCTGTTCCCGTTCTTCATGGCCGCCAAAACCTTTGTAATTACCGCGGCGTTGAGCAACCGAATCAATCTCATCAATAAAAATAATGCAGGGCGCGTTCTTTCTCGCTGTGGCAAATAATCCCCGAACTCTTTGCGCTCCTACGCCGACAAACATTTCTATAAAGTCCGAACCACTTAAAGGAATAAAATTCATTTTCGCTTCGCCGGCAATCGCTTTAGCCAATAAAGTTTTTCCAGTTCCGGGCGGACCGATGAGCAGTAACCCTCGCGGAAGATTAATGCCAAAACGATTAAAAATATCCGGATAAAGAAAAAACTTCATGAATTCTTTTGCTTCTTCAATAGCCTCGTCGCAACCAGCCACATCTTTAAAACGAGTAGGATTAGCAGCCGCTTTTTCCAATCCCGTACCTTGAAACTTAGCAGGGAATTTTAATATATTTCCGCCTCCTCCTTTACGGAGCATCCAAACCCAAAAGCCAATCAATAGAACCATAAAAAGAATAGTCGGCGCAAAAAGATACACCCAAGGAAACGCCGGCTCCAAAACATCAACTTCCACGCCCCTTTCCATCGCCACGCTTTGCAAATCACCGGTATCTATAACCCGGCTTTTAAATTTCTTGCCGTCTTTAAATTTTCCAACAATATTTCCTGATTCAGGATCAATATTTATTTTCTCTACTAATCCCCCATTGATATCTTTATAAAGCTGATTAATATTTAAATCCTGGGGTTTCACGGCTTGCATCTTTTTGTAATCTATAAAAACCAAAATCAAAATCAAAAAACCGATCCAAAACCACGGAAACTTTGCCTTTTGCATTTGCGCCTCTTTCCTCTCAATCTATTTTAGTTGTCAATGAAAAGCTTTTGGGATTATATAATAAAGCTTATAAATTTTCCAGCGCCCTCTTGGCCGCCTCAACTTCCGCGTCTTGCTTAGACTGGCCACTACCGATAGCAACCATTTTATCATTTAAAAATACTCCCACTTCAAAAATCTTGGAATGATCCGGCCCTTTTTCCGAAATCACTTTATAATTCGGGGTAATCTTCAAATCCGCCTGAGATTTTTCCTGCAATAAACTTTTTGCGTCTTTATATAATCCCTTAGCTATAACTTCTGCCAAATGGCTTAGCACAAAAGCTTTCACAAATTTTTTAGCCCCTAAATAATCTGAATCTAAATAAATAGCGCCGATCAATCCTTCCATCGCGTTCGCTAAAATCACATCACGAGCGCGCCCCATATCTTTAGCTTCTCCACGCGACAACAAAACAAAATTTTCTAAGCCAATTTCTTTGGCAATAGTAGCCATCATTTGATAATTAACTAGCGCCGCGCGATAACTAGTCAACTCTCCCTCTTGAGACTCCGGATATCGATTATACAATTCTTCCGTAGTAGCCAATTCTAAAACCGCGTCCCCTAAAAATTCCAATCTTTCATTATTAGGCAAATGCCAAGAAGGATTTTCATTAAGATACGAGCGGTGCGTCAAAGATTCTTTAAGCAAATCTCTGTCTTTAAACTTATAACTAATTTTTTCTTCGAGTTTTGAGAAATCCATTCGATTAGCCACTAGCGACTAAGGTATAGCCACTAGTAAACCTATTGGCTACGCCCTAAACCCTATTGGCAGATAAATTTTATTTTTTGTCGTCTTTTCCCTTGCCCCCCTTAGCTTTAGCGGCGAAAGATTGTTCTTTTGATTTTTCTTCTTTTTTCTCGTCTTTCGGCTGTTCCTTTATTTGTCCCGAAGCCTGCATTTCTTTATAAACCGTGCCTAAAACGCCATTAATAAATTTTCCCGAATTCGGGCCGCCATAATTTTTCGCAATCTCAATAGCTTCATTAATAGCCACTTTAGGAGGAACCTCATTAGGATCCGCATATAAAAGCTCATATAAGCCTAACCGCAAAGCATTGCGGTCAATAATGGCGATCTGTTCCACCGGCCACTCCGGAGCGGCCTTAACAATAATTTGATCCAATTTCCCCATTTGCTCCACTATCCCCTTAACCAATTTCCAAATAAATTCCGGCTCATCAATGCCCGGAGCAAACTCTGAAATATTTCGTTCAATAATGACGGTTAAATCATTTTTGCGCCCATAAAAATCCCATTCGTAAAGAGACTGAAGCACAACGGAACGAGCTAAATGACGAGTGGCCATACTTTGGTGTTGAATTCAAAATTTAAAAATCAAAGGTCAAAATTATAAGTTAAAATGCAAAATTGTTTTTTAAAAAAAAACTTTTTACTTTTAAATTGCAATTTCGCATTTTAAGTTTTGAGTTTATTTCTGATTATACGCTCCGCATTGCGCGCAGGATCTGTGCGGCATCGTTGGCCCTTGGCAATTTTTACAAACAAAAATATTGGTTTTCTTCAAAGCTAAATGCGACCGCCGACGGCCAACTTTTGATTTACTATGATGTTTAACTGGTACGCCACCCATAGATTAAAAAATAAAATCGGAAAACTCTTAGTCTTTATTCAATTATATTAAAACAATTTTTTGGATTATACAAGTTGCCCCTATCCCTTTACATTTTCCTGCTTTTCGTGATATAATACCAAAAGTTTCCTGATTGAACTTTAATAATCAATTCCCAAACATAAAAATAATTTTATGCGCGGGGAAGGGGGATTGTTATGAGGCCATCTGCTTCTTTAGGCATCGTGTTGATTGCGATCCTTGGTATTTTTTCCTATACCAGTTCTACGGCTGATCCCCCTTTACCGCCAGCAAACCCAGCGCCAGCTGTGGCTGCGCCGGCAACAGAAAAAAAGCCAACTTTTAAAGAAATTTACGAACAGGCGGATTATTCCGCTACTCTGATAATTATTTATGAACGCGAAATCGAAGTGACCGTAACTGAATGGCAAGATCAAAAACAACCGAACGGGACAGTGGTTCGAAAACCGGTTGAAGTTAAAAAGAAAGAAAAACAATTTGATCCAGCTGTAATGTCAGGGTTTGTCGCCAAAGACGAAGAAAACGGCAAATTCTACGTTTACACCGCCGGCCACATTTATCGTCCCCAATATAAAATCTTTGCCATTGAAGCGAGCTTTAAAAAGAATCTCCCAAATGAGGATCTGGAATTAGTTGGCTACGACCTTAAGGCCGACTTGGCGGTGCTTAATTTTAAAAAGGAAAAGTTTGTTTTTAACGGCAATGCCGCAAAACTAGGCGATTCTTCCCTAATCCAACCGGTTGATCCAGTAATGACCATCGGCCATTCTCACACATTTTTAGATCATGCTCCCACCACGGGAATAATTGTTAAAACACAAATTCCCTACCTGAATAAATTAGTCCATAGTGCCCGCATTAATTATGGTAATTCCGGCGGGCCGCTTTTAAACGATAAGGGGGAAGTGGTCGGAATCAATGTCTTAATGATGAATGACGAACTGGGAGTCTATCTGTGTAGTTTAGCAACGCCAGTCAATTACCTTAAGCGGCTAGATAAGCAACTGAAGGCTGGAGGTGAAGTCAAACACGCCGATCTCCAAACAGTGCTTGTAGACAGTTCGGAAGGCGTAGCGGTAAGGTGGGTTTACGATGTTTCTATTGTGATTTCCGGAGAGGAACTTCTGTATTTAAGAAATGGCGATATTATTCTTAACTATGACGGACGCGCTCCAAAAAACGCTCTAGAAATTGAAGAATACGTGTTTTTTGAAAAAAATCCCGGTGACAAAATTAAATTTAAAGTGAAACGAGAGAGCAAAGAGCTGGAATTTGAAAAAGAGCTCAAAAAATTTAAAAAGAAGTAGAATTTTTCCCGCACATAAAAAACTATGTGCGGGATTTATTTGCAATAAGACTATCAAAAAATATAAAATGAAATTATTATGCATCACTTTACCCATCTTCACACCCATTCACATTATTCCCTCTTAGATGGGCTCGCCAAAATTGATGGCTTAATCAGCAGAACTAAAGAGCTAGGAATGGATTCTATCGCGCTCACTGATCACGGCAATCTCTATGGAGCAATAGAATTTTATCAAAAAGCAAAAGCCGCAGGCATAAAACCAATTTTGGGCGTTGAGGCCTATGTCGCGTCCGACGATCCGCAAAATAAATATTTCCATCTTATACTTTTAGCCAAAAATGAAACTGGCTGGAAAAATCTTTTAAAATTAGTCACCCATAGCCATCTGCACGGTTTTTATTACAAACCCCAGATGAGTAAAGAAATCCTAAAACAACATTCGGAAGGATTGATTGCGCTTTCCGGATGTTTATCAGGCGAAGTGTCCCGAATGCTTCTACAGGGAAAAGCGCAAAAAGCAGAAGAGGTAGCGCTAGAATACTTAAATATTTTTGGCGCGGGAAATTTTTTCATTGAAATTGGACATCATCCCGGAATTAAAGAAACCATCAAGGTCCATAATGGTTTGATTCAAATTTCTAAAAAAACCAACATCCCCCTTGTCGCCACCCAAGATATCCATTATTTAAAAAAAGAAGACGCGACTTATCACGATATTTTTCTCGCCATTCAAACTGGCAATAAAGTTACGGATACTGATCGGCTGACTCTTAAAGACGACGATTTTTCCATGACGTCTCCAGAAGAAATGGCAGAGCTCTTCAAAGATACTCCAGAAGCGGTTGCCAATACTGCAAAAATCTCTGACCAATGTAATGTTGAATTAAAACTTCACCAAGTCCTATTGCCAAAATTTGATACTCCAAACGGCCAATCTGGAATCAATTATCTTAAAGAACTTATTCGAGAAAGAGTGGGGCAAAGATTCTCTGAAATCACGCCTAAAATCCAAGAAAGGCTCGATTATGAACTTGGAGTAATTGAAAAAACCGGATTTGAGGATTATCTCTTAATAGTTCAAGACTTTATTAACTGGGCAAAAGACCGCAATATCGTTGTTGGTCCGGGCCGAGGATCTGCGGCAGGAAGTTTACTGGCCTACATACTCGGCATTACTGATATTGACCCGTTAAAATACGACCTGCTTTTTGAAAGATTCTTGAACCCCGATCGCATTCAAATGCCTGACATTGACGTAGATATTACTGACCGTCGGCGCGATGAAGTTTTTGGATATTTAAAAGAAAAATACGGGGAAAACCGAGTTGCCAACATAATTACTTTTGGAACAATGGCGGCGCGGCTTTCTGTCCGTGATGTTGGACGAGCCTTAGGAATTAATCTTGCGTTATGCGATAAAATCGCAAAACTAATTCCCTTTAATACTGATATTGATGAAGCATTAAAATTAATACCGGAATTCACAAAGCTTTATAACGGTGATGCTGATGCAAAAAAAATTATAGATATAGCCAAACATTTTGAGGGCGTAGTCCGCCATGCTTCTGTCCATGCTTGTGGCACTGTCATTGCCGCCAAAGACCTAACCGAATACCTACCGCTCCAAAAAGCCAAAGATGTGATTGTTACCCAGTTTGAAATGCATAGCGTGGAAGATATTGGCCTCTTAAAAATTGATCTTCTGGGATTAAAAAACTTAACAATTATTGAAGACACCCTCCGATTAATCCAAGAACGTACCGGTAAAAAAATAAATATCTCTAGCTTGCCGCTGGATGACAAAAAAACTTTTGCTATGCTTCAAGCCGCCGAAACTACCGGAGTATTTCAATTAGAATCTTCGGGTATGAGAAGATATCTCAAAGAATTAAAGCCTACCGAAATTGAGGACATTATCGCGATGGTGGCGCTGTATCGCCCCGGACCGATAGAACTTATCCCAAGCTATATCAAAAGAAAACACGGCAAAGAAAAAATTGAGTATGTCCATCCAAAATTAGAACCAATTTTAAAAACTACCTACGGCGTAGGAATCTATCAAGAACAAATGATGCGCATTGCCAGAGATTTAGCAGGATTTACTTTGGCGGAAGCCGATACTCTGCGAAAAGCTATTGGTAAAAAAATTAAAGAACTGCTGGATAAACAAAGCGAAAGATTAATTAACGGAATGCTTAAAAACGGGATCGACGCCAAATCGGCTAAAGCCATCTGGGACCTCTTCCCTCCTTTTGCCCGCTATGGCTTTAACCGCAGCCATGCCGCTTGTTATGCGATGATTGGCTATCAAACCGCCTATTTAAGAGCCAATTATCCTTCGGAATTTATGGCTAGCTTGCTGAATGCAGATTCTGGCGACGTAGAGCGTATCGCTTTTTTAATCAGCGAATGCAAAAAAATGAATATTCAAGTATTGCCGCCGGACGTCAACAAAAGCGCCAGCGCCTTTACCTGTGAAGAAAATAATATCCGCTTTGGGCTGACGGCTATTAAAAATATTGGCACTGCGATAGTAGGCGCGATCATTGAAGCGAGAGAACGAAGCGGGCCATTTGTCAATCTCACTGAATTATTAAACCGAGTCCAACATAAAGACTTCAATAAAAAATCTATGGAAAGCCTGGCAAAATCCGGCGCCTTAGATTCTCTAGGAATAGAACGCAATCAAATAGTTTCTAATATAGAAGAAGTTCTCAAGTGGCACAGCGCACTTAAAAAAGAGTCTGTGAGCAGTCAAATCGGATTATTCGGCCGCACAGGATCAAATTCGCAATCCTTAAGGCTCAAAAAGGTGGCGCCAGCGACATCCCAAGAAAAATTAACTTGGGAAAAAGAACTGCTCGGATTATATATCTCCGACCATCCCTTAAACAGTTACCGCCAAAAAATAGAAACCTTAAAAGCGCGGCCCATTAAAGAAGTGCGCGCAGAAACCAGCGGCTATCAAATAATTGCCGGGGTCATTTCTAAACTGCAAAAAATCATTACCAAAACCGGAAAACCAATGTTGTTCGCGAAAGTAGAAGATTTTAATGATGCGATGGAAATAGTAGTTTTCCCCGAAACTCTTGCTCGAAGCATCCCTGTTTGGATAGAAAATGGGCCAGTTTGCATTAGAGGAAAAATTTCTATGCGCGATGGTGAAGCCAAGCTTATTTGCGAAGAAGCAATAGCGCTTTAATCAGCGACTAGCCACTAGTGGTTAGCCACTAGTCCGACGGACAATAAATAATTAGTCGGGTTAGTCACTCAACACTAGTCGCTAACCACCCGTCTGTTATACAATATAGTTTATGGAATCTAATGAACCAAAAAAGATGCGTGACCACCGGGAAATCGGGCAAGCGCTAGATCTCTTCTCTTTTCAAGAAATCGCTCCGGGAGCGCCGTTTTGGCATAACAACGGAATGATTATCTTTAAAGAGCTAGAAAAATGGCTGCGTGAAGAAATGGATAGAACCGGATATGAAGAGGTGTCCACACCAATCATGGTTAAACAAGAAGTTTTTGAAAAATCCGGCCATTGGCAATTTTTCAAAGATAATATGTTCTATTTTACTAATCCTCGAGATGATAAAGAAAAAATGATTCTAAAACCAATGAATTGTCCGGAGTCGTCTTATATATTTAACTCACGCGTTCGCAGCTATAAAGACTTGCCATTACGGCTGGCGGAAATTGGTCGTCTGCATCGCAACGAACTCTCCGGCACATTAGGAGGAATGTTCCGAGTACGCCAAATTACAATGGATGATGCGCATACTTATGCGATGCCCAACCAAGTTAAAAAAGAAATGGTGGCGATTATTGGCGTTATTGATAAATTTTATGCGATGTTTGATCTTAAACCTACCTACATTCTTGCCACCCGGCCAGAAAAGGCTCTCGGCTTAAAATCTGATTGGGACAAAGCAGAAAAATCTTTATCAGACGCACTAAAAGATGCTGGAAAAGAATTTAAAATTGCCGAGGGTGAAGGAGCTTTTTACGGACCAAAAATTGAAGCGCACCTAATTGACTCACAGGGACGCGATTGGCAAATGGCAACCGAACAGCTTGACCTAGTAATGCTTCCTAAACAATTTGAAACATACTACGTCGCCAAAGATGGCTCTAAAAAACTTCCGTGGGTCATTCACCGAGCCTTTTTCGGGTCTTTTGAGAGATTTATTGGAATGCTTTTAGAGCATACGGATGGCCGACTGCCGTTGTGGCTTTCCCCTGTCCAAGCAGAAATAATGAGCATTGCGGAAAGCCACGCCAAATACGCAAAACAAATAGCAAAAAAACTTTCCACCAAAGGCATCAGGACTAAATTAAATATTGGCAACGACACTATCGGTAAAAAAATCCGCGAAGCCGAACTTCGCCATGTGCCCTATATTTTAATAGTCGGCGAAAAAGAAATAGCCGCCAAAACCGTCAGCGCGCGTTATTACAAAACTAAAGAATCCCAGACTCTGCCAGTTAAAGATCTAGTAAAAAAATTGCTCGCAGAAATTAAAAATAAGACTTTTTAAAAAGGGTTGCCTCAAATTCCTGTTAATGGATTACTTTTCCCATCTTCATTTATTTTCCGTAAAACCTCCAAAGCTCCCGCTTTATGATTTTCGCAATAAAACGATCCTTCCAACAACCAACCCCTGTCATGAAATTTAAAATTATCTTCTTTCATGCACCCCTCACATTGCCGCGGTTCATTCTCTACCTGGGCTTTCTCAATGCGGAACCCGTCTTCTCGCAATTTTTCTTCTAAACTTTTTTCAGTTTTTGGTTCTTTGTCCATATTAATTTTAAATCTTATAAAAGCAATTTTTTAAATATCTCCTGCAAAATTGTGGGATTGCCGCGGCCTTTTAAGCGCGCCATAGTTTTTCCGACTAAGAATTGCAAGGCTTGGGCTTTACCTTTTTTATAATCTTCAACTGCGGATAGATTTTCTTTCATCACCTCTTCAGCAATTTTAAACAACTCGCCTTCTCCGGAAACTTGCTCTAATCCTTCGCTTTTAACAATCTCCTGCGGATCAAGACCGGTTTCTTCCATCTTCGCCAATAAATCTTTAGCGACTCGGCTATTAATCTTTCCTGACGAAACTAAAATCATTAAATCCGCAAAATTCTCCGGAGAAATTTTGGACTCTTTTAAGCCAATCCCTTTTTCTATTAAAAAACCCCGAAGATCACTCACTAAATAATTATAAAGAAGCGAATAATCTTTAGTGTCCGGTAATTCCTCTTTTAATTCCGAGGCGGCTTCTTCAAAAAACTCCGCCATATTTCTATCGGTTATCAAAATTTCCGCTTGCTCTGGCGTAAAACCGTACTCTTTAGAAAACCGCGAACGTTTTGCGGGCGGCAATTCAGGAATTGCCAGCTTTAAAGCCTGCCAATCAAACTTACTTAAATCCATTTGGGACAAATCCGGCTCCGGAAAATAGCGGTAATCGTGAGCTTCTTCTTTCATTCTTTGCGATACCGTTACGCCTTTTTTCTCATCCCACCCGCGAGTTTCCTGATGGATTTTTCCGCCTCCTTCCAAAACTTCCTCTTGGCGCTTAAGCTCATATTCAATCGCATCATAAACCGCTTTAAAAGAATTGATATTTTTAACTTCTACTTTTGTGCCCAGCTCTTTTGTTATTTGTAATTTGTCATTTGTTATTTGTTGAATTGATACATTCGCCTCTACCCGCATTTGTCCTTTTTCCATATCCGCATCAGAAACTCCTAAATACCGCAAAATTAACTGAAGTTCCTTAGCAAACTCCACAGCTTGATCCGCGTTTTTAATATCCGGCTCGGTAACTAATTCCATCAAAGGAACGCCGGCGCGGTTGAAATCGACCAACGAAGTTGGTCGCTCCGACTTTGCATCGGAGCTACTATGGTGTACTCCCGACGCGCTGTCGGGACTCGACTCGTGAGCGAGTCTCGCAGTATCCTCTTCCAAATGCACACGGCGCAAACGAACTCCACGCAGCATCCCGCCAAATACTAAAGGCAAATCATATTGGGAAATTTGATAGCCCTTAGGCAAATCCGGATAAAAATAATTTTTCCGGTCAAATTTAGAAAACTGCGGAATATCGCCATTCAACGCCATCCCAACTTTCAAAACCGCTTCCACCGCGGCTTTATTAATCACGGGCAAAGAACCCGGATGCGCCAAACAAACAACGCAAACATTCGCGTTAGGATGTTTTTCCAAAGGATCGTTTAAACAATCGCAAAACATTTTCGTGCGAGTTTTTAACTCTGCATGAATTTCTAATCCAATTGTAAGAACGTAATTATTCATAGATTTATCTAACCTTATTGATATTATAGCAAAATCCCGCGCATAAAACTTATGCACGGGATTATTTAACAACTCGAAATACTTCTTGGCCTCGCCAAGCTTCTTTTCCTTGTAAGGTAATATGAATAACCGAAAATTTAAGCGCTTTCAGCAGGCAAATCAGCCTAAGAGAATACTCCTCGGCATCAAATTCTTTCCAGCCGCTTGGAGTGAAAATAGTTATCCGGCGCATCTTGGAGCCGCTCCGCCAAATCCTTAAAACCTCGCCCTTTCCAAAAAAATTAAAAGCCGTTCCCCGACCTAAAGTATCTGGATCAAAATATCTTATCCGATAACCAACCCAATAAATCTCTCCTTCATCTTCCAGCTCGGCTTCTTGGTAATAAATTCTCAATCGAGTGATATCTAAAAAGATTGACTCTACAGCTATTGATTTCCATTTTTTGAAATCAGGAATGTTCATTTTCCAGCCTCCTCAAAGCAAATTTAGTCTTCAAGAAATCAATCAAGCCTAAAAAATCTCTTTTATGTTTCATGGGGAAAATTTTTCCCTGCGAATGAAAAATATAATAAAGCATCCAATGGGGAAAATTCTCTATTCTGCCAAGATAAAGGACGTAAATCGGAATTTTTTTCCTAGCGGCCTCAATAATCTCGGCAGTCGTGCCAATGGAAACAACATTCTCGATAACGGTAGCGATAATAAAATGCGAGGAATGAACGCAAGAAAAATCGGCCTTAACCACTTTTTTAATCATCCGTCGGAACTTCTTTTCCGCTTCTTTATCTCCATGAATAGCTAGGGCAGTGAGCATTTTCAATCTAACCTTAGTTCTAGCGGGCCGAAGTCCGGTTTTGGCAGATTCGCTTTTAACGGGATCCTGAACCCGAATTCTTAAATGTTCTAGCAAAATACCCAATCTTTGGCGCCAACCAGCGCCACTGTAAGCGACATTTTGCATCGGACCGGCTAAATAAGTCCGATAAAGGCAACGTTTTTGACAACTCATAAAACCCCCTTTAAATATCAAAGATCAAAGCTGTGAATAATATACAATAAAAAAGCCGGGCTTAACAAATGCGCCCGGCTATCGCTTAATGCTTATCGGCAATCATCTCTTGATAATATTCAAACGATTGAAAATTTCTACCCAAGCAGGATCAACGTCATTGCTATCTAAATATTCCCGAATCTCTTTAACGCTCTTGAACTTCACGTTAGCATGCTTGGATTTTTCTTTTCGATGGGGTTTGCCAAAATATTTTTCAACCCTAAAAACAGTCCAATAATGCTTTTTGGCACCCCGACGACAAACACCGGGAATTACGCCCCTCAAAACAATCCGATACTTTTTAGGCCGAATTCCAACCTCCTCGTGCGTTTCTCTTAAAAATGCTTCTTCCGGAGTTTCTCCAAATTCCACATGGCCGGCCGGCAAACCTAAACCAATTGGCTTTAATTTTCGATAAAGAGTTAAATATTCCCCTTTGCTATTTTTGATTATCGCGCCAACAGATTGACAGCAAGGTTTATGAGCCATTGAGAAACCTCCTTAGCCAAGGCCAAACAACATCCGGATCACACGGATCCAATTTCGGATGAACCAAAACGAAAAACCGGCTCTTGTCATCCGCGGGCACCACTGACATAATACTTACCTCATCAAATGGACGCAACATCAACACTCTCATACCAAGAGTTATAGCAACTCCAATTTCCAGAATCGTGTTGTCTCCGATATATCCAAAAGGCAATTTCTGGCCGCATTTAGGCAATGGATTTACAATCAGACAAACTCCGCCTTCACCTGCAGTCTCCCTAATTTTCTGAATATGCGTATGAACTAATCCCGAAACCCTTAACCGTTGGGCTGGCGATCGAACAAACATAAGTTCGGGAATATAAACAGTTTTCTTTCGCTGATAATGAAAATTTGGGTAATTAACCACAACGTTGCGTTTTCGAAAGAAAAGAGCAAAAACGTCAAAATAATCTTTGAATTTACGGCTGCCACACATTACTAATGATCTCATTGAATTCGCCTCCTTTCACTTTGATTTTCAAGGTTCATTCCACACATATCGTTTATGTGTGAGGTTCAAACTACTTAGAAAATAACAGACTCTCTTACTAAGAGCAAGAGCGCGAAATCATGGATAATAAAATAAAAAACCGCGGTGTGGGGCCGCGGTAATCACAAAATTGTATCTACTTCTTTTTTGATTAATTCAAAAACTTTTTCCGGAGAACGATTGCCGTCTATAATCACGATTTTTTCATCCGGCAACTGCTTAGGCAAAGCCAGAAAATTCTGGCGCAATTTTTCTTGAAATTCCTCCTGCTCAAACATTTCTTTAAATTTCCTATTAAGATCTTTGTGAATCCTAGCTAAGACCGCCCTAACCGGAATATCTATAATAATTGCTAAATCAGGCAATAAAATGCCTTTGTGCATCTCTAACAATTTTGCCAACGGAATGCCTTGCGTTTGCTGATAAGCCAAAGTGGAATATTTATAGCGGTCGCAAACAACATCAAAACCTAAAAGCGTTAGTTTTTTAATGACGCTAGTGTGAAAAATCCGATCTTTTACAAAAAGCCTTGTTAATTTCTCAGATTGAGCTTGCGGTTTTTTTTCTTTTTTTAGAATTTTTCTAATTTCTAAATTGTACTTAAAAGGCTCTCTAGTTAATACAACCTGCTTACTCTTATCAGTCCGAAAAATAAATTCGGCTAGCTTAGCTAATTGAGTTCCCTTACCCGATCCATCTACCCCGTCTAAAACAATAAATTTTCCCTTTTTCATGTTGATTATTTTTATTATATCATCCTGATAACTAATTGTTATACGAATTAAAAACAGTCCGAAAATTTTCGGACTGTACTATTTTTGATAATCACTTTAATGATCATATTAAGTTGAAAAATTATTATTGCCCCTTAACAATAAAAATATTTCTTCTTCGGGAATATCTTTTAAAATTCCCCCCGGACCACGCAAACGATTAAGCACTTTTCGCAAGATTGACAGAAGAATTCTTGGATCGCTGAAATGATCTAAAACCACGGCCTTTTCCTTACAAAAACTCTCAATATGCTCTAATCCTTTAGAATTTGCGTAAATACCCACATAGACAATGCGCTTAATCCCTTTTTGTAAAAGATTCTTAACGCAATCTAAACAAGGAGTGGCAATAACATAAGCCGTGGCGCCATCTAAGTCAGCAACGGCATTATTTACAGCATTATCTTCGCCATGAATAGTCCGAACGCAATGATTATCAACCATTAAATGCCCCACTTCATCACAATTAGAAAGACCGGCCACCGCGCCATTATAACCAACTCCAACAATCCGTTTATTCTTCACTAAAAAACAGGAAGTCAGTAAACGATCGCAAGACCCCCGAGATGAAAACACCGCGGCCATTAAAAGAAAAATTTCGTCCCACTGCGGACGTTCGGTTTTATCCACATATGCCTCCCTAAATCAAAACGGGGTTTTGATCGGCTATAGCCCGATGGGCTCGCCCATTTAGGGGCGAACAATTTGCAAAGCAAATTGTTTTAGTCTTTTTATTTATGTAAAAGAACGTAATAAGATTATAGAAAATAAAAACCGCCTCCGCAACCCCGTACCAATAAAATTCTACGAACTAAAGTCCGTGGTTTCTTTATAATTCAAACTCTGAATATCTAAGTGCTATCCTATAGGATAGCACTTAGATATAACTGTCCTTTCACGACCTAAAAGTCCCGGTTTTCGTTTTAAAATTCGGCATATAAAAACCGCCCTCGTAAGGGCAGTCAAATCACTAAATATACATCAATTTCTTCAGTATATAATACCACACCGGCTCAAGGCCCATTTCCTTTTGCCAATCCGGATCAACTTGAGGATTCTGTGGATCGCCAAAAATGGCCTTAGTCAACTTACCAACGTCCTGCCAATCAACAGAATATTTCTTCATAAAAAATTCGGTTCTTTGAGAAAATTTTCTTAACTCGTCAAGAGTGGCCCAGAAAAATCTTTTAGCATCGCTGCCAGCAGCTACAGTACCACTATAAAAATATCCCTCAAAAATTCCCCAAATATGGTGAGATCCATCCTGACGTTTACAGGGATTATCTATTCTTGCAACAAAATTCAAATTTAAATTTCCGAGATCTATCCCGACTTCTTCCTTACCTTCACGCCGTATAGCTTTATAGAAATCGTCGCCATCACAATGCCCAGCTGGCAAAGCTATTGCTTGAGGATAATTATGCCGCTCTATCATTAAAAAACGTAACTGCCAATCATTGTTATTCTGATATGATAAAAGCAAACCCACGCTCGTGTGATCGCAAACTTTGGCCATTTGCCATCTCCCTAAATCAAAACGAGGTTTTGATCGAGCGACCTCGAAAATTCGAGGTTTAGCCTTCAATTTTTAAACAACCCCAGAGATAATAGCATTAGCTATGTAAAAAGTCAAAATATTATTGGATGTTGGTTGAGGATGGTATGCTGGCTCGGAATGTCCCGGAGGCGATTTTACATGGCTCGTTCGTTATAATTTTCAACGAACGAAAAATCGCCGAGGGAAAAGAAAATTAGCCCGCTGGAGCTAATTATTCTGGTTCCGAAAAGCATATCTCCGAAAATACCAAAATCCTCTACTCTATCACCTCTATTCCCATATTCTTGGCAGTGCCAGCAATAATGCGCATCGCTGCCTCAACATTGTCGGTATTTAAATCGGGCATCTTTCGCTCTGCAATTTTACGTAAATCTTCTTTAGTAACCTTGCCAACTTTAGTAAGAATTGGATTGCCTGATCCCTTTTCAATTCCAGCAGCCTTTTTTAATAAAGCTGAAGCGGGCGGAGTTTTTAATTTAAAAGTAAAACTGCGATCTTCATAAATCGTAATTTCCGCAGGAACAATATCGCCCGTCATAGTTTTAGTGGCTTCATTAAACTGCTTACAAAATTCAGCAATATTCACGCCGTGTTGGCCCAAAGCAGGCCCAATCGGAGGAGCCGGGTTCGCGGCGCCCGCCGGAATCTGAAGCTTTAAGGTTGTTTTGATTGGTTTTGCCATTTTTGTTCAAGAGCGGAGCGATTGACTACAAAAATGAGCACCCCGCACTAATTTTGCCTAGATAATTTATAATAAATTGTAGTTTAAACGATGGTTATTGTAAAGGTCGCGATCCGCGTGTGTCGAATAGACACATCCCTTAATGGGCGAAGCGGATCGCCCAAGCATTACCCGCAAAATTAGTGCGGGGAGCCACACCTTTATTTTTATATTTTTTGTACTTGCAAGGAATCTAACTCCACTATCGTATCTCGATTGAAAATCGGAACCGCAACTTTAACTCTTCCTTTTTCTTCATCAATCTCTATAACTTTAGCTTGGTATTCCTTGAATGGGCCGTCAATAATCTTAACTGATTCTCCCACTGAAAGTTCAACTTTAAATTTCTTGGAATCTTCACCAACCATTCTAGCCATCAAAGCATCAATTTCTTCTTTAGAAAGAGGAATCGGCGTAGTGGTATCCGAACCCACAAAACCAGTTACCCGAGGAGTATTCCGAACCACATACCAAGAATCATCGGTCAACATCATATCCACCAATACATAACCGGGATAAATTTTTTCTTCTATAGTTCGGCGCTTGCCATTCTTAATTTTAATCTTCGTTTCCTTAGGAACAATAATATTAAAAATTTTATCGTTCATCGCTAACGAATCTACGCGTTGCTTTAAATAACGCGCCACCGCATCTTCGTAGCCCGAATAAGTGTGAATCGCGTACCAATGACGATTTTTGTCTTGCACAACTTCGCTCATTTTAAATTAAAAGCTTTTGTAACGCCGTGGAAAAAATAAAGTCTAAAAGGCCGAGAAAAACCGAAACCCCTAAAGACATCATAATAACTACCATGGTCAAACGCACCGTTTCGCTAGAACTCGGCCAATTCACCTTTTTAAACTCTTGCTGTGACTCTTGTAAAAATAATTTAATTTTATTTAACATAATGTTAACAATGCGAACGTATGCGAATACTGCGAAAATTATAAATTATTCGCGGTGTTCGTATACTTTCGTAGGTTTGTATTATTTTAACCCAACTTAATTTAAACGTCAAGGTTTCATCCTTCGACAAGCTCAGGATGAAAGTCATATTAAACATCTAGGTTTTTTACAAACTGCGCTTGCGACTGAATAAATTGTTTTCTCGGCTCCACTTCTTCTCCCATTAAAATATCAAAAAGTTTATCAGTCTCCTGAGCGTCACGAATATTAACCTTCTTCAAAAGCCGAGTGTCAGGATTCATGGTGGTTTCCCAAAGTTGATCCGGATTCATTTCACCAAGACCCTTATAGCGGCTAATAGACAACCCCTTCTCGCCATCACCGCTTCCCAACTGCTTCACCAACTTATCTTTATCTTCTTCTTTATAGGCATAATGAATATCCTTTCCTTTTTGAACACGAAATAAAGGCGGAGTGGCAATAAAAACATGCCCGCTTTCCATCACCGGTCGGAAATAACGATAAAAAAGAGTTAAAAGCAAAGTGCGAATATGGGCGCCATCCACGTCAGCATCAGTCATTAAAATAATTTTGTGATAACGCAATCGAGCAATATCAAAAGACTCGGCGATGGCGGTCCCCAAAGCCATCACTAAAGACTTAATTTCTTTATTAACAATCATCTTATCCACGCGTGACTTTTCCACATTCAAAATCTTACCCCGTAAAGGCAAAATGGCTTGAACGCGCCGATCTCTTCCCTGTTTGGCGCTGCCGCCTGCAGAATCACCCTCAACAATAAATAATTCGGATTCTTCCGGGTTACGCGAACTGCAATCCGCTAATTTACCCGGCAATAGCATACCTTCCAGGGCGCCTTTGCGCAAAATAGTTTCCTTCGCGGCCTTAGCAGCCTTGCGAGCCTTAACCGATAATAAACATTTTTCTACTATCCGGCGCGCGTCGGCAGAATTTCTTTCTAAAAAATCTTTGAGGGCTTCGCCGACTACGCTTTCCACCGCTGTGCGAGCTTCCGGACTTCCTAATCTGGCTTTCGTCTGACCTTCAAATTGCGGTTCCGGAATTTTAACCGCCACAACCGCAGTTAAACCCTCACGCACATCATCGCCGGTAAAATTATCATCATCTTTTTTAATATATTCATATTGCCTGGCAAAATCATTCAAATAGCGAGTTAAGGCGGAACGAAACCCAGTCAAGTGCATTCCTCCGTCCGGAGTGTAAATATTATTAGCAAAACTTAACTCTTCCGTATCAATATCATTGTTATAAGAAAAAGCCGCTTCTACTTCCACCTTGCCGTCCTGTTTATGAACATAAAAAGGAGTGTCTTGCACAACTTTTTCCGTAGAATTCAAATATTTAACAAAAGATAAAAGCCCGCCATCAAAATAAAAAGCGTGGTATCCCGCAATCATCTCTGATTTACGAGTGTCTATTATCTCAATTTTCACGCCTTTCGTTAAAAAAGCTTGCTGGCGCAAATGATCTATAACACGCTTAACATCAAATTCTACAGTAGTAAAAATTGTCGCGTCCGGCTCAAAAGTAACTTTAGTACCGGTACTGGCGCTCTTGCCGGTTTTCTTAACTTTGTATTGCGGAACGCCTATTTTGTATTCCTGCTCATATAAACCGCCATCGCGGGAAACTTCAACTTTCATCCAAATAGAAAGCGCGCAAACAACAGAAACGCCTACGCCGTGCAAGCCTCCGGAAACTTTATAGGATTCGCCGCCGAATTTTCCTCCGGCATGCAGGGTGGTCATTACGGTTTCCAACGCGGATTTTTTGGTCTGTTTATGGATTTCCACCGGAATGCCGCGGCCATCATCCGTAACCGCTACCCGATTGCCCGGCAAAATTTCCACGCGGATGTTTTTCGCATAACCAGCCATCGCCTCGTCAATACTATTGTCCACTACCTCCCAAATTAAATGATGCAAACCATCGGCGCTGGTTGAACCGATATACATTCCCGGGCGCTTACGCACCGGTTCTAAACCCTCTAAAACATAGATGTCTTTAGCGGTATAAGAAGGCTCTTTATTCTCTATCTTGGAAGCTTTTTTTTCTTTTGATTTACCCTTAAATTTTGCCATTGCAGATTTCTTTATTATAACAAAAAAGAGAGTTAAAAGAAAGAGAAAGTTATTGCGAAGCTATACTAAAAATGCTACGCTAAAATGCGTTGTTCGTTGAAATTTGAAAAAGCTAAAACAATTTACTTTGCAAATTGTTCGCACCTAAATGGGCGAGCCCATCGGGCTATAGCCGATCAAAACTTCGTTTTGATTTAGGGAGGCAACACATGGCTAACCAGCCACCCAATGCAGGCATTCAGGTTTATACCTGGGAAGAATTTGAGGTAGACGCTCGAAAAATTGCTGACACTATAAAAGCGTGGGGTAAAAAATTTAAATATATTTACGGGCCGCCCCGGGGAGGAGTCATACTAGCTGTAAAACTCTCTCATCTTCTTTGTCCCGATAGAGAAAGAAAACCAGGTCTTCCCAACAATTTTGGTTTTATGTCATTTTATATGCCAGAATTCTGGGAAAAAACTTTAGTAGTGGACGATATCGCCGACACCGGACAAACTCTCTGGAACTTCAACAATTGCGGCTCTTTCATTGTTACTCTATTCAAGCATCCTCAAAGCACTATTACACCCGATATCTGGATCAGAGAAAAAGACGACCGTTGGGTTCAATTCCCATGGGAGGCGCCATGATTCACAATACCCAAATAAGAAAAATAGTAAGGCAATACTTAAGAAGCAAAGGTCTGCCACTTCATATTGCCGTAACTTTCCCTGATATCTTTTTGGTAGACCGGACGTCCCGAATCAAGAGCCGAAGCGAAATCAGCGGATCTGTTGAAAACTTGCGCACTCAACTGACAAAAAAAACGCGGCTGAATATTCCGATTATTTCTTCTAATATGGCCGATGTCACCGAATCAGCCATGGCCATTGCGATTGCTCGAAAAGGCGGCCTAGGATTTATTCATCAGTTCATGCCAATCAAAGACCGAGTATCGCAAGTACGGGAAGTCAAAAGAGCCGACAATGAAATCATTGAAAATCCCTGGTGCGTAAAACCTGGCATCTCGCTTAAAGAAGCTTTGGATTTCATGAAACTCAACAAAACTTCTGCTGTTTTAGTAGTGAATGACGATGGGGTTTTAGTCGGCATTCTTACCAATCGCGATGTGCAATTTAAAAGATATCAAACTGACGAAGCTCTAAAATCCTTACGAGTTGAAGATGTAATGACAAAAGCTTTGGTAACAGCTAATCCGGGGATCACCATTCAAGAGGCTATCAAAATTCTGGACGCAAAAAAGATTGAAAAACTTCCGCTAATAGACGAAAAGAATCAGCCCGTCGGACTGATTACCGCTAAAGACGTAGTTAAGCGGTCTCAATTCCCAATGGCGGCCAGAGACCGAAAAGGAAGATTACTGGTAGGAGCTACAGTTGGCTTGCCTGATAACATCCTGGAAGAAGTTGGGCAATTATGTGGCGCGGGAGCCGATGCTATTCTATTAGACACTGCCCGAGCCAATGCTCTTCGAGTTCAAGAAACAATTCAAAAAATCAAAAAAGAATTTCCTAAAGCACAGTTAGTGGTTGGGAATGTAGACAACCCCGAAGGAACAAGACTGCTGATTGACGCGGGAGCTGATGCAGTCAAAGTTGGCATAGGTCCGGGCTCTGCGTGTAAAACTCGAGAAGAAACTGGAGTAGGAATGCCTCAACTTACCGCTATCGCGGAATGCGCTGCGGTTGCGGAAGATATCCCAATTATTGCTGATGGCGGCATTGCCAAAGGCGGAGATTTTGCCAAAGCTCTAGCAGCTGGCGCCAGTGTTGTCATGCTCGGCAGCGCTTTAGCGGGAACAGACGAATCTCCGGGCGAACTACAAATGGACAAAGGCCAAAAATTTAAGGTGTATCGCGGATCCGCATCGCTGGAACTGCAACTCGACCGACTGGCAAAAGGATCGCTAGATGATATTAGAGCTCCGGAAGGAGAACCTCGGCGCGTTCCTTACAAGGGAAGCGTTGGCCCAGTGATTGAAGTGCTAATCAAGAATCTAAGTTCCGCAATGAGTTACGTAAACGCGCTGACATTAGCAGAACTACGAGAATGCCAAATGCGCTGGCAAACCCGCGCAGGACACGAAGAAGGAATGCCAAAAAGCTGACAATGAACGAAAAACACTGAACATTGAACTAAGAACAAATTGCCTGAAGCCCCAACTGGGGCTTCTTTTTTTATTACATTGTAAGATTCCTGCCTGCCGGCAGGCAGGGCTTCGTATTCGCCAACTGGCGAATCGCAATGATAAAAATGAGAAAAATAATCTTACCTAACCTCTATATCAAATTTCTTCTCTAAGGCTGAAACTACCCTCTCCATTTCCTTGCCCACTTCCTCGTCTGTAAGCGTGCGCTCTTCGGATTGAAAAACCAAACGAAAAGTTAAGCTTTTTTTGTCAGTGCCCAGTTTTTGTTCATCCTGAAACCAATCCACCAAATCCACATCTTCTACTAATTTGCTGATATTTTCTAAAATATTTTGAATATCTCCCACCCGTGTTTCCGCGTCCACAATAAATGAAAGATCCCGAACTATTGAAGGATATTTAGAAAGCGGGCGATATTCTTTTTCTTCCTGGATTAAACTAACTAATTTAGTTAAATCAATTTCCGCAACCGCAATATCCGCCTGCGCCGCCCGAACATAACCCAAAACATGATGATCGGACTCTATGCGCAAATTGTCGCCAACCGGAACAAAGTCGTGCTCCAATAAACCAACGCCGCTAAAAAATGAATCCAACGAACCTTTTAATTCCAAAAATGGCCGCTGTTTTTTAAGGCCTAGCGCTAATCCCAACATTAATTTCTCTGAAAGCCCGCCCTTCTCTTCAGCAAAAACCCTGCCAATCTCAAAAATTCTCACTTCGTCATTAAATCGCCAGTTATCTTCCACATTTTTCAAAAGCCCCAGCAATAAACTTGGCCGCAGATATTTTTTATCTTCCGCAATCGGATTTTCTAACTCTACAAGTTTGGCATTATTGGAATACCAAATGAAATTTTGATCTTTTAATCCTGCAACAAAAGAATAATTATAAACCTCATTTAATCCCAAACCCGCTAAAAGCTTCCTGCTTTTACTCTTCAGCACCACCGAATCTTCTTGACCCGATGGCTTTAAGATCATCTTCGGCGCGATAGCCGGCAATTCATCATAGCTATGAAGATTAACAATTTCTTCAGCTAAATCTTCAAATGATTCAATGTCCATACGCTCCGGTGGCGCTGTTACTAAATCGCCCTTAATCTCAAAACCAAGCCGTTTCAAATATTCCAAACAAACTTTTTCCTCTAAATTAAAACCGGTAAGGGCATTAAACTTTTTAACATCAAATTTCAAAACAGTTTTGTCCAATTTGCTGTAATCAACGTCCACCCAATCGCCTATTTTTGCGCCGCAAATTTCTTTTAAAAGCTGGGCCGCGCGGCGAATCCCTCTTTCCACCAAATAAGGGCTTAGGCCATGGGCAAATCTTGTGCCCGCGTCAGTGAATAAATTCAAACGGCGAGCAGTGCGATAAATTGAAGCGCCATCAAAATTTGCCGCTTCCACAATAATTCTTTTAGTTTGGGTATTCACTTCCGCAGTTTTCCCGCCTTTAATGCCAGCGATGGCTAACGGCCTCTTATCATCGGCAATTAATAGGTCCTGATTAGTTAATTTAAGCTCTGCGCCATCTAAGGTGGTTATTTTTTCACCATTTTTTGCCAGACGGACATCAATAGCCCCAGAAATTAAATCCGCGTCAAAAGCATGAAGCGGCTGGCCAATTTCTAACATCACATAATTCATTACATCCACCACGGAATTAATAGAACGCAAGCCGCAATCCGCCAAAACATCTTTAAGCCATTGAGGCGAAGATTTTAAATTAGAAAATTCCGCATAAAGGCCGCTATAACGAGAGCACTGCTTTTTAGAGGAAATTTTTATCTGAAATTTATCAGATTCGGAACGGCTTTTTGCCGAAGCCAATACTAAATCAATCAATTTTGCTCCGGTTGCCGCAGAAATCAACCTCGCTAAACCGAAATGGCTTACGGCATCGGAATAACGATTAGCTGGAATAGAAATTTCTAAATTATTTTTACCTTCGCCTTCTGCCTCAAAAATCCTAAAATTTAAAAGCTCCAGAAGCTGCGGCCTAGGAGGAATCTTAGAAACGATCTTTTTAAATAGAGAATAGGAAAAAACCATCAGAATTGTTTTATAAATCTTAAATCACCTGAATAAAATAATCGGATATCATCAATCTTATATTTAATCATTGCCAATCTTTCCAAACCAAGGCCAAAAGCAAATCCCCTAACTTCTTTTGAATTATATTTCACAGCGTCAAAAACTTTGGGATGAACCATTCCAGCGCCCATCACTTCTAACCATTTGCCGCCAAGCTGAATATCTACTTCTAAACTGGGTTCAGTAAAAGGGAAATAACTGGGCCTAAATCGAAAATGAATATTTTTTCCAAATAATTGCTTTAAAAACTCTTCAATAATATATTTAAAATTCGCCAAAGAAACATCCTCCCCCACCATCAAACCCTCAATCTGATGAAAATTAATCTCGTGAGTGGCATCCGTTGCCTCATAACGAAAAACCCGGCCGGGCACAATTATTTGAAACGGCGGCTGATGCTTTTCCATATAACGAATTTGAACCGGGCTAGTGTGGGTACGCAATAAGAGACTTTGAACTTTGAACTTTGAACTTTGAACTTTTTGACGAAGCCAAAAGGTATCCCACATATCTCGAGCTGGATGATTAGCTGGAATATTTAAAGCATCAAAATTATAGTAATCGCTTTCTACTTCCGGGCCTTCCACTACGGAAAAACTTAAACTTTGAAAAATTTCCCGAATCCGGTTTTCCATTAAAGTCAGCGGGTGTAAATGGCCAACCGGAACCTTCTTTCCGGGCAGAGTAACATCTAAATTAGATTGGGAATTTCTAATTTTTAATTTTAAATTTTCAAGCTTATTTATAAATGCGGCTTCCAATTCGTTACGCAAAAAATTAGCCGCCGGTCCTAGCTTTCTTTTTTCCTCAACCGATAAATCTTTTAACGAACGCAAAATCTTAATAAGTTCGCCATCCTGGCGCCCCAAATACTTAATACGAATCTGCTCTAAACCCTTAACATCTTGAGTTTTCTTAATCGCCTCCAAAACATTACGCCTTAAAACATCAAAATCCATCCCGTTAGAGGCAGGTCGCCAAAGGCGACCGTAACTCGGCCATTTTAAGAACCACCGACGCTTTAATATATTGAATCGTATTGTTTGCCATCATTATTTTAATTGCCTCTAACGGGATCCATTAATAAGAAATATAACAATTTATTGACCAATAAAAAAGCCCTCCGACGTAACGTCGGAGGACATCTTAGTTAATCTCCGCTATACGAATTAAAACTTCCTCCTTTTAACGGCAGATTATTAACCGTTTTATTAAAAAGCTTAATCTGTTCGTCAGTGGCGCCAGCTTTGACTAAAGACTCTAAAGCATAATATAAATGCTCATTAAATTCAGATTCACTGTAGGGCTGGCCCTTATAAGATCGAGCAAAGTCCGTAGCGCGCTTAACAACTTCTTGATCAGTCATTAGAACAACCTCCTTTATCGCCGCAACCGCAATCATCATCCTTATTATTTTTTGATTTCTTAGGCTTATATTTATTCCGACAATAAGGAACATAAATCGCGGCAGTTAAAGAAACCACAAAAGTAAGAAGCAGAAAAAATCCCAACAGCTTCGTCAACATAACATTCATCATCTGTCACCTCCCTAAATCAAAACTGCGTTTTGATCGGGCGACCCCAAATTTTAAATTCGGGGTTTAGCCTTCTCATTTGTAAAAGAATACTTGCCTATATTAACATCGATCTTCAAGATTTGCAAGAAGATCTGGCAATAATGCTTTTTTTAATCGAGCAATTTCTTTTTCTATAATCTCACCTTCATATTCCCCGGAATGAGCATGGCTGCCTTCATACGACGGCTTTTTCTGGTCTAAATGGATATTCGCCGCCCAGCCGCCATCAACCCATTGAATATAAATATGAAAACGCGGAAAGAAGCCGCTGGAAACAGAATGATAAAAAGCCAACTCGCTGCCTTTGCTGCCATCAAAATGATAGCCTACGCCACGAAGCAAATTAACAAGATTTCTTTTTTTATCCGGGTCAGGAATAATAAATTGCATAATCAAACTCTCAATATCTTAGCGGCATTATCTGGATCAATCACATTAATATCAATGCCCGTCCCCCACTCAAAGCCGCCGCGAATAGAAATTACGGGCGTAATCTCAATATGCCAATGATAATGGCGATATTTCTCCTTATCTTTAATGGGCGAAGTATGAATAAAAAAATTATAATCCGGGTCTCCTAGATTTTTCTCAAGAGATCTCAAAGAATACTGAAGCGCCTCCACCACCGACTCCATATCTTCATCGTAGGTATTCTCAAAATAAGGCAAATGACTTTTAGGAAATACCCGCACCTCAAAAGGGCCGCGGGAAACAAAAGGCGCAAAAGCTACCGCTTTCTCATTCTCAAATATAATTCTTTTTTTTTCTTTCAACTCCAAATCAATCATCACGCAATGCACGCATTTTCTATGGCTTTTAAAATAGCGCGCTGAACCAGTTAAGGAGTGGTTAATGTCCGGCGGCACCATCGGGATAGAAATAATCTGGTAATGCGGGTGAAAAACCGAAGCGCCAGCGGTTGGCCCCCAATTATGCAAAATAGAAACATAGTCAATGTAATCATGGTCGCTTAAAACTAAATACCGATCCTGAAAAGCGCGAAAAACTAAATTCGCCTTGTCACGAGAAAGTCGAGGGAAATTTTTATAATGATCCCGAGTAACTACTAAATCATGATAGCCAACTCCGGGAAATATTGAGTATGGGCCATGCTTAGAAACCCCAGCGCGAATATTTTTCTTTTTCTGAATCACCGCCGGATATTTATTAGGAAAAACCTGAACCACCCAATCCTGATGATTAGGATATATTAAATCCGGTTTTCCATTCTTAGAAAACTGCGGATGCTCAAATGGGCAACCCTTAATAAGATCGGGCTTCCTTTTAGATTTGTTTTTAACAAAAAAATTAGGCCGCCAAGCGCGCCCTGGGGCGACTACAATCCAATCGCCGGAAACTAAATCTTGCCTCAATTCGGAATTCATAAAATTAGTGTTTAGCCACTAGTAACTAGCCACTAGTAAAAAAATAATTTTAAATTTACTAATCGCTAAGCACTAATCACTAGTCGCTAACCTATTGTAATAATACCATTCCAAAACATCCTTCGCGACCGGAACTGCGTTTAAACCACCTTCACGGGCATTCTCTACTAAAACTAAAATAGCTATCTGCTTATCTAGGGGCGCGCCCGCGTTCGCCAAAGCTTCAGTGGGCAAATAACCAACGAAAAAAGCGTTCGTCTTGGTATTATTCTGAATTTGCGCGGTTCCGGTTTTGGCGGCGGCCACAATGGGCAAAGAACTTAAAAGACTTGCGGTGCCGTACCACTTGCTTACCGCATCCTCCATTCCCAGCCGCACTTCTTTAATTTCGTTAGCCCATTCTGAATAATCCAATAAAACTTTTGGCTGTGTCTCACTTATAAGATGCGGCTGATATATTTTCCCTCCATTAGCAATGGAACTAATAAAATTCAAAAGCTCCAACGGCGTAACTAAAAGATCCCCCTGACCAATGCTCACGTTGTAAGTATCGCCGATTCGCCAAATCTGCCCCGTACGCTTCTCTTTTTCTTCCGGATCCGGCAAAAACCCAGAATTCTCCGCGCTCAAATCAATACCAGTTTTCTGATCTAATAAAAACTTCTGCCAATAAGCTCGCAGTTTTTCTATTCTCAAGCCCTTGATACCAATTGAACCCCGTAACAACAAAGACTCACTCACTGGCAACCCCCCGCCTAAAGTATAAAAATAAACGTTACTGGAGCGCGCCAAAGCGGAATGAACATCCACCCAACCATGCGGTTTCCAATCCACAAACCTGCTTGGCTGATCCGGGAAATATGGATTAGGAATTTCAATATAACCGCGGGAAAATACTTCCGCGTCTGGAGTGATTAAGCCCTCGCGTAAAGCCGCTAAAGCAACTAATGGTTTAATTGTGGATCCTGGATTATATACGCCGGATACAGCCCTATTAAAAAGAGGCTGGGAAGCATCATTTAAAAGCTTAATTTTTTGCTGGCTATTACCAGAACGGGCAAATAAATTATTGTCATAACTCGGCAAACTTACTAAAGATAGCACCTCTCCATTCTGGGGATTCAAAGCTAATCCCACGCCGCCCTTGCTACCCAGCGAATGAATCGCGGAATTCAGTCGATTATAAAAAAATTCTTGCAAGCCAGCGTCAATGGTTAACTGAAGCTCCTTCCCGGAAACGGCTTCGCTTAGAATTTTCTTATCAATCCCCTCACCCTTCACATTTTCAAAAATTATAGAAATGCCATTCTGGCCGCGCAAACGATCATCATAAATTGACTCTAAACCCACATCAACTTCGCCAGGATAACCTAAAATATGAGAAAAAACTGGCCCCGTTTTATAAAAACGGACGTAGTCATCCTCAATAGTGACTCCTTTAATTTTTAAGCTCTCCAAAGCAATAATTTGATCTGGAGAAATATTACGGCCAACAGCAATAAGATTCTGATTCACGCTGGCCTCATTAATTCTAAAAAAAATGTCGTCAACGCTAACCTCCAAAACTTCAGCTAACTTAATCAACGCCCCATTAAAATTCTCGGTATTACGCAAAATCTCCGCCAAATTAACAAAGACGCTAAAAGATGGCTGGTTCTCCACCAAAGATTCGCCATAGCGATCCACAATAATACCGCGATAGGCCGGAATCATTACTTCACGATTAACATTGGCTTCAGCCCGAGCTTTATAAAAAACGCCGTTAAATAAATTGAGGGCCGCGACTCGGAACAAAGCTATGGCTAGTAAAAATCCCGCTAAACCAACAATCAAAATAAAGGCCTTCCGAGAAAGCGGAAATTCCACATGGTCCAAGTCTTGGGCATAACTGTCAAAAACCGATTCTTCAAAATCTAAATCTCGATTTTGGGGCATAATTTTTTAAAATAAAAAATACTGTTAATCCTAATAATAGATTGTAAAATAATTCTATTAAGAAAATGCCTATTTGGAAATACAAAAATTTTGGATTAACCAACAAATAAAATAGGGTCGGGGAGGCAAAAGTTAAAAATAAAAAATTAATAGATTCTTTCCACGGCAACTGGCGCGCTGCTATAAAAACCAAAAATATAATTACCGCTAAAGCCCCTAATTCCCAGCTAAAAGCTGGTTGAAAACGAAGAACAATTAAAGCCGAGAATTCCATTACAAGGTAAAACCAAAAATCTGCCACAAAAGCTAAAGCTAAAAAAACAGCTAAAACCCAATTAGGTTTTACGCCAAAAATATAAAAATTGACTCCTTGAAGAAAAGCCGCAACAACCACCAACAAAATAATTCCTATAATTTTATAGGCCATAGCCCGTTAAAATCTTTACCTCTACGATCTCATTGTTAAAGTTATAAGGCAGCGCCAAACTAGCTTCCTGAAAAATTGAACTTGGAGAACTGGAAATATTTTGAACTTTGCCGATTAAAGCGCCATAAGGAAAGCCTTTAGCGACAGCATAAATAAAATCGCCTTCTTTAATGACTTTATTTTTATCAATAGTGGTTAAAGAAGGCTCAACGCCACCCTCTAACAGAGCGTTAATTTTATTTTCTCCAATACGCACAGCTAAACGCCATTCCGGATCAAAGATTGTCCGTACCAAGCTGTAACGTTCAAAAACTTTTTTAACTTCTCCTAATACGATATCGGAACCAAGAACTACCGGCCAAGACTCTTTAATGCCATCGGCGCTGCCTAAGTTAATAGCAATCTCATTTTTATCATTAAACGGATAAGAAGAATAAACCTTAGCTAATTTAAAGTCGCCTCTAAATTCTGGCAAGCTCGCTGTTAACCGAGATTTTAAACTTTGATTCTCTAAATATAATTCATTAATCTGCTGATCCGCCTTAGGAGAAAATCTAAAAAATTTAGGAATAATAAAAGAACTAAATAAAAAAATCGCTAAAAGCACGGCTAAGGGCAAAAGTCTGGTGGCTCTCATTGAACACCCCTACATCTTAATATCTTTAGGAGCAAAGGGGCGATGAAATAAGTCTTTATATTCCTCAAAGCTTTCCAATAAAACTCCCGTGCCTCGGGCAACGCAAGTCAAAGGATCGTCTACTAAGGTTGTGGCAACGGTTAATTCCTTGCTTAAAAGTTTATCAATACCCAAGAGCAAACTGCCGCCGCCGCAAAGATAAATGCCCCGTTTTAAAATGTCGCCAGTTAATTCAGGCGGAGTCATTTCAATCACCTGCTTTACCGAATCCACAATGCTTCTCAAAGACTTAGAAATAGCGGCGCGAACATAGCTATCTTTAATAATGACTTCTTTGGGCAAACCGGTTGCCAAATCTCTGCCCCGAACAGTCATTTCTAACTTTTTATCCATTTGAATGGCGGACCCAATATTAATTTTCAGCTCTTCAGCGGTAGGCTCGCCGATTGCCAATTTAAACTCATCTCGAACAAATCGAATAATGTCCTCGGTAAATTTATCGCCTGCGACTTTCAAACTCTTGGATGTTACTGCACCGCCCATAGAAATAACAGCGATTTCCGTAGTGCCACCACCAATATCCACAATCATATTAGCGGTTGGTTCATTTAAAGGGAGCCGCGCGCCTAAAGCCGCCGCCACTGGCTCATCAACAATATAAACCTTAGAAACGCCAACTCCAGTAACCGCATCTTCCACGGATTTTCTTTCTACTTCAGTAATATTACTAGGAACACCCACCACCGCCCTCTTAAAATTCATCATCAATTTTTGCCCGCTCATTCTTTTTAAAAAATGGCGAAGCAATTCCTGGGTCATTTCAAAATCCGATATCACGCCGTTAGTTAAAGGTCTAACCACATTCACGTGCGCGGGCGCGCGGCCCACCATTTTTCTTGCCTCTTGGCCAACCGCTAAAATTTGGCCAGTGCGATTATTAACCGCCGCCACTGAAGGCTCATTAACCACAATGCCACGGCCTTCTTCATAAATAATAAAATTGGCTGTGCCCAGATCCACGCCAACACCTTTAGTAAAATAATTAAATAGTCCCATACGCTTATGCTATATAATACAAACAATGCAAATTTTATTCGAATGACGCGAACTAATTTCGTGTTATTCGTGTTCAATTCGTATAGTTTGTGTTATTTCAATAATTTTAATAATTCTGTCACAGATACGGATTGAACCCCATCCTTATTTCTCCGTTTTAACTCAATCTTATCTCCAGTTTTTTCACTAATTACCGCGCGATAGGGCATGCCTAGCAAATCTGCATCACCTAGCTTTTCCCCAGCAGAAACATCCCGATCATCGTACAGTACCTCCACGCCGGCTTTTTCCAGCTGATTATAAACCTTATCCGCCTCCTTTTCAATCTTCGATTTTTCTTTGCCTCCAAGAGCTATTAAATGAACCTTAAAAGGCGCAACAGCTTCCGGCCAGACAATCCCTTTATCATCGTTATAAACCTCTACCAAAGTAGCCATTGCCCGAGTAATACCAATACCATAGGAGCCCATTACGACTAAATCTTTCTTACCCTCTTTATTAGTAACCCGAAGGTCAAACGCCTCTGAATAGCGCGTGCCGAGCTTAAACACATTGCCAACCTCTATGGCATTGGATTGTTGAATATTATCGCCGCATTTCTGACATTTATCCCCCGCCTTACCCTGAAAGATTTCTTTATTTTGAGAAAAATCGCATTTCGCGCAATAAAAAATTTCATCTTCGCCAGCCGGCGATAAAACTTGAAACTCGTGCGTATATTCTTGAGTAAAAGCGCCGCCAGCAGCTTCCGTAATTTTAGTGTCCAAAGACAATCTCTGAAAAACTTTTTTATAAGCGCCGGTAACTTGTTCGTAGTATTGATCTAAATCAGCTTTATCAATATGAAAACTATATAAATCTTTCATTAAAAACTCTCGCCCGCGCAAAAGCCCATTTTTCGCCCGCGGTTCATTGCGGAATTTATTTTGAATTTGATAAACGGCCAACGGCAAACCATGCCTAACGGCAGGCAAGTCTTTATAAGAATTTATAAAATGAGTGGCTAAATAAGTAATAACTTCTTCGTGAGTCCAACCTAGCCCGTACGATGACTGATGACCGATAGCAGATGACTCTTCCGTTTTGTAAACAACATCATTATCCCAGCGTTTAGATTTTTCCCAATATTCTTTGGCGACTAACGTAGGCATTAATAATTCTTCTCCGCCAATGGCGTTCATTTCTTCTCGCACAATATTGGCAATCTTCTGGATTACCCGCCACCCGAGCGGCAAATAAGCGTAAATACCAGCGGACATTTTCCGCACAAATCCAGCCCGAATTAAAAGTTTCGCATTAACCGCTTTCTCATCTTTGGGCGCGGTTTTAGAAGTTTTAGTAAAAAGTTGCGATTGCCGCATGCCGATTTTAATTAAATTTATAATACATAAATTTTATCACAAAATCGAGCACTCGCCTAATTTTTGCTATGCAAAATTTTGGCGAGTCTACAAAGTTTTTTTGCGCAAATAAAAAAGCCCCCAATATTTATCGAGGACTCTTAAAATGACCACGAGAATGCAACAGAAAAAACTCCGCGCTAAGACCGCCTGTCACAAAGAACAGAACGCCGATTAAGGTAATGAATACGCTAGGCGCGTGCATCAACATAAATCCCAAACCCATTAAAAAAATACACAATAATGTACGGCTCATTATTCTGCTCCTCTCAAAAATCGCGGTTTAACTTTTCAATCAAACTGGCTACATTATACAACAAATCTTAATAATAGCAAATTAAAATAAGATTCTGGTCATTTGGAACTCCCTCCATTATCTTGTTTTGACGAAGAATCTGGCGGCTTAATACTGACTTTTCTTACAGAACGCTTAGCCGAATATAAATCTTTACCCGGCTGATGATAGGGATTATTAATATAGTCTTCTCGTTGAACCCAAATCTCATCTTCCTCAACCTTATCTTTATGATAAGTAACAATCAATAAATCATCTTTTGCTCTATAAGAATAATAA
The DNA here is from genome assembly GCA_001818675.1 of Candidatus Harrisonbacteria bacterium RIFCSPHIGHO2_02_FULL_40_20. Taxonomy (GTDB): domain Bacteria; phylum Patescibacteriota; class Minisyncoccia; order UBA6257; family WO2-44-18; genus 2-02-FULL-40-20. The sequence goes on along the minus strand of MHJF01000023.1, from coordinate 9,460 downwards.
TCGATCCAATCCGCAACAATCCGAGATACTTTAGCAAAATCAGCCTTGGCGGCCGCAAAGTCGCTTGCTGCCTTCAGCCGGATTGCCGCCTCGTCTAAGGCTTTTAACTGTTTATCTAACTCTGGCGGAAATGCTTGCGAATCCGGAGACTGCTTCAAGGCTTCTACCAATTTGGTCCCAGCCTTCTTAATTTCATCAAGATTTTCAGAAATAAATCCGTGATGAAGATCAAGAACGGGAGTTACGGCACGATCAATGATTAATCTTATTTCTTCTGCCCGCGGAGGAACAAAAGTCCGAAGATAATGTATAATCTTCCATCGCTCCTCTTCTGCCAAATCATTTTTAAATGAGGGCATCGGCTTTCGGCCTTCAGTAATTTTCCAAAATAACTCCCCATCTGTTTGAGCAGCCACCTCCGCATCAGAAAAATCGCCCGGAAATTTCTCAAGATTCTTCACGTTTGAACCGTCTCCTCTACCAGCCGACCCATGGCACTCAATACAATTCTTAATATATAATCTCTTTCCTGCGGATAAAACCGCATCATCTCTTATTATGGGATTTTTCTTTTTAGCAGCACGTTCGGGGGCCTTCCAAGAATCTTGAGCAGCCGATTCAGCTCGTAATTCAGAAAATTTAATCAGCTTCAATAACCCTAACAAACTAAATACGACTAAAATCATAAACCCGGCGAACTTTACTCTTTTAAGGTGCTTCATTTACGCCCCTCCTTAAATAGAAATTTACCCGCTTCGCATTATCAAAAAACTAGCTACATTATATAACAAAATAATAAAACTACAAATCCTTCACGAGCTCACCACCTCAACACTAAGATAATAAACCACGACTTATTATCTGGATGTAAAACACTACAATAAAGAATATATTGCTAAAATAATTTAATAATATCCCTGACTGTCACAGCAATCATCAGAAATAATAAAACTAGAAAGCCAATAGCATTGGCAGATCGTTCAAAATTAACAGATAGGGGCTTGCCTTTAATTTTTTCTAACAAAATGAAAAACATTCGGCCGCCGTCTAAAGCCGGAAACGGCAAAATGTTTAAGACAAAAAGATTTAATGAAATTAAACCTATCAACTGCATCAAATAAACCACGCCCAATCCAGCGGCTTGGCTGGCAACTCCAAAAATACCAATTGGCCCGACGAATCCCTCTAAAATCCGGCCTTCGGTAAATAATGAAAATAAAAGCTGAAATAAGGAAACGAAAATCATTGCTACTATTCCCACAGATGCTTTTAATCCTGTCCAAAGACTGGTGAAAAAAGGCATTTTCTCTAACCCTGCTTCGGCAAACGCAATCCCCAATGCCCCTTGTCCCACTGGAGACGAAACCCTCGGCACCACCTGAATAGATAAATTTTCGCCTGCGCGAATGACATCTAATGTAATTTCCTTGCCCTTATTAACATCAATAAAGTTTATAAACTCGACGGATTTTTTAAAACCAGCTAATTGGTCGCCCGGTTGAAAACCAGCCAAAACTGCCGGAGAATCCGCGACAACATCAGTAATGACTAAAGATTGCGGAGCGCCAATCATAAAAATAACAGACATTACCAGCCAACCAAGAAAAAAATTCATTACTACCCCGGCGATAATTACTAATAATCGCCGCCATGATTTTTGATTATAAAAAGCCCGGCTGTTTTTTTCCAAATCTGCGCTATCCGTTTCTAGATTTTCTCCATAAATTTTTACAAATCCCCCAAAAGGCAAAAGATTTACGCTATAAACCGTTTCGCCGATTTTTTTAGAAAATAATCTTGGCGGAAAACCAATACCGAACTCTTCTACTAAAAGGCCGAATTTCTTGGCAACTAAAAAATGCCCTAGTTCATGAACAAGAATTAAAATAGAAATGGCAATTATTACTAATACGATAATCATTAGACTAGCCACTAGCCACTAGCCACTAGTTTATTCCGCCTTCGGCGGACTAGTCGCTAGGCACTAGTCGCTAATTACTTAATCATTCATTTATTTCTTTAATCTTGTCAGCTAACAAGGCCTCTATTCCATTGTTCACCTTATCCACCGCCTCCTGAATTTTCTTTCTATCTTTAAATTTTTGGTCTTCGCTGATTTTTTTCTCTTTAAATATTTGTTCAATCTTTTTATTGGCATCATCGCGGCCAGCCCTAATTTTAATGCGATTCTGTTCCGCAATAGACTTTACTAATTTTGCCAGCTCATCGCGCCGTTCTTGAGTCAAGGAAGGAAGATTAATCCTAATAAGATTGCCGTCAATGTTCGCAGAAAGACCAAGCTTAGAAGACTCTAGCGCCTTAGCCACCGAAGCCACCGCGCTAGAGTCCCAAACATTGATATCAATTTCTTTAGGAGGAACAATACTAATAGAACCCAACTGTTTAATCATCAATGACTGCCCAGTATAATCTACTCTTATATCTTCCACCAACTTAGCACTCGGACGATTAGCGCGTATACCAAATAATTCCTGCTTAAAGGAATCAACAATCGCTTTAAGTTTTTGTTCTAACTCTTTTACAAAATCCATCCCGTTAGAGACAGATTGTCTTTAGACAATCGTAACTCGGCCATTTTAATGGCAATCGACTTTTATACCTAAAATCAAGAAATCTTTCAAAAATCATAGATGGGTTGCCTCTAACGGGATCCATATCCTTAGGGCTTACAAACTAACGGCAAAAAATACAGCAAAATGCCGGCAAAAATTATTAATAAAAATAAACTAAATGCTTTATCCATCCCGTTAGAGACAGATTGTCTTTAGACAATCGTAACTCGGCCGTTTTAACGGCAATCGACTTTTATACCTAAAATCAAGAAATCTTTCAAAAATCATAGATGGGTTGCCTCTAACGGGATCCATAACCATTTTTATAAATATATCAACGCTGCTTCTAACTGCAGCTTCTTATTTACGTTATACCGATTAATCAACGACCAGCGATGCGATAACTCTTTCAATGCCTTCCAGTTTTTTATCTTATCACGGCTAAGATCTTTTATTAAGCCCCTTACAAATCCTTCCAAAACTTGATCATCTTCCACTGTTTCTTTAATGATTTCTTTACGCCGCACAGTAGTGGCTTTCAAAAATTCCTCCACTAAAGATTTTTGCACGCCTGCGACAGCGGGCTGAGGATTATTGAAATATACCTTTTGCAATCTGGAAGCTAAAGTCGGAATTAAAGAATCCGGATCATTCACTAATAAAATAATCATCGCGTTAGCCGGTGGCTCTTCTGAAATTTTTAAAATAGTATTTTGCGCCTGGGCGCTCAACTTTTGAGCGGCAGGAATAATAATAGTCTTTCTTGGAGATTGCACTGGTTTCTGCCATAAAAAATGTTTTACGTCCCGATAATCCTCAGGATTTAAAAATAAAGTATCCAAAAAAGGCTTTTCTGCTTCCGCCCACTTTCCATATTCTAAAAACCCCGCCAAACCTCGGCTGAATTCTAAAAGGCCTGCGGAATCCGGCCCGAAAAAAAGATAGCTCTGCGCCAATCTGCCCTCTTTAATGAGCTTCTTAAATCCTTTTATTAAGAAGAGTTCGTTTGTAGACATCGAGGTGATTCAAAATCAATCCTGTGCCCTTAGCCACGCAAAACAAGGGGTCTTCCGCTACATAGGTATGCACGCCGGTCATTCTTTTAAAGAATTCATCAATGTTGCGCAAGTTACCGCCGCCGCCAGAAACAATGATCCCCCGCTCCATAATATCCGCGACTAGTTCTGGTGGCGTATTATTAAAAACATTTTGAACAGACGCGGCAATATCTAAAAGATGGGAATGAATAGCTTCCGCGACTTCATTAGAATTGAAGACTAAATCTTGAGGCAACCCGGTGATCAAATCGCGCCCCCGAATTTTCATTTCTAATTTATCCTTCATCGGCAAAGCGGAACCAATCTCAATTTTTACAGCTTCGGCCATCTGTTCTCCAATATCCAAAGAATACTTCTTTTTAATATAATCGGTAATCGCCTGATCAAATTTATTTCCGGCCACACGCAAACTCGCCCAAGAAACAATGTTGCCTAAAGAAACTACTGCTACTTCAGAAGTGCCTCCTCCAATATTAATAATCAGATTGCCGTAAGAAGAATTAATAGGTATGCCCGCGCCTAGAGCCGCGAGAATCGGTTCTTTCACCACAAAAGCGTCTTTAGCTCCAGCTTCCTTAGCGGCATTCACAACTGCCCGACGTTCTGTAGGAGTAATGCCGGCCGGAACCGAAAGCACAACATCGGGCTTAAAAAAATTCATAGAGCCAATTGCCTTGGCAATAAAATAACCCAGCATTGCCTTAGTAATGTAATAATCGGCAATCACGCCATCTTTGAGAGGACGATAAGCAACGATATCTGCCGGGGTGCGGCCAATCATTTCTTTCGCCTCCCTGCCTACCGCAAGCACAAAATTATCTGGAGAACTTAAGGCGACAATGGTCGGTTCATTAATTAAAAATCCATGCGATGGCGTGTAAACAATCGTATTCGCAGTTCCTAAGTCTATTCCTATTTTACGAGTAAACATGATGAAAATTCAAAATTTAAAAGGCAAAAGTTAAAACTTTTTATTTTTGAATTGTAATTTTGATTTTTGAATTTTGACTTTTGATTCATATACGCCGGATGTCCGCTCCCAGCTCTCTTAGCCTTTCATCAATTCTTTCGTAACCGCGGTCAATTTCTTCCACTCCTTGAATTGTAGACTGCCCATTAGCAATTAAAGCCGCTATGATATGAGCAATTCCCGAACGTAAATCCTTAACTTGAAAATTCCCTCCGGCTAACGGAGTCGGCCCACTTACTATAGCACTATGTATGTAGGTCTCTACCTTAAAGCGACACTTCAAATCTCCAAGACACTTTGAGGAAAGTTTAATCTTTGCGCCGACTAAATTCAAGTCTTGCGTATAACCAAAACGATCTTCGTAAATAGTTTCGTGAAGAACAGACTCTCCTTGAGATTGGGTTAATAAAACTACAAAAGGCTGCTGCCAGTCAGTCATAAAACCAGGATGGGTATCAGTTTCAATTTTCAAACCCGTCAGACTGCGCTCTCGATAAAATCGTATCCCCTCCTTAGTAACTTCGTACTCTCCGCCAATCTTTCTAAGGGCGTTCAAAAAAGTAATGAGATCTTGTTGGCGCGCCTCCTTAACTAAAATACTCCCGTTAGTCGCAACCGCCAAACAACCAAAAGAAACAGCTTCGTTGCGATCCGGCAAAATACGATGGACCACGCCGCGCAATTTTTTCACGCCTTCAATTTCAATTAACCGATTAGCGCCTAACTCAATAATAGCTCCCATTTTTTGAAGCATCTTAATAAGCTCAATAACTTCTGGTTCAGTTGCCGCATTATGAATAACGGTTTTCCCCCTAGCTAAAACTGCAGCTAAAATAATATTTTCCGTAGCTCCAACGCTAGGAAATTCCATTTCAATTAAAGCGCCCCGCAAACCATCTTTTACAGACGCAATATAACTTTCTCCGGAAACTTCAATTTTAGCTCCCATTTTAATAAGCGCGTTCAAATGCAAATCTACCGGCCGGGGGCCAATCTTATCTCCCCCTAAAATTGGCACCTCCGCCTTTCCAACCCTAGAAAGCAAAGGTCCTAAAGTTAAAATTGGAATCCGATTCCTCCGGCTTAAAGAAGCCACTTTATGATTGATAATCTCTGGAGTATGAATTTCTAAAACAGATCCCCGCAGGCTTACTTTACTGCCAAGGGCCTGACAAAGCTCCGCGGTTATTTGAGTATCACCGATTAAAGGAAAGTTCTCCAGAACGCACGGTTCTTCAGTCAAAAGCGAAGCCACCATCATTTTGGTGGCCGCATTTTTTGCTCCGGCAAGCTGGATTTCTCCTTGTAATTTTCTTCCTCCGTTAATAATAAACTGCATTGCGCTTATATTATATCACTTTTTATCTATTTTTTTATAGAAAAAACTCAGAATTACCGCCACGGCTGCCCCAACTAAATCTAAACTAAGATCTTCAATAGTATCTCCTAAGGTCCCAATATTATGCGTAGTAAACTCAAATACCTCCCACAACACCCCAATTAAAGCCACAAATCCTAAAGTAAAAACTAAAACCAAAATCCAGCTTTCTAAAAATTCCGAAAATCTTTTTAACTCTGAATATTCCCTAAATATATAAAGAAATAAAACCGCCGCCCAAAAACCGCCTGCAAAATGAGCAACGCGATCAATCCAAAGATTATGTAAAGATAACCCCGTAAAAGTGGCATACCCTACCGATACCACCACTAAAGGAATAAAAATTATAAGAAAATAGGCGGAAAAGATGAGGCGCATCTATCTCTTGGCCCACTGAGGAGCTCGGCGAGCTTTTTTCAAGCCGTACTTTTTGCGTTCCACCATCCGGGAATCACGAGTAATAAATCCTTCGCGACGAAGAGACTTTTTTAAATCTTGCTTAAACTTTACTAAAGCTTTAGCAATGGCATTTCGCACAGCCTCTGCCTGAGCGTGCAGTCCCCCGCCCTTAACTTTAATTTCCGCTGACGCCTCATCAAAAAGTTTGGTTAAGATTAACGGAGAAACAGCGGTAGATTGATGATTGGGCAGCCGAAAATATTGGGCATATTCTTTCCCGTTAACGGTAAAAGATCCCCTTTTCATTCTTAATCTAACCAAGGCCTGGGCAGTTTTTCTCCCGCCGGTAGCATAAAAATAACGCTCCCTAGCTGAAACCTTGGAAATTTCTGAAGTTTTTGCGGCTTTTGAAGTTTTAGAAATAACCATATAAAATTTTATTTTTGAATTTCTAACCTTCTTAATCTTTTATCACGCAGGCTATTTTGAGGCAACATTCTTTTAATAGCTAACAACAAAATCTTTTCTGGAGATTTTTCAAAAAATTCTTTATAAATTCTCTCTTTCAAATGGCCCATATATCCGGTATGCCGATAATAAACTTTCTGGGTAGCTTTACGGCCAGTAATGGCAACCTTGGAAAGGTTGGTCACAACAACCTTATCATTGCCAGATAAACGCGGATTATAAGACGGGCTTAATTTGCCCTGGAGAATATGGGCAATCTGCGATGCTAATCTTCCTAATTTTTGGCCTGTGGCGTCAATAGTGTGTTCCATGTCTTTATTTAATAAACTCTATTTTTGCTAAATCTGCGCCATCTCGCATTCTGGATTTAGCTCCTTTAATTATCCGTAAATAGCCACCTCGGCGCTCTTTATAACGAGGGCCAATTTCATAAACTAATTTTTGAGCTGCTTGCTTAGGCAAACGGGCAAGCAAAAATCGCAAAGCAGTTAATTGCTGCTTTTTCTGGGCAATAGAAACAAAACGCTCTACCATAGGACGAATTTCTTTGGCTCGCGCTACAGTAGTCTCAATCTTCTCTTTCATAATTAAATTATTCGCTAGTCCTTGGAAAAAAGATTTCCGCATACCGCGTTTGCGATGAAATTTCCTCATAAAAATTACTCCTTCTTTTTCTTAGCCTTAGTCTTTTTTTCTTTGGCATCCTTATTCGGAACTTCAACCTCCATTACTTCAAGCTGAGAAATCTTAGTAAAGTGGTCTTGTAAAATATTGCTGGATTTTCTTAAAGCCGAGGAGGGAGCAATAGTGCCGTCAGTTTTAATATGTAAACGCAGCCGATTAAAATCAGTCCGGTCGCCAACACGCATATTTTCCACAGAAAAATTAACATTGATAACCGGAGAAAATAAAGCATCTAAAGCGATTTCTCCAATCGGCAGCTTATCTTTCTTTAAAGCTTCCGCTGGTATATAGCCTAAACCCTTTTCTACGGTCAATTCCATCTCCAGCTCCGCGCCTTTCTCCGCCAAAGTCGCGATATGGGCGTCCGGAGTCACTAACTCAACCTGATCGTTAGTCTCAATATCCGAAGCAGTAACCGCGCGCGCTCCTTTAACCTTTAAAGTTAAAATTTGCGGCTCGTCGCTAAAGATTTGAAATCTAATCTTTTTTAGATTTAATCCTATTTCTACCACATCCTCCATCACGCCAGGCACCGTGCTAAACTGATGTCCGACAGTCTTAATCTTAAACTTGGTTATGGCGGCTCCCGGAAGCGAAGATAATAAAACCCGCCTCAAGGCGTTACCAATGGTTAAACCATAGCCGGTATAAAGACCCTCTACTTCAAAAACTCCTTCCGTAGAAGTTTCCGAAATTTTTTTTATATTAACTGATTCACTTAAATATTGGTAAATCATAAATTTTTATTTTGAATAATAGTCTACTACTAAGTTTACGTCAAATGGAATCTCTAAATCTTTAGGCTCCGAAAGAACCTTACCTTGAAATTTCTCCGAATCCATCGCCAGCCAAATCGGCGGATCATACTTCTTTAAACTATTCGCTAATTCCTTAAAAGCAGGGTGTTCCTTAGACTGTTGCCTTATAGAAATAAGTTCTCCGACTTTTACCTGAAAGGAAGGAATTGTCACCTTGCGATTATTAACCATAATGTGACCATGCCCTACTAATTGCCGAGCGACGGAACGAGAGGGCGCTAGTCCCAATCGGTAAACAACATTATCCAAGCGTTTTTCTAAAATATGAAAAATCATCTGCCCAGTAACTCCGGGATTTTTGGCTGCCGATTGGAAAATTTTTCTAAAATGACGCTCACGAATCCCGTAAGTAAACCGAATTTTTTGTTTTTCTTTAAGCTGCAAACCGAATTCAGAAAGTTGCCTGCGAAACATTTTTCCATGCAAACCCGGATGCTGCGGACGACGAACCGTAACGCATTTCGGAGAATTACAACGCTCCGGCTTCAAAAAAAGCTTCACGCCTAACGATCTCTCTTTTTTTTCTTTAGTAGGAAACATACCGTTTTTGTCTAAATTTTTGAGCTCGTCTGTAGCGAAGACAATTTAGCTACAAAACCAAGCATCGAGCACATAAAATTAAAGTAACGACCGTTGCGATTATAACGATTTAAATTCCACAGATTTTCTAAGTTTTGATTTAATATTTTCATGATTTTATGTGCTCGATAAAGTTTGATACTGAAAAATTCTACGCATTTGGCTTAAATTTTTCAACTAAGCCCTTACACCCTTCGAACTTTTGCCGGCCTTGGACCATTATGAGGCACGGGCGTAACATCTTTAATGCTGATTATATTAAATCCGTGATTACTTAACGAACGCAAAGCGGAATCCCGGGCGCTGCTCACTCCATTGAGAAAAACTGCGACATTCACTGGGCCGGCATTTCTCAATTTTTCCGCCAAAGCCGCAACTACTTTAGAGGCGGCAAAAGGCGTAGCTTTCTTTGGTCCAGCAAAACCCAAGGTACCAGCCGAACTCCAAGCCAAAGCATTACCCTTATCATCAGTAATGGAAATGATCGTATTGTTAAAGGAAGCGTTAATATAAATACGACCGTTTTCAATTTT
>MHJF01000022.1 GCA_001818675.1 Candidatus Harrisonbacteria bacterium RIFCSPHIGHO2_02_FULL_40_20 | reverse complement strand
ACTTTGGGATTGGAAACTTCTGACGCTCTAGCGCTGTTTTATGGAGGGCAGGAAGTATTAAAGCGGGAGGTGGCGACGCCGGAAGAAGTTTTAAAAAAAATTCATTTCGTCACCAAAGAAAATATAGTCGGGTTAGCCAAAGAAATTTTTAAAAATTCCAGCCTGAATATGTCTTTGATCGGCCCCTATAAAGATAAGGCGCCTCTTGAAAAGACTTTGAAGTTCTAATGTTATCTGCTAAATTTAATTTATAATGGATCCACAAGGATTTAATGTTAGTTGGGGAAGCCTCTGGAAGGTTTTCTTCATGATTTTATTTGTCGCGATACTTTTTGTATCCAGAGAGATTTTTATCGCCTTATTTTTAGCTATTGTAATTTCTTCGGCCTTAGAGCCGACCGTTAGCCGATTGGAAAAAAAGAAAATTCCTAGAATCTTAAGCACCCTGGGAATATACATTGTTGCTATTTTTGTGGTGGCTATGATGATTTATACCGTAGTGCCTTTGGCAATTTCGGAATTGCGGAATTTATTAGAAGTTTTTGGCGGCAAGCTTTCCGGAACCATTTTTGAATTTATTGACGCTTCTAGCACCATTGAAACTTTGAAAGAAAGCCTGACTAAAATCGGGGGGTTGCTTTTTAGCGGAGGCACTTCTTTGGTGGACATCAGTTCTCGATTTTTAGGCGGCCTTACTTTTACGGTTTCCGTTTTCGTGCTTTCTTTTTACTTAACGATGGATCGTGACGGGGTGGCTAGGTTTTTAGAAACCGTTATGCCCTCAATTTATGAGAATCGGATTTTGGATTTATATTCCCGCGTGCGCCGGAAAATCGGCCGTTGGTTCACCGGCCAGATATTTTTAAGTTTTACGATTGGTTTGTTGGTATTTTTGGCGATGACTCTTTTGGGCGTAAAGTACGCCTTGGTTTTAGGAATTTTAGCGGCTTTTTTGGAGGTTATCCCATACGTGGGTCCGATCTTTAGCGGAGGTTTGGCGGTGTTACTCGCGCTTTCCACCTCTTTTTCTTTAGGTATCTACGCCTTAATTGCTTTTATGATTATTCAGCAATTGGAAAATAATCTTTTAGTGCCGACCGTTACTCATTTAACCACCAGCTTGAATCCAGTGGTAACTTTAATTGCTCTTTTAATCGGCGCTAAAGTTTTCGGTTTTGTCGGTTTGATTTTGGCGGTGCCGGCGGCGGTGTTGCTTCAAGAAGTCATTGAAGATTGGTCTAGCTCCAAACAAAAACGGAGAGGACTCGGATTATAAGCCACTAGCCACTAGTAGTTAGCTATTAGTTTTGATATTCTAGTCGCTAGCCGCCAGTGGCTAATTACTAGTATGAAATTCTATATAACCACCTCCATTCCTTATGTTAATGGCGCGCCGCATATTGGTTTTGCTTTAGAAGCGATACAAGCAGACGTTTTAGCGCGGTTTTATCGTCAAAAAGGCGACGACGTCTTTTTTTTAACTGGCGTAGATGAGCATGGGGTTAAGATCGCGCGGACAGCGGAATTAGCCGGGAAAACACCCCGAGTTTTTACTGAGGAAATTTCTGGGAAATTCCGTGATTTAAAAATCGCGCTGAATTTATCTTGGGATGATTTTATCCGCACCACAGATCAAAAGCGGCATTGGCCCGGGGCGCAGGCGTTGTGGAAAGCCTTGGCGGACAAGGGTGATATTTATAAAAAAACTTATAAGGGTCTTTATTGCGTGGGGCACGAAGCGTTTATAACAGAAAAAGATTTAAAAGACGGGATTTGCGCGGATCATCAAAAAGCGCCGGAGTTAATTGAAGAAGAGAATTATTTTTTTCGGCTTTCTAAATATATTGGAGATATTAAATTACGAATTAAGAATAATGAATTAAAAATATTGCCGGTGGGGAAAAAGAACGAAGTTTTGGGTTTGATTAAAGAGGGGGTGGAAGATATAAGTTTTTCTCGGCCGAAAAAGAATCTGTCTTGGGGCATTCCAGTGCCAGATGATAATTTACAAACAATGTATGTTTGGTGCGACGCTCTGGCTAATTATATTTCTGCTCTAGGATATGGCGGCAGTGATGACGCGTTGTTCCAAAAATTTTGGCCAGCTGACGCGCATCTCATTGGCAAAGATATTTTACGTTTTCATGCTTTGATTTGGCCGGCTATGCTTTTGTCCGCAGATTTAGAATTGCCCAAAGCGCTTCTGGTGCATGGCCATATTACTTCCGGCGGCCAGAAAATGTCTAAAACTATCGGCAATGTCGTTGATCCATTCGAGGCGGTAAAACAATATGGAGTTGATGCAATTCGTTATTATCTTTTACGGGAAATACCATCTGGCGAGGATGGCGATTTTAGCTATGAGAAATTGAGGGAGCGTTATAATGGCGATTTAGCTAATGGTTTAGGGAATTTTGCGGCGCGAGTCACAACTTTAGCGGAGAAATTAGATTTATCCTCTTACGCGGTTGAGCCGGCGATTGAAAAAGAAATTTTTAGCGTTAGAGAGGAAGCGGCAAAAAAAGTTTTGGAATTTAAACTGCATGAAGCTTTAGCTAAAATTTTTGAATTAGTTAGGGCGGGCGATCAACTTTTGAATGATCGCCAGCCGTGGAAAAACTCCGATAGTTCTCAGAGCGGCAGTGATCTATATAACTTAGTGGTTCTTTTAGATAACGTCGCGGCTTTAGTGGCTCCATTTTTGCCAGAGACGGCCACAAAAATTCAAGAATGTATTCAGTGGAAAGGCAATAAATTGTCCGTAAAAAAGTGTAGCGGGCTTTTTCCAAGAATAGAGTAACTATATTTTTATGAAGCTTATTGATGCGCATACCCACATTCATTTTGCGGCTTTTGAGAAAGACTATCGCGAGGTAATTAAACGAGCATTCGATGTCGGGGTAGGAATGGTAACGGTGGGAACTCAACGGGATACTTCTCGCCGAGCTGTGGAGGTAGCTAACGAATTTACTGGAGTGTGGGCGGCAGTTGGACTCCACCCGACTCATACTGATACGTCGTATCATGATTCCCAAGAATTGGGAGGCGGTTCTGGTTTTATCAGTAGGGGCGAGGATTTTGATTATGAATATTATAAATCTTTAGCCGTTGATTCTAGGGTTGTAGCAATTGGTGAATGTGGGTTGGACTATTTTAGGATTGAGGGCGATGAAATAAAAATTAAGGAAAAACAAAAGGCAGTTTTTATTCAGCAGATAAAATTGGCGCAGGAATTAAATAAGGCCTTGATGATTCATTGCCGCCCTTCAAAGGGCACTGACGATGCTTATGCAGATTTGTTAGCAATAACTTCGAACCTTGAACCTCGAACTTCAAACATACTTCACTTTTATGTTGGTTCTTTGGCAATGACAAAAAAGTTCGTAGAAGCCGGATTTTATTTTACTTTTGGCGGGGTGATCACCTTTGCCAGAGATTACGATGAAGCAATAAAATACATACCGTTGGATAGGATTTTATTAGAAACCGACGCCCCTTATGTTGCGCCAGAGCCACATCGTGGTAAGCGCAATGAGTCATCTTATATCATAGAGACCGCTAAAAAGATGGCAGAACTGAAAAACATTAGCGTGGATAAAATTGCCGAAATTACTGTGAATAATAGTTTGAATGTTTTTAGGATTAGAGCATAGCGCATAAAGCTTTATGCGCTCGGTTTTTTATTTTATTGGCATTTTTTGGTTTTTAGCTTAAAATTGAATCGTTCTTTAAAAATTAATCTGCATTGAAGAGGGAGGCGCTATGTTTAAATGGCTTGAAGAAGAAGATGTCGTTAGTCTTCCAGAGGCATTGTTTTCAGCAATTACAGCTAATCCACGGGGGATTGCCCTAGATTATGTTCTTAAGGTTCATCCTGTGCGTATCGGCAAGCTTTTTAAATTTAATCTCGTGATTGGCAAAAGGATGAGCTACGAAGAATTGGGCAAGTTAGTTAAGGGATTTGCTGATTTTTTTAGCTCTCGTCTTTTATGGAGAGATTTTAGCGAGACAATAGCAATTTTTACTTTGAATTGTCCACAATTTTGGGGCGTTTATTTTGGCGCTCAAATTTCTGGGGCGACCCCGGCTTTAATTAGCTTGGCGACCATAGCCAAAGAGCTTCGAGCAAAAAAGCCGATAGAAGAAATTAAAATTACGGCGGAAATTAGGGAGCAAATTTTGGATGCGAAGCCGCGGATTATTGTGGCCACTGATTTTCTTTGGCCGCTTTTATCGCAGTTGAAAGATGAGCTTGGAGATACAACAATTATTTTGACAAGACTGGCCGATACTTTGCCTTTTTATTGGAGAAAGCTTTATAAAAAAGCCGCCACGAAAGAGGGTCGGTGGATTGAGCCGCCGCCAGCAAAAAATGTTTTTATGCTCAATGACGTCCTGAAGAAAATTGATTTGCGACCTTGGTCAGCTTTTGCATATCCAGACAAGGAACAAGTTGCCCATCTTATTTATACCGGAGGCACAACTGGCATCCCTAAGGGGGCGATGAGTAGTCACGCTAATGTTTTGTCGAATATTTTTCAGTGCCGCGACCATCTGGGCGAATACATTCAAGAAGGCGATCGGGTTTTGGGAACAATGCCGTTTTTTCATTCTTACGGCCTGATTATTGCTCTGATGTCGATTTTAAATGTTCAAGGGCCGTTAATTTTTCCTCCGACTTTTGAACCCAAAGGGGTGGTGTATCTTTTGAAAAAAAAGAAAATTCAGATTCTCGGCGCCATTAATCGGATGTTCAAAGCGCTATTAGCGGTTCCCGCTTTGGGAAAATTGCCCGATTTAAAACTTTGTATTTCTGGCGCGGGAAAACTTGATAAAAATGTGAAAGATGAATTTGAGAGACAGACTGGCGCGAAGATTTTTGAGGGCTATGGCCTAACTGAAGCTTCGCCTGTGGTATCGGTTACTCTGCCCTGCGAGGATCAGCCACGAACCATCGGCCGGCCGCTGCCCGGTACGGAAGTTAAAATCGTTGACTTGGAAACGAGAAAAGAGCTCGGGCCGGGAGAAATTGGCGAAATTTTAATTCGTGGCCCGCAGGTTATGATAGGTTATTATAAAAAACTGGAAGAGACCGCTAAGATTTTAGTTGACGGTTGGCTTCGGACCGGAGATACGGCTTATAGGGACGAAAAGGGATTTCTGTATTTTGTCGGCCGCGAAAAAGAGATGTCTAAGATTAACGGTGAGAATGTTTTTTGGTTGGATGTGGAAAGGCATTTTCTTTTAAGTGAAGCTGTTGATCAGAAATGCGCTGTTGTTGGCGTTCCCAGGCCCGGCTATGAAGATGAACAGATGCTAGTTGTCTTTGTTGTTTTGGGGCGAGGGAAAACCCTTGATGATCTGAAAGATTTTATTTATTCCGCCAATAGCAAGAATTGGTTAATTAAGAAAACCTTGGCTGTTTCCGAAAAAGTTTTTAGCGAGTGGGAAGACGCAATTGGCAAGGTTCAAAAGAAGAAAGTTAAGAAATATTACGAAGAGCAATTATAGAGTAATTTTTAGGCCGCCCCGATGGCCATCGGGGCGGTTTTTCTATTAATATTGCGTTTTTTGGCGATTTCATTATAGTAGAAGCAGTTCATAAATAATTGGAGGGATTAAAATATGAATACGGTTTATGTTGTTGGCGCGGCGCGTTCACCGATATTTTCGGTTGAATTAGGGAAGAATGGCGGCCTGAATACCAGTTCGGTTTCCGGCCTTTTGCCTCAAGAGATTGGCGCTCAAGTGTTGGCGGAACTTTTTACAGAGGCTTTAATTAATCCGGAAGATGTGGATTTCTTTTATCTGGGTTCCGCTATTTCTCAGAAAGTTGAGCGAACTCTTTATCAGGCTCCAGCGAAATTTATTTTTAGAAAAGGAGCGGCAGGCCGAGTCGTAAAAGCTTTGGGCAGGACGGTGGAAAAGGCTTGTTCAACCGGCTTATCTGCTATTTGGTCGGCTTCAAGAAAAATTATGGTTGGTAAAGCTGACGTGGCGATTGCCGGCGGACTGGATATGATGAGCCGCCAGCCTAACGAGGTTATTATTCTCGGGCTTACTGATCCAAGCACGCAGAAGATTATGGCTCAGCTTGCGGATGAAAAAGCTGCGGAACTGGGGTTTACCCGTGAAATGCACGATAGTTACGCTTTAGAGTCTTATCAGTTTGCCGCTCAACACCTTGGAGATCATCAGATTGTTCCAATTCAGGTTGGTGGCAATGCTGGTTTAGAAATAAAATCTGATGAAGAAGTTGTAAGGAAGGCGTCTAGGATTACTGCCAAACTTCTGGCTCGATCGCCAACTTATCCGGGCTGTAAAGTTATTACTCCTTTGAATTCCTCTAAGTTCGGCGATGCCGCTTCCTTTGTTGCTTTAGCTTCGGAAAAAGCCGTTCGGGAAAAGCATTTAAAACCGATTGCTCGGATTGTGGCTTACGCTGAATGGAGTGAGCGCGAACCCAAAGATTTTATTGTTGCTCCAGTTGGCGCCGCAAGGAGAGTGTTAGTTATGTCGGGGCTGTTGCCTTCTCAAATTGATCGTTGGGAAAGTAACGAGGCTTTTGCCACTGTTCCTTTGAATTTGATAAAAGAATTGGGAATTTCCCGAGATGTTGTCAATCCGTGGGGCGGCGCTGTTGCTCACGGACATCCCATCGGGGCAACTGGCGGAGTGCTCACAACGAAACACATCCAAATTTTGAGAAAAGACGCGAAGCGTTACGGCATGGTTGTTATTTGTAATGCTACGGGCGAAGCGACGGCAATGATTTTTGAAATGGTTTAAACCCGCCTCGGCGGGTTTTTATATTTGATTTTTGCGCGATTTGATTTATACTATAAGCAGTTTTTTGATTGAAAAGGCTAAATCCGCCAGTTGGCGGATCGCCCGGTCAAAACGCAGTTTTGATTTAGGGAGGTCACGAGATGAATACAGTTTATGTGGTGGGCGCTGCTCGGTCGTATATTTTTTTGGTTCAGCGAGGTAAAAATGGCGTTGCGAATACGAGCCTTATTTCTGGGCTTCGGCCGGAAGTGTTTGGCGCGCAGATTAGAGATGGATTATTTGAGGCAATTAATATCAGCCCGGAATTAGTGGAACTTTTTAGATTAGGGTCGCTGGTTTCTCAAAAAGCCGAAAATAGCATGTTTCACGCGCCCGCTAAGACAATAATGAGAATTGGAGGGAGAGGCTGTGTTTCAGCCGTTAACGCCGCTATAGTTGAGGCGGCTTGCGCCACGGGGCTCGTGGCAATTGAAGAAGCTACTGAAGAAATTCAGCTTAACCGGGTTGATTTGGCATTAGCTGGCGGAATTGAAATGATGAGCCGCCATCAGGATGAAGTGATTCAGGCAGTTTTAAGAAGCCCAGAAACTGGAGAGATGATGTGGCATTTGGCTGATAAAAAAACGAAAGCGCTCGGGATTAGCAGAGAAGAGATGGATATTTATTCTTTTGAGAGCTATGAGCGGACGCGTCAGAGAAAAGATAAGATTTTGTTTTATATTGTGCCGACGTATCTTTCTGAAGATAAAAGGTCGGTTCTTAATTGTGATGAGGGAGCGCTGAAAGGCTATTCGTTGGAGATTATCAGGAAAGTTCGTCCGATTCAGGGTTGCGAATTGATTACCGCGGCCCACGCTTCAAAGTATGGAGACGGCGCTGCCCTTGCGTTATTAGCTTCCGAGAACGCGGTTAAAAAATATTTTTTAAAACCCCTTGCTCGAGTTTTGGCAATTGAGAGTTGGAGCGAATTTAATCCCTATGATTTCATTGTCGCTCCGAATACCGCTATTCCTAAAGCAGTTCAGAAAGCTGGCTTAACAATGGATCAGATTGGGGTATTTTTTATCAATGAAGCCTTCGCGCCTTCGCCGATTAGTTTTATGAAACAATTTAATGTGCCGCGAGATAAAGTTAATCCTGAAGGCGGCGCTATTGCCGACGCGCATCCCTTTGGCGCAAGTGGCGCGCTTCGTTTCGTGATGTTGATGGATTATCTGAGGCGGATGCAGATCAGGTATGGAGTGTTAGGAATTTGCGCGGCTGGCGGCGAAGCCAGCGCTTGCGTTCTTGAATTAATGCCGTAATTTATAAAAACCCGCTATACCAATGGCGGGTTTTTCTTTTGACAACAAGGCTATAATTCACTAATATCTTAGTGGTTGTTTGAGATTTTTATAAGGAGGCTATATGCCGAGAAAAATCGCGGTGATCGGCGCTGGCGTCATGGGTTTGGATATTGCTTTTGAATATGTGGCAGCGGGATTTGAGGTTTTGATTTTTGATAAATTCGGCAGCAATCCGGCTTTTCAGAAAGATAAGCAGGATAAGATGTGGCGCTTGCTTTTCCTTGCTTTAAAAAACAGGAAATTGGTTTATCCGACAGATGAAGCGATTGAGGCCGCATCGCAAAGAATAACTTGGCTTGATTCTACTCCGGATAATTTCCGGCGGTTGGCAGAATGCGAAGCGGTGATAGAAGCGATTTTTGAAGATATAGCGGTAAAGCATAAGTTGATTCGAGAAATCGAATCTGTGTGCGATGCTCCAGTTTCATTTTTAAGCAATACCTCCACTTTGATGGTTCGGCTTTTAGCCGAGGCTTCGAAGTGGCCGGAGCGGATAATGGGATTCCATTTTTTTAATCCGGTAAGGATGATGAAGCTGATTGAGGGCATACCGCATGATCGGACCGCCGAAGATGTGATTGAAAAAGCTAAAGAGCTAGCCTTGGCAATTGGGAAGAAATTTGAGCTTGTTCCCGATCTGCCGGGTTTTTTGGTGAATAGATTGCTTCTGCCGATGATTGAAAGAGCCGGGAATCTTTTGGACGCGGGAGCGGATTATAGAAAAATAGATGAAGTGTTCAAGAGCGGAGCTTGGGGGGAAAATTTTGAAGCGCTGCAGATTATTAATAGCCATATTGCCGCCGCGCATAGTTTTTTAAGGGAGCAGGAAAAGTCGCGGATAAAACTTAGCCGGGAAAAGATTGATGAAATTGTTCGGCTAGGCACTAATTTTCCGGCTGGCCCATTTGGATTGGACGAGGCGATTCAGAAAGGCGAGACAAAGAGATTGAGATTTTTTATGGGGCCCGTTGAACTTTGTGATTTGGTTGGCATTGATGTTGCCGAGCATTGCTTGCGTATGTTGCGCTTGCAGGAGTCCGATCGTTGGGGCGAGGCGCCCACAGTTTTGAAACGGCTTTCCGCGGAAAAGAAACTTGGAAAGAAAACTGGAGAAGGATTTTACTCCAGCGTGGAGGTCAGCAAGGTGAAGATGGCGAATGGCCAAGATTATGCTCGGGTGGTTTTAAGAGAAAATACCGTTTCTCACAGTACGATTAAGAGAATTAAGTCGGTTTTTGATTCGTTGCGGCAAGAAAATATTGAAGCCGTAGTTTTTGAAATCACCAAGTGTCGAGGCGCGGATGTTTCGGAATTTCCGCTGGCGGCGAGAAATCCAGAGTTGGCAAAAAAGGTGATTGGCGATTGGCATGCCGCCATCAAAAGCATTATCGGTTTTCCGAAGCCCGTAATCGCGGTGGTGCGTGGAGTTGCTTGGGGCGGCGGCTACGAATTGGCTCAGGCTTGCGATGATATCTTGGCTGTAAAAGGCACGAGGCTTGGCCAACCGGAAGTGCAGTTGGGAATTATGCCGGGCGGCGGCGGGACGCAGAATCTTACGAGAAGGGTTGGTTTTACCAATGCTTTTTCGATGATTCTTGATCCCCAAACAGAAGTGGAGGCGGAGAAGCCTTGGGTAGACGAAGTTCTGGAAGAGATAACTTCGGAAAACTTGGAGAAATTTATTCAAGGCAGTTGGAAACGAAATCGCTTTCCGATCCGAATTAACGGTTCGGTTGCTGAGGCCGCGTATTTGATTTCAAATCTTAAACGCAAATTTGTAAAAAACGCGCCAGCGGCATTCGCGGCCGCCGTCGTGGCAATATTAGCGGGCAATCAAGAGTATTTAATAGAATCCGGTCTTGATTTAGAGGCAGGATTGGTAATCAAGCTGTTTGAACAATCTGCTCAAGATATTAAAGAAGGAATCCGGGCAAGATTTGAAAATAGAGAGCCGAATTTTACCGGTGAATAATTTAAAGTAAAAATCCCCTATTGGATAGGGGATTTTTTATGTAAAAATTTTTTAAAGGAAACTGCAGATTTCTTCAATTTCCGAATTTTTCCAAAGTGATTCCGTAAGCCAAAAACCTTGTTCGCCTTGCAGGGCTAGAAATTGATCCGCGCTTATCTTTTGAGGCTGAACTTTTTCAGAATAGACTCGGCCGTCGGGAAAAATATATTTATAAAGAGGGCGGCTGGCTTCCAAAAGGCGAGCGGATTCACCGCTGGCTTCTTTTCTGGCTTGAGCTACAAATTTTTCCGCCCAATCATTAAGGCCAAATACGGATGGCGCGGATAATCGCGTAACTTTGGCGATGTTTGGCATATTGTCTCCTTATTTTTTTCAAACCCTTTCTGGCTGGTATTGTAACATCTTTTTAATTTATCCGCAAGGATTGACTTTTTTCCTCAAAAGGCTTATAAAATCAGTGGTTCTTTCATAACTGATTAATTTGAAAAGGAGGCTTAAAATGAAGGAAGATAAGGATCTTTTGCGTTCCGAGGAAATGGCGGTGGTTGAGGAGGCTCGAGAAAAACAGCGGCATACGGGCTTTATTTCCGGCCTGTTTTTAGGAAATGTGAAATTTGATCTTTTGCGGCCTTTTCCAGAGCAATCCAAAGAAGATAAAGAAAAAGCGGATGCTTTTCTTGAAAAACTGCGGTTATTTCTTCTTCATAAAGTTGATCCCAATGCTATCGATCGTGATGGCGAAATTTCGGATGAGGTTATTCGGGGGTTGAAAGATTTAGGCATTTTCGGCCTTAAAATACCGGAAATTTACGGCGGCCTTGGTTTTTCGCAATCTAATTATCGCCGTATTTTTGAGATGATGGGCGGTTGGTGCGCGAACACAGTGTCTTTAGTCGCCCCGCCTAATTCTATCGGCGCTGCCGTCCCGATTTTAAAATTTGGAACCGAAGAGCAGCGAAAAAAATATTTGCCGGAACTGGCTAGGGGCAAGATTTCTTCATTTGCCCTAACAGAAGTTGGGTCTGGTTCGGATCCTTCTCGCATTAAGACCGTAGCGCGGCGCGTTTACAACGCGAACGGGGAACATATTGGTTATTCTTTAAATGGCGAAAAACTTTATACTACCGGCGCGATCAAGGAAAATGGCATTCCTCTAGGAGATTACATCGCGGTGGTGGCTCGAACTAAGGATGATCCTAAGGCGGGCTCGAAAAAAGGCAATCTTGGTTTTGGTTTGTTTCTTGTGGATTCCAAAATGGCTGGTTTTTCAACTCCTTATCGATGCCATTTTGAGGGTTTGCGCGCTATTTATAATGGTGTTTTGAAGTTTGATAATGTTTTCGTGCCAAAAGATAATTTGATTGGCAATGAGGGCGATGGTTTCAAGATTGCTTTTCAGTCTTTAACTATCGGACGTTTAACGATTGCCTCAAGCTGTGTTGGTGGCCTGAAACAAGCTTTACAAATTGCCCGTTGGTGGTGCAAAGAAAGGAATCAGTGGCGCCGTTCGATTGGAGAGCATGAAAAAACTGGCGCCCAGCTGGTTAGGATTGCTTGTTTGACGATGGTCACTGACGCTTTTGTGCGGTATTGCACAAAGTTAGTTGATGACCACAAGGACGTTCGCATTGAAACAGCGGTTACCAAAGTTCTTTCTACGGAATATTTGTGGGAAGCGCTGTGCCATCTTATGCAGATTCGCGCTGGCCGCGGTTATGAAACCTATTATTCGTTGAAGCAGCGCGGAGAAACGGCAGTGGGAGTTGGCCGTATGTGGCGAGATGCTTGGGTTAATCGGATTTTTGAAGGCGAAAATAAAGTTATGACTCTTTTTGTGGGCCGGGAAGGCACGGACGAATATTTACAGCGAGCGTTGGTTTTAACAGGCGACAAAGCTGGTTTTAAGAATAAGGCGGCAGCTGGTTTCTGGGTTTTGAAGCAGTTGGTTAAGTCTTTGAAACGCGGCAGGTCTGGCTCACACGAAAATTTTATAAAAAATGAGGCAAAACGGTTAACTTATCAGTTGCTTCGGGCTGGCGCGAAATATCAGGCTGGCCTTCAAAAAAAGCAATTAGTGATTGATCAGGTTGTTGCCCGCGCTTTAAACCTCTTTTTGATGGCAGTTTCTTTAGCTTACGCTGAAGCGAGGAAAGATCAGCCGTTCGCGAAAGAACTTGCTGATTATTTCTGCGCTACGATTCGCGAGGAAATGGCTGGACAGAAATGGACGACTAGTTGGCTTCTTCAGGGAAGTCATCTTAAGATAGAAATCCTGGCAAAACGGATAATGGACGGCGAAGCTAAATGGCTTGAAGAAGGGATCATTTCAATGTTGGAAAAAGAAGGGGTTAAGGTATAAGTACTTAAAAAGTATTCATAAAGGCCGATAGTAAATTGGCCTTTTTTGTTATAAAATTTAGTAATATGGCGCATTATAACTTTGGTAAAATCGAAAAAAAGTGGCAAAAAGTTTGGGCTAAAAATAAGCATAAAATTTGGCACACAGCGATGCCAGGCCAACATCTAATATCTAACCCCAAGCATTATATTTTAGATATGTTCCCATATCCTTCCGGAGAAGGATTGCACGTCGGCCATGCGGAGGTGTATACGGCTTCAGATATTGTTTCTCGATATTATCGGATGAAGGGGTTTAATGTTTTACATCCAATGGGCTGGGACGCTTTTGGTTTACCAGCGGAAAATTATGCTATTAAAACTAAGACGCATCCGAGGGAAGTAGTGAAAAAAAATGTTCAGCGTTTTAAAGAACAGCTTCAAAGTTTGGGGTTGAGCTATGATTGGCAAAGAGAAATTAATACTACCGACCCGGAATATTATAAATGGACGCAGTGGATTTTTCTTCAGTTATTTAAAAAGGGGCTTGCCTACGAAGCAGAAACACCGGTAAATTGGTGCACTCAAGACAAGACGGTTATTGCTAATGAAGAAGTGGCTGATGGTTATTGTGAGAGATGTGGAGGAGCTGTAGAGCGGAAAAATCTTAAGCAATGGATTTTAAAAATTACGGCTTACGCAGATAGGTTGTTGGAGGATTTAAATGGACTAGATTGGCCAGAACGGGTTAAGGAGATGCAAAGAAATTGGATTGGCCGCAGTGAGGGCGCAATTATTAAGTTCAAAGTTCCCATGCCTACCGGCAGGCAGGAAAGTTCGAAGTTCGAAGTTTCAGTGTTTACTACTCGTCCGGATACCCTAGACGGGGCAACTTATGTGGTTCTAGCGCCAGAACACCCACTCGTCGCTTCGCTCCTCAATGTTAAAAATCAATCCATCAGCCGGCGGACAAAAATCAAAAATATCGAGGAAGTTTTAAATTATATTGAGCGGTCTAAGCATAGAAGTGAGCGGGAGAGGCAGGAAAATAAAGAAAAAACCGGCGTGGAATTAAAAGGAGTCAAAGCGATTAATCCTCTAAATAATGAAGAATTGCCAGTTTGGATTGCGGATTATGTTCTATTGAATTACGGAACTGGCGCTATTATGGCAGTTCCTCAACATGATGAGCGTGATCGGGAATTCGCGGAAAAATTTAAATTACCGATTATCAATCGCCCGCTTATTAATATAAATGAAGTTATTAAAAAAGTAAGTGGCAAAAAAATCGTTAATTATAAGCTTCGTGATTGGGTTTTTTCCCGTCAGCGTTATTGGGGAGAACCCATTCCGATTATTAAATGTGAAAAATGTGGGAATCAGCCGGTACTGGAAGAAGATTTGCCGGTTAAATTGCCAGAGGTAAAAAATTATGAGCCCACTGGCAAAGCAGAATCGCCGTTGGCCGGAATAGAGAAATGGGTAAATGTGAAATGTCTAAAGTGCGGCGGGCAAGCTAAACGGGAGACTAATACAATGCCGCAATGGGCGGGATCTTGTTGGTATTACCTCGCATACTTGCGAGGAAGTCAAAAGTCAAAAGTCAAAAGTCAAAAGTTGGTTGATCCAGAATCGGAAAAATATTGGCTTCCGGTTGATTTTTACATTGGCGGCGTGGAGTTTGCGGCAACGCATTTATTGTATGCCCGTTTTTGGCATAAATTTTTATATGACATTGGCATTGTCGTGACTAAAGAGCCTTTTAAAAAATTGATTAATCAGGGTCTAATTTTGGGGCCAGACGGCCAAAAAATGTCTAAGTCTCGTGGTAATGTGGTTAATCCAGATGATGTGGTTAAAAATTTTGGCGCGGATTCTTTGCGGCTTTACGAAATGTTTATGGGGCCGTTGGGGGACGCAAAGTCGTGGGATCCACGGGGGATCGTAGGATCGCAGAGATTTTTAAGTCGCGTACATGGTCTTATCGGGAGTCATGCAAAAATGAAATCCCAAATCTCAAATTTCAAACCCCAAATAAATCCTAATGATCAAAATTCAAAAATAGAAAAATTATTGCATCAAACTATCAGGAAGGTATCTGAAGATATTGAAAATTTCCGATTCAATACCGCTATCAGTGCTTTAATGATTTTGATGAACGGAATAGAGAAACAGCCGTTATTAGAAATTAGAAATTCAAAATTATTAATTAAACTACTCTTCCCCTTTGCCCCTCATTTGGCGCAAGAGTTGTGGGAAAAAATTGGAAGTAAAACGTTGTTAGACTATGAAGAATGGCCGAAGTGGGATCCAAATTTGATAAAAGAAAAAACCTTCCAGCTAGTGATTCAGATTAATGGAAGGATGCGGGATATTATTGTCGTGGATATTGGAATCAGTCAGGAAGAAGCGGAAAAGATCTCTTTAAATCGGGAACAGGTAAAAAAGTGGCTTGGAAATCAAAAAGTCAAAAAAACCATTTTTGTAAAAGACCGCTTGATTAATTTTATTGTTTGATATATAATCACTGTTAGTTTAACCGCAGTCCTTTTATGGGAGGAATATGTCCATGCCTATACCGCGTGACGAAGTAAGTTCTTTTACGGAAGCAAGAATCAAGGAGAAGGCTATTGCTCGAACGATTATTACAGATTTTTTGAGAAAAAATATAGAAAATTTTTATTCATTCGATGAACTTGCTAGATTGGTTGTCATGAATAAAAGTTGGATTGGCGTAGGAGAATTAACTCGTGCCGTGGCTAGCGTTTTAGCAAGTTTAGAAATTGATCGAGTAATTCTTTCTGAACATATTGACAGTAAGTATTATTATGCCTGGCGATCGCAATAATTTTACCAAAAACCCCGCATAGCGGGGTTTTGTTATAAATATATGGGTTCACCGAGCACATAAAACTTTATGTGCTCGGTGCTCATAATTTTGGATAAATTTGCTTTATGGTCGCAAACTTATAAAATTATGGCATGTGTGGAATAACAGGTTACATAGGTAAAAAAGAAGCTCTACCGATTGTTTTTGAAAATCTCAAGAAATTAGAATATCGGGGCTATGACTCTGCGGGCGTGGCTTTTTTCGATTTTAGTGGTGATCAGAAATTAGTGAAGGCGGTGGGCAAGTTGGGTAATTTAGAAAAGTTAATAAAGGATGAAAAATCTTTGCCAACAATGGCGGCGATTGGCCATACCCGTTGGGCAACCCACGGAGTCCCCAATGAAGTTAATGCCCATCCTCATTTTGACTGTAAAAAGGAATTTTTTTTAGTCCATAACGGCATTATAGAAAATTATCGGGAATTAAAAGATGGTCTTATGAAAAAAGGCCATAATTTTCGTTCGCAGACCGATACTGAAGTATTGGCTCATTTAGTAGAGGAATATGGCTTTGATTTAGCTATTAAAAAAGTGATAGGAGCTTACGCTATCGCGGCAATTTTTAAGAATGAACCGCAAAAAATTTATATTGCCCGCTTGGGTAGCCCGTTGGTAATCGGCGTAGGCAAAGACGGTTATTATGTCGCTTCCGACCCCACGGCTTTAGCAGGGTTAGTTAAAAAAGTAATCTTTCTAAAAGATGGCCAGCGCGGCTTGTTGGCCTTAAATTCAATAAAAATTGGGCCAGCTAGGCCGAAGATAGTTCCGTTAGAAATTGACGCGGAACAGGCTAAAAAGGGTAAATTTCCGCATTTTATGCTGAAAGAAATATTTGAAGGCTCAGAGGTAGTAGCGGCAGCTTTGAGGGGAAGAATTTTCCCGCAAAAAAATCTTATTAAACTTGGGGGACTGGAAGGCGTGGCAGGAAAGATTCCTAAGATTAAAAGAATGGAAATTATTTCTTGCGGCACTTCTTATTATGCCGGCATGATAGGGGCCGCCTTATTTAAGGAATTAGCCAATCTTCCCACGGAAACTATTTTAGCTTCGGAATATCGTTATGCGCGAGATCCGAAACAAAATAATACGGCCTGTTTATTTATTTCTCAATCTGGGGAAACCGCTGATACTTTAGCGGCCTTAAAAAAAGCTAAAGAAAGAAAATATTTAAATTTAGGATTGGTCAATGCGGTAGGTTCCAGCATTGCTCGGGAAACTGATGCGGGAGTTTATAATCATGCTGGCCCGGAAATCGGCGTAGCTTCTACCAAAGCTTTTCTTTCCCAGCTTTCAATATTGTCTTTGATGTCCTTGTATTTTGGCCAAACTAAATTTGAGAAAAATTCTCAAACAGCAAGGAGTTTGATGGCAGAACTGGTAAGAATATCCGCAAAGATTCAGTTGGTTTTAAAACAAAGCGAAGCAATTAGATCTTTGGTCAAAAAATATGCTCACTACAAAAATTTTCTTTATTTAGGCCGGGGTTATAATTATCCGGTCGCTTTAGAGGGTGCCTTAAAACTAAAAGAAATTTCTTATGCGCATGCCGAAGGATACGCTGGCGGAGAAATGAAGCATGGCCCGATTGCTTTAATTGATAAAAATTTTCCAGTAGTTGCATTGGTGAATAAAAATCATTTATATGAAAAGATGATCTCTAATTTAGAAGAAATTAAAGCGAGGAATGGCAAGATTTTAGCAATAGCCAGTATTGGAGATAAGGCCATAGCGAAATTGGCTGACGATGTAATTTATGTGCCAGAAACCGTGGAACAATTAGAGCCGATTTTGAATACCGTACCGCTTCAATTGTTCGCGTATTATTTTGCCGTTGCTCATGGCAATGACGTGGATAAGCCTCGCAACTTAGCGAAGTCTGTTACTGTAGAGTAATTGACTTTTTTATAAAAATCTTTATAATCTTAGCTATGATTAAGGGTTTTATTTTATTAGGATTGGCGGTTTTTTTCGTATTTTTTGCCTATCATATTGCTCCGGAAGTGATTAGTCCGGATGGAGCAATGGCAAATTTTATTAGCCGTCTTTTTGGCAATTAGGCAGGATATTCGCGATTACTCTCTATTTTCTTTCTGTTAGCACCGCTTTCAGATTCAGTTCCTTTTTATCGCGAAGAATCTTAAGATTGAGATGGTCTCCTACGTTCATTACTTCTAAGAAGTCCTGGATAGTTTTTTCTTCCGTAATTTTTTCGCCATTACATTCTAAAACAATATCTTTTTCTTTAACGCCTGCTTGATGAGCCGGGCCGCCTTTTATTAAGGCGGGCGAGTGCTGTCCTTGATTGAGCACCAGCGCGCCATAACTTACTGGGAGATTCATTTTTTCTTTTAGGGTTTCGTTAATGGTTAAATAGCGCAAGCCGAGTAATGGCCTTCGGATTCTCCCGTATTCTTTTAGGTCATCTAAGTCTCTCTTTGCAGAATTAATGGGAATAGCAAATCCAAGATTTTGAGCGCCAAAGACAATGGCGGTATTAATTCCGATGGCTTCACCTTGAAGGTTTATTAAGGGTCCCCCTGAATTTCCTGGGTTTATGGCGGCATCAGTTTGAATCAGGCCGCGGAGTTCTTGCATATGAATAGGATCAACTGCGGCGCGGATGGATCTTGATAATCCGGAAATAATGCCGCGCGAGACGGTATTTTTAAATAATCCCAAAGCGTTGCCAATTGCTAAAACTTCTTCGCCCAATTCTATTTTTGAAGAATCCCCGAGTTTTACGATCGTCAATTTTTCTTCCGGTTCAATTTTTAAGATTGCCACATCATCAATAGGGTCGCGGGCAACGATTTCTGCTTTATATTTTTTATTGTCATTAGTAATAACTGCATATTCCGCGTTTGGGTCTAAGATGACGTGGCGGTTGGTAAGGATGATGCCCTTAGCATTAACAATGAATCCGGAGCCGCCTCCGATTTTGACCATTCCATGCGCGTCAATAGCGTCTTCGGGTATTTCCAGGTGTTGTCCTTGAGGCAGCGAGGGCAGGTATTCTTGGGGGATTTCTTTTTCAATCTCTTTTAGGCTTTTAGAAATAGTAATGGAGACTACTGCGGGCATCACTTTCAGAATAGTTTTAGTGATAGGAGAGCTCATTTTAAATTTCTTGCCGTGGTTTAGATGTTTTGATGATAGCTAGCGCTTCTTCCGCTGTATTCACTATGCGAAAAAGTTTGAGATCTTCTGTGTCAATATTTTTTTGCTGTTCTAGGACTTCTTTTTTCAGCCACTGGAGTAGTCCGCCCCAGAAAGACTTCCCTAGAAGGACTATGGGGATTTTTTCGTAAATTTTGTGGGTTTGAATTAGAGTTAAGAGTTCAAAGGCCTCGTCTAGAGTTCCAAAGCCGCCCGGACAAAATACATAAGCTTGGGCCGCGTAAGAAAGCATGACTTTTCGAGTGAAGAAATAATGAAAGCCGACGCCTTCTCTAACGTATTTATTAACTCTTTGTTCATAAGGCAGCTTGATATTTAATCCGACTGATTCGCCCCCGCCTTCCAGGGCGCCTCTATTAGCGGCCTCCATAATGCCTGGTCCGCCGCCTGTAACAACGGTAAAGCTATTTTTTGCCAAGAGATTGGCTAGTTTACGAGTTTCTTTATACCAGTGATCATCCTCTTGATAGCGGGCTGATCCGAAAAAAGTTACGGATTTTTTAAGGTCTCCTAGAAATTGAAAACCATCTATGAATTCCGCCATTATCCTTAAAACCCGCCAATGTTGGGAATGCCGCCAATCTTTTTCATGTTTTTCCACTGGCAGCTCTTTTGCCGGAACGACAATATTTTTGTGATTTTTATTAGATTTATTTTTAGTCATTACTTAAGTATAGGTTATTAGTTTTAAAAATAAAAATACCCCCGCGTTATTGCGGGGGTTTTCTATTATATTTATCGGAGAATCTTATTTGGAAGCTAAGTTTGAGAGCTTGCCAGAGTTGGACCCAGGAAACCCACCAAGGAGTAAAATCGTAGCGTAAGCCGCAGTGAGAGCAAATAAGAGATTGCTTTTCAATATAGCCATGCGTATAATCTTTAGCAAAATATTTACAATCTTCACACCAGAACAAATAGAAAGGAAGTTTTTCGGTCCAGCCTTCACGTTGTTCGTGGCCAAGATAGACTTTTTTTCCACGCCGCATTTGGAGCTTTTGCCACCCAGACATTGTCTTCACGGCTGCTTGAGCTTCGGCCGCATACGTTACATTCATTTTGTTATTTCCTTTTCAATAAGTTTTGTTGGAGATTGACTGTCGGAGAAAGCTTGCCAGATTGGGCTTTGAGGCACCAATTCTACACTAAGATTATAGTTTGGCTTTTGGCTGTATTTTTGATGCAAGTAGCGGACGATCTCGCTTGCTTCTTTTTTAGCCTCTTTATAGCTTCCTGCTTCCAATTGCTCGTTAATTTCTATGAGATCAAAGGGAGGCTCTGTTGCATCGGTATTTGTACAGTGCAAAATCCCCGTAAGCCTAAAGCGCATCGGACCACCTCCTTTTAGTGAGGCACTATTTCAAAGAACAAATTTTCTATATTGTATCAGGATTTATAAAAAAGTAAAGATTTTGGTGCCCGGATCCCGAACAGGTTCGA
>MHJF01000021.1 GCA_001818675.1 Candidatus Harrisonbacteria bacterium RIFCSPHIGHO2_02_FULL_40_20 | reverse complement strand
ATTAAAAAAGGTTACTCGTTTGCATACGGCGACGCATTTATTGCAGGCGGCTTTGCGGCAAGTTTTAGGCAGTGAAATTCAACAGCGGGGTTCGGATATAACGGTGGAGCGGACTCGGTTTGATTTTAATTTTTCCAGAAAATTAACTTCGGAAGAAATTAAAAAAGTGGAAGATTTAGTCAATGAAGTTATTCAAAAAGATTTGCCAGTGGGATTTGTAGAACTGGCGAAAGAAGAAGCAGAAAAAACTGGAGCTTTATTTTTCTTCAAGCAGAAATATCCAGCGCGCGTAAAAGTTTATTATGTCGGCCACGACTTAAAAACTGCATTTTCCAAAGAATTCTGCGGCGGCCCTCATGTTTCCAATACTTTAGTGATTGGTAAATTTAAAATAATTAAAGAGGAAGCAGTAGGATCTGGCATAAGGCGAATAAGGGCAGGTTTGACAGAAATATAAATATATTATAAGATACTCAAAGTTTTCCGATGCGGATTTTCCGGTAATCGGACTTTGTCATTTTTTATAAGGAGGTGGCTAATGTTAGCTACAGCTGTTCGCAAGGTAGAAACAGAGGTGAATGATTACTGGGGCGTTTTAAAACTTAACGGCAACGGTTATTTAGATTCCGTGTTATTGGCTGATTTAGAAATTGGCTTAATGAAACTTTTGGATGACAAGAAAGTAATGGCGATTGTTATTGTTAGTTCCCGCCCCGAGACTTTTGGCTATGGTTTGGATAGAAAAGAGCTGGCGCAATTAGTTGAAGCCGGCCGCGGTAAAACTGAAGAATTTTTGCGTCGTTGGGGCCAACTTTGTTTGCTTCTGCAAAATTCTTCCAAACCTACCTTTGCCGCTATCAGCGGTGTGTGCGCTGATGCTGCTTTAGAATTAGCTTTGGCTTGCCAGTATCGGATTGCTTCTCGAACGGCGTTAATGGGATTCACGGGTATTACTCGAGGTTTGATTCCTTGTATGGGAGGCACTCAGCGTTTGCCTCGTTTGATTGGAGTTAAAAAGGCTATGCTGATGATGGTTGGGGCGGATAAAAAGTTGGTTCATTCTCGGGATGCGCTTGCTGACGGTTTAGTTGACGCAGTTGTTGAAAATTCTTTGGCAGAGGCTGCAAGCCAGTTTGCCGCCAGAGTTTTGGCTGGTCGTTCCGGAATTTCGCGAACTATGCCGCAAGATCGTGAGTTGGACCGAGCGGATTTTGCGGATGGCAAAATTTTTGATTTCAGCGCTGATAAGCCATTGGCGGCAATGAATGGATTAATTGTCGCCGTACGTAATGGAATGGATCAAAAACAATTGACGACAGCCCTAGAGATTGAATTGAAAGAATGTCTGGACTGCCTCTTTTTAAAGTAATCAAAATCAGTTCCCCCGACGTAAAGTCGGGGGGATTTTTATCCCAGTGCGGGGTTTTTAGTATCGTGTCATACTATATATGAATGGTTATTCAGCTTATAAAATCCCTATTCTCCTTTTTTAATAAGAAGGATAGCTTTTTAGTAGTTGAAATCCTGCCGAATAATGAAATTAGGACTAATTTAGTAAAATTAGATCCTGAAAATAGAGAAATTATTTTAAAATCATCTTTTAATTTTTATCCTGGAATTAAGGCAGATTACCCAAATTTTCTTGCTTTTAAAAAGAATCTTCATAAGTTCGGCAAGTTAGTTAATTATAAAATTGCGGTCGGCATAGATTCTAGATACGCTTCCACTATTTATTCCTCCGTCTCTTTAGTGAGGAATAACGCTAAAGATTTAATTGATGAGTCAGATTTGGATAATTTGATTTCACAAGCGGTTTGGAAATTTTTTGACCGCCATCGCCTTCGAGTTGCCCAAAAACTAGGAGTTAATGATTTTGACGTTTTATTGACTGACGTTCGCATTGAAAATGTTCGTTTAGACGGCCACAAAGTTTTAAACCCAGTCGGTTTTAAGGCTCGCACGATTGAAATTCAACTTTGCGAAACTTTTATTAGCAGAAATTTAATTAATGAGTTAAAAGCTCTTTTGCCCGCTAGCAGCATTCGCTTGATTAGCGAATCTGGATCGGCTTGGTCGCATTTTTTGGCGGCGGGCAATCGAGGCTCTAAATTTGCTTTAGCCAATATTTCTTTTAATCAAACTGCGATGTTTTTAGCGGAAGAATCCCGGATTGGGCATCATGATGGATTTAGCTGGGGTGAAAAAAATTTACTGAATGCTCTTGTGGAGAATTTAGCTTTAGATTGGGAAACCGCCAAAACGATTTTAGCGGTTTACTTGCAAAAAGAAACTTCGGAATTTTTTGCTAAAAAGTTCGAGAAAATATTAATGGGAGAGCTGGAAGCTTTAGCCAAGTCTTTTAATGCTTCTATAGGCAAGTCGGATATTCGGCTGGTTTATCTTCACTCATCGTTTAATCTTCCGGACATCGTTTTTTCCCAATCTTTTAGGAATCGGATTGATTTTCCCATTAGGTTGGAACCACTTACCCACAGTTTTATTAGCGATAATCATAATTTTCATTTAAAATTTAATAAAAGAGCGGATCCTGGGATTGCCTTTGGAATTTTTGTTTTAGTTCTTGAGGCAATAGCGGAACCTCATTACGAAGCAATGAAGCAAATGAGCCAGATTGCTAAACGAAGAGTGCGCTGGTTAACACCAATCTAAAAATGACAAAATTAAAAATAGACAAAGCCCAAAGGATTATAATTTCTAAGCGCGATGAAGCTGCAATGGTGGTAGAAAAAATTATTAATGCGGACGCTAAAGAAATTGTTTTAAGCATTCCGAGATTTTCTAAGCTGGTAGATTCCCTCGCTAATTTTCATTTAATTAAAAGAGAGTCCGCTCTCTTGGATAAGAAGATAATTATTGAATCAGTGGATGACAAGGCGATTGAACTGGCTGGTTTGGCTAAATTAGAATCCGTGAATCCGTTTTTTGTAAAATCTCGCCGGCAGGTTTCGGATATTACTATTCAGCAGCGCCCGCATAGAATTTTCGCTTTGCCGGATGTGGCGGAGGAAAAATCGAGGGCGCCAGTTAAAAAATCCGGGTTTAAAATTCCTAAAATTTCCAAGTTTTCTAAGCCGCCTTCTTTTCGGAAAACCACCATAGCAATTGGTTTAGTGGCGGCTCTAGCCGTTTTATCGGTGGTGTTGATGAAGGTTTTACCGAGGGCGGATATTACTTTAGTGGCTAAGAAAAGTAATTGGAATTTTAATGAATCAGCATTGATGGATAAATCCGTTGCGGAAATCAATTTTTTGAAAAATATAATTCCAGGCGAATTGTTTACCCAAAGCCGCAATCTCCAGTTAACCTTTTCGGCTTCCGGTAAAAAGCGGATAGAAAAAAAGGCTTCGGGCAAGATGATTATTTTCAACGCTTACAGTTCCGATCCCCAGCCGCTAGTTGCCCAAACAAGATTTTTGGCGCCGGATGGAAAGATTTTTCGGTTGATGGATAAAGTTATTGTTCCTGGAGCAAAGATCGTTGATGGGAAAATTGTTTCTTCCAGCATTACGGCTCAAGTTATAGCCGATCAAACCGGGAATTCTTATAATATCGGCCCGGTTTCTCGATTTACTATTCCGGGCTTGAAGGGTTCGCCAAAATACGAATCTTTTTATGGGGAGTCGGAAGAGGCTATGGTTGGAGGATTTATCGGTGAAGTTGGTTATCCCACACCGGAGGATATCCAAAAAGCTGAAGTAGAATTAAAAATAAAGCTTGAAGAATCATTATTGGCGGCGATTATTATACAAATCCCCAAAGAATTTAAGGTTTTAGACGGAGCGCGCAGCATCACGTTTACTAATCCAATTTTAAATACCGATCTGGACGCGGGGGGTAATTTTGGGATTTTTGGAGAAGCCTCCATGGGCATATTGGCGTTTAAGGAGGCGGATTTACTTTTGATGTTATCTAAAAAAGTCAAAGCTGATTTAGGATCAGACTTTGAAATTAAAAGTTTTGAACTATCCTACGGGTTGCTGAGGGCAGATTTTAAAAAAGGATCTATCTCGGTTCCGCTTAAGTTTTCCAGTATTACTGCCAGAGCTATTAATATTGAAGAATTAAAGCCTAAAATATCCGGAAAATCAGAAGAAGATCTAAAAGCGGTAGTTTTTGCTTTGCCCGGCTTAGAAAGCGCGCGCATTTCACTTTGGCCATTTTGGATTGCCAAAGTCCCTAAAAACCTAGAGAAAATAACGATTACGGTGGAATAAATGTCAGGGTATTGCTTTTTTTGGGGTTTTTGTGCTAATATCAATATCTAAATGAATGATCAGACAGTAAAGCGTGTTGAAGCAATTGTGATAGAGAATTTGCCCTCAACAATGTTTCGAGTTCAATTAGACGGAAGTGAAAAAACAGTTCTTGCGCATTTATCAGGAAAGATGCGCATGCATTATATTAAAATCATTCCTGGCGATAGGGTTTTACTTGAATTAAGCCCTGACGGCGAACGAGGAAGAATAACTAGGAGATTTTAAATATCATTTGGGATGAATCCCGTTAGAGACAATCAATCTATGATTTATGAAATATTTTTTGATTTTAGGTATAAAAGTCGATTGCCGTTAAAACGGCCGAGTTATGATTGTCTAAAGACAATCTGCCTCTAACGGGATGAAGGTTAGAACTTCGGTAAAAAAAATTTGTATGAATTGTAAAACGGTTAGGAGGGGCCGGTATGTTTATGTTATTTGCAAAAAAGTTCCTAAACACAAACAACGACAAGGTTAAAATATGAGAATTATTGGTGTAAACATTCCAGACAACAAACACATTGACGTAGCCCTTACTTATCTTTATGGAGTTGGGTCGTCTTTGGCTAGAAAGATTTTAGTTGGCACGAAAATTGATCATATGAGAAGGGCTAAGGATTTGAGCCCTGATGAAGTTAACCGCATTAAAAGTTTTATAGAAAAAAATTATAAAGTTGAAGGCGAATTGCGTCAGATTATTAAACAAAATATTAATTTATTAAAAGAAACCCAGACTTATCGAGGCGCTCGCCACAGCCGGCATTTGCCGGTCAGAGGTCAGCGAACAAAAACTAATTCGCGCACTGTTCGCGGCAATACCCGTAAGACCGCCGGCAGCGGCAAGAGAAAAGTTGAGCTCAAATAGCGATTTGAGCGAAACCCCGCCCTCTATGCATAGGGAAACAAATATAAATCTATATGAATCAACTAAATACAAAAATTAATATCCGAGAAAGGTCTACGTGCTTAGAGGGCG
>MHJF01000020.1 GCA_001818675.1 Candidatus Harrisonbacteria bacterium RIFCSPHIGHO2_02_FULL_40_20 | reverse complement strand
GAAAAACAGAATGCTCTTTTATGCCAATATTTAAATTGCCTTTTTGATCAACATTTTTTAAGTTCAAGCCACGGAAGTCACGAATACGAGGCAAAACTATTTTGATAACCCTCGTAAGAAAATCCGCCATTCTTTTTTTCCGTAAAGTGGTTTTTAATCCTATGATGGCGCCAGCCCTGATTTTAAACCCAGAAATTGATTGGGTGGATGGCCGCGGTGAAGGCTTTTGCCCGGTTAGGATTGCCATTTCATTGATAATTTCAGGAAGGGTTTTTTCAAAATTTGGATTGCTAGAAAAACGGCCTAATCCAGTATTGACCACCACTTTTTCTATTTGACTATATGGGCTGACAGTTTTTTGCATATTTTAAAATA
Organism: Candidatus Harrisonbacteria bacterium RIFCSPHIGHO2_02_FULL_40_20; assembly: GCA_001818675.1. GTDB lineage: Bacteria > Patescibacteriota > Minisyncoccia > UBA6257 > WO2-44-18 > 2-02-FULL-40-20. Next base: position 10,583 of record MHJF01000020.1, on the reverse strand, counting down.
GATTCTTACATTTATACCAAATTTTGGCACTTTTTGCAATATCTATTTTTCTTTTGATTCTCTTTTTCGCCTTCTAAGCGATAGCCTAAACGGGTTGGTTTTTTACAATTGGGACATAAAAATCTTACTCGGCTGGCATTCATGGGGCGGGAAACGTTGATCATTTCGCCTTTTTCTCCTTGTTTTTTTGGCCGTTGATGTTTTTTGAATACATTTAAGCCATCTATCACAATCATGTTGGCAGCAGGGCTAACGTTAGTGATTTTGCCGGTTTTGTCGCGGTCTTTGCCGATCATTATTTTTACTGTGTCGCCTTTATGTAATTTCATGCCAATTTTATTTGCGAACAGGGTGAGTAATTATAAAATTGAGCACCGAGCACATAAATCCAAATAAACGACTTTTTTTGAAATCTTGCCGTATGTAAATTGATTGTATTTTGCTTATTCATAGTTTTAAAATTTATGTGCTCGGTAAGGTTGCCCTTATACTATTTCTTCCGCCATTGAAAATATAGTTGCAAAACCTTTATCTTTAATTTCTCGCGGAATTGGCCCGAAAATACGGGTAGCTTTCGGTTCCAATTTTTCATCAATAATAACCGCGGCATTTTCATCAAATCTTAAATAAGATCCGTCCGGCCTTCTTATTGGATTGCGTTGCCGGACAATAACCGCTTTAACAATATCTTTTTTCTTAATGGCTTTTCTGGGTTCCGCGACTTGGACAGAAGCAATAATAATTTCTCCAATACGAGAATATCTTTTACGGCTCCCGCCAAGAACCCTAAAACAACGGATAAGTTTAGCTCCCGAGTTATCTGCGACTTTAATTATAGAACGTTCTTGAATCATCGAAATTAGATTTTATTTATAATTCTCCAGCGTTTTTCTTTAGAAAGCGGCCGAGTTTCTTCAATCACTACATTATCTCCTGTTTTGTATTCATTATTTTCGTCATGGGCTTTAAATTTTGTAGTGAGTTTATATTGTTTGAGATATTTAGCGTGAACTCTAAAATGATCTACTGCCACTACGCGAGTTTTGTTCATTTTATCAGAAACTACCACGCCTTTTAATTTGCGTTTTTTACTTATCTTTTTTTCAGGATTATTTTCCACCCCGTTAGAAATTACGGAAGTATTCGCGGTTTGTTTTGTAAAATTAATTTTCATATTTTTTATTAAATCTTTATTTATTCAGTCAAGATTTCTAACGGGGTTCATGTTGGTTATTTAAAATTGTTAAAATTTTCGCGGTATCTTTCTTGGTTACTCTAATTTCACGAACATTTTTAACCTTGCCAGCCACTAAATCTTTTTTTAGTCCCCAAGATTTCTCACGCAACGCTGTTAATTGAGAAAGTAATTCTGCCTTTGGCTTGGATTTTAATTGTTGAAACTCCCGTTTTTTCATGCCGTTTTTGTCTAAATTTTAGAGCTCGTCTGTAGCGAAGTCACCGCACTCTCCCGAACAAAGCGAGGTTTGAGTGCGCGATCCCGTACTTCCGCGAATTTATAATTTCTTATTACGTATATATTTTTAGTTCGGGAAAAACGGGATCCTCGCCAACTTCTCGCTCGATTCTCTCGCGGAAGTTGCGGGAAAAATTTAGCTACAAAACCGAGCACCCCGCCCTCTAAGTAAGTAGACCTTTTTTGGATATTTATTTTTATATTTAGTTTATTCATATAGCTGTATATTTGTTCTCCGCGCATAGAGGGCGGGGTAAGGTCGCCCTTATTTGGCTATTATTCTAGTTTTTACTGGTAATTTAAATCCCGCCAATCTTAAGGCTTCTCTAGCGGTAGTTTCAGGCACCCCATCAACTTCAAATAGAATCCTTCCGGGTTTTACTGGAAAGACATAGTGATCAACGGCTCCTTTGCCGCCACCCATCGTTACTTCCGGAGGCCGTTGAGTAATAGGTTTATCAGGGAATACTCTGATCCAAAGCTTACCCTCCCTTTTCATAAAATTAGTAATAGTTTTTCTGGCTGCTTCAATTTGCCGGGAATTCATCCATGTAGATCCCTCTGATTTAAGTCCAAAGGTTCCAAAAGCAAGTGTAGTGCCGCGTGTTTCCATTACGCGTTTTTTAGAACGTCCCTTCATCCATTTTCTATGTTTTACCTTTTTTGGCACAAGCATTTTGTTAGGTTAGGCGTTTTTATTAAATATTTCTCCTTTATATAACCAAACCTTTATACCGACATAACCATAACTGCATAACGCCCTAGCTTCTCCATAATCAATATCGGCTCTTAAAGTTGTTAAAGGCAAACTGCCCCTAGAAATTGATTCTCGTCTAGAGATTTCTGCCCCATCAATTCTACCCGAAAGTTTAATTTTCGCGCCTTTAACGTCTCTATTTTGCATTATTAATTCCATATATTTTTTCATTACTCTTCGCGCGGGCAGTCTTTTTTCTAGATCCCAAGCAATGCTTTGGCCCATATATAAAGCGGAAATTTCCGTGCGTTTTAATTCTTCCACATTTAAGCTCAAGGCTAATTTTTGTTGAGCCATACCGCGTTTAAGAAATAATTTTTTTAGTTCATTTTCAATGGCTTTAGAGAGCTCTTCAATGCCTTTTCCGCCACGGCCGATGATTAAACCTGGTTTGGCCGCTTTAATATAGATGCGATAAGCATTATTGGCTCCTCGTTCAATATCAATTCGGACTATTCCCGCCGCCGCGATTCTTTTTTGGATTATTTTTCTGATTAAAACATCTTCTTCTAGCTGGTTTTTAAAATTCTTTTTAATAGGAAACCAGCGGGAAGACCAGCCCTTAGTAATACCTAAACGATATGCAAATGGTTGAATTTTTTGTCCCATGCCAATTTTATTTGCGAACAGGGTGAGTAATTATAAAATTGAGCACCCCGCCTTCTAAGCACGTAGACCTTTTTTGGATATTGATTTTTGTATTTAATTTATTCATATAGATTTATATTTTTTCCGCGCGCATAGATGGCGGGGTAAGGTTTGGTATTGAAAAATTCTACGCATTTGACTTGAATTTTTTAACCAAGCCCTTAAACGCTTTTTCTATTAAATAATCTTTTGAAAAATCCGGGTTTTTCCGATATCTTTTTTATTTCTCTTTCTGGTTGATTAACTTTGGCTTTAGGAGTTTTTGTTTTAGCTTTTTTCTTCCCAGATTTTTTAACAGGGCTGGTGATAATAAAACGATTTGCGGCTTTATTGGAAGTCTCTTCTAAAATTAGAGTAACGTGACTCATTTTTTTATGGATTGGGGTCGCGCGCCCTTGCGCTCTTGGTAAAAATCTTTTGAGCATTGCCCCTTGATTCACAATGACTGATTTAACTATCAGATTTTCCAAACCCATTTTTTTATTATTTTTTGCGTTAGCTATCGCGGATCGAAGCAGTTTTAAAATCGGCTGGGCGGCTCTTTGATTTTGCATCAAAAGTTGAGCTTCGGCTTCTTGAGTGCGCAAGCCTTTAATGACATTAGCAATTAACCGCACTTTACGCGGGGCTATATGAAGATCATTTAATTTTGCAATTTGTTGGTTAACTGTGGTAGCCATATTGTTAATTATTTTTTAGCGCCTATTGCTGGAGTGGCGACTTGTTTAGCCTTATCCGCATCAGTTTGAGCTTGTGATATTTCTAAATCCCTTTGCATTTTCCCGCCGTGCTTTACGAACTTTCTAGTTAAAGAAAATTCTCCTAAGCGATGCCCCACCATTTCTTCTTTAATAGAAACCTCAATGAAATTTTTTCCATTATGAACGGCAAAAACGAAACCAACCATTTCTGGCGAGATTTCCGATCTTCGAGACCAAGTTTTAATAGCGGTTTTATCGCCCGGCTTTAATTTAGCTATTTTTTTAAGTAGTTTTGGATCAACGAATGGGCCTTTTTTGGATGATCTGCTCATATTATCTTATTTTTGGCCGTCTTTTGACGATTAATTTGTTGGACCATTTTTTTCTTCCTCTGGTTTTATGTCCGCCAGTAACTTTACCCCAAATAGTTTTTGGCCGTTTAGTGCCTCTGGGTTGCCTGCCTTCACCGCCACCATAGGGATGATCAACTGGGTTCATAACGCTTCCTCTAACAGTGGGTCGAATGCCTAGCCATCTGGATCGCCCAGCTTTTCCAATGTTTACCAAATTATAATCAGGATTGGAAACTTGTCCAATGGTAGCGAGGCCGCTGGAAGAAACTCTGCGAATTTCTTTTGAGGCCATTCTTAAGTCTGTCCATCCCCCATCGTGGGCTAGAATTTCCACATAGGATCCTGCTGATCGGGATATTTTTCCGCCTCCGCCAACTCGAGTTTCAATATTATGGACTTGATAACCAATGGGAATATTTTTTAAAGGCAAACGATTACCGGGTTTTAAGGGCGCGGTTAAAGAGGTAACTATGGTATCCCCTACTTTAGCGCCGTGATAGGCCAATATATAGGCGCGTTCTCCAGTGGTATATAAAATTCTGGCTATAAAAGCAGATCTATAAGGATCATATTCTAGAGTTTCAATTTTCGCCTGAGTATCTAATTGATTTTGCTTAAAATCAATAATACGGTAAGTCTTTCTATTGCCACCTCCTTGATGGCGCATGGTAATTACTCCGCGGTTATTTCTTCCCGCATGGGATTGTAATTTCATCGTCAGCTTTTTGTAGGGTTGAGATTCCGTTAAAATGGAATAATCTACCGTAGTCATTTGTCTCCGAGAAGGAGTTGTGGGTTTATAGGATTTCATCCCGTTAGAGACAGGATGCGCTTAAAAAAGCGCATCCGTATATTGATCGCCTAACGTCGACTAACGCTAGTTGTTGTTTATTAATTAAATACATGTTTAAAGTTTGATTGTCTCTAACGGGATCATAATATTTATTGCGGTAAAATATCCAATTTTTGGCCGGTTTTTAGAGTAACGATGGCTTTTTTATATCCAGCTTGCAGGGTATTAAATAATTTTCTTTGCATCCATTGTTTGGGTTTAGGCCGGGTGTTAATCATATGCACCTTCATAGCGTCAACTTTATAAATTACTTTCAAAGCTTTTTTAATTTCTGGAGCGGTTGCGCTTTTTTCTACTAAAAATACATATTTACCCATCTTACTAAGATCAGTAGCTTTTTCGGTAATAATCGGATTTTTAATTAAAAATTTATTGACTGGCATAAGTTTATTGAATTTCCGATAAAGCCTTTTCTTCTATTAAAACATTTTTATATTTTAATAAATCTTCCACATTTAAGGAACTAGCGTGAATATCTTTTACTTTAGGAATATTGCGAGAAGCCAAATGAATATTTTTATGCCCGGCAGCAGTTATTAATAAGGCGTTAGGAATTTTTAAAAAGTTTTTAAGAGACATAAAAATCTCTTTAGTTTTTGAACTTTGGAGCTCTAAAGAATCAACGATTTTTAGTTCATCTAATTTAAAACGTTTGGCTAAGACGCTATGAATAGCCCCCCGCAACATTTTTTTATTAAGTTTTCTGGCAAATATTTTTTCTTTTGTGGGCCCATGAGTAACGCCACCGCCTTTCCAGATTGGTGATCGGATAGATCCCTGCCTAGCTCGGCCAGTTCCTTTTTGTTTCCAGGGTTTTCGTCCGCCACCGCTTACCTCAGCTCTATTTTTAGCGTGAGCGAGAGGATGGCGGCGATTAGCAGTTTGAATGCGAAGGGCCTGATAGACAAGATCGGAATTCCAAGGATGTAAAAAAATAACGTCACTCAATTCCGTTTCTTTCACCACTTCACCTTTTAGGTTGTATACCTTGGCCTTCATAAATTTATTTTCTGATTTCTACCTTGCTATTGATAGTGCCTGGCACCGCGCCATTAAGCATCAAAATATTTTTTTCAGCATCTAGGCCGACAATCTTAATATTTTTTATTGTCACTCGAACTGTTCCCATATGGCCGGCCATTTTCCGTCCGGGTAAAACTCTTTGAGGGCTTGTGTTGCCGATAGAACCAGGCGCTCTTAGGCGGTTTTTTTGGCCGTGGCTTTTTGGTCCGCCGTGAAATCCATGCCTTTTGACCACGCCTTCAAAGCCGTGCCCTTTAGTTTTTCCGCTAATCTTAACTTTTTCTCCTTCTTTAAACGTAGAAAAATCCCCAGTTTCAAGTTTGATTGGAGTGATGGCCAGAGCTTCATTATTTTTGAAGATCTGGGTCATTTTTAATTTTTTTCCAGTAGCTTTCATAAAAATTAAAACAACCGAGAGGTTAGCCTCGGTTGTTTTAGCTAAAGCCTCGTTGGGTAATATTCTATACCATTTTGATTTCAATATCAACCCCCGCAGGCAAATTCAATTTTGAGAGCGATTCAATGATTTCTTGATTAGGATTCAAGATATCAATTAATCGTTTATGAACTCGTAATTCAAATTGTTCTCTGGCGTCTTTGTGGACAAAGGTTGACCGATTAACGGTATATTTTTTTATTTCTGTAGGCAAAGGAATTGGCCCAACTATTTCGGCATCGTGCCGTTTAGCGGAGTCAATGATTTGCTTACAGGAATTATCAATCAGCTTATGATCATAGGCCTTGATTCTTAATCTTAGCCTATCTTTTTCTTCTGCCTGCGCTTTTTTAGTAGCCATGGGCTATTTACCTTTTACTTTAGAATTTTAATCACAACGCCAGCGCCAACAGTTTTACCCCCTTCGCGGATAGCAAAACGCTGTTTTTCTTCTAAAGCTACAGGCGCAATAAGTTTTACTGTGATATTCACAGTATCTCCGGGCATCACCATTTCGGTTCCTGCCGGCAAAATAATTTCTCCGGTGACGTCAGTGGTTCGGATATAAAATTGCGGTTTGTACCCTTTAAAGAAAGGAGTGTGTCTTCCGCCTTCTTCTTTGCTAAGAATATAAACTTCAGATTCAAATTCGGTGTGCGGCGTCACGCTACCCGGCTTAACAATGACTTGGCCGCGCTCTACATCTTCTTTTTTAAGGCCGCGAAGCAAAATACCAACGTTGTCGCCCGCCCTGCCTTCATCCAAAAGCTTGTTGAACATTTCAATGCCGGTAACAACAGTTTTAACAGTAGGTTTTAAGCCAACGATTTCCACTTCCTCATTAACTTTGATCATTCCCCTTTCGGCTCTTCCGGTGACCACGGTGCCGCGCCCCTCAATGGAGAAAATATCTTCAATCGGCATTAAAAACGGTTTGCTAGTGTCGCGAATCGGATCAGGAATAAATTCATCCAAAGCTTTAACTAAATCCAAAATTGGTTTAGCGGCCGGATCATCAGCGGATTTGGCTTCTAAAGCTTTTAAGGCTGAACCGCGAATAACCGGAGTCTGGTCACCGGGGAAATTATATTTCTTTAAGAGTTCGCGGACTTCAGTCTCTACCAAATCAACTAATTCTGGATCATCTACTGCGTCTACTTTATTTAAAAAGACGACAATGGCTGGAACGCCAACTTGGCGGGCTAATAAAATATGCTCGCGAGTTTGAGGCATTGGCCCGTCAGCCGCGGAAACGACTAAGACAGCGCCGTCCATCTGAGCCGCGCCAGTAATCATGTTTTTGATATAGTCGGCGTGTCCCGGAGCGTCAATGTGCGCGTAGTGGCGTTTTTCTGATTCATATTCTGAATGGTGTAACGCAATCGTAATACCACGAGCTTTTTCTTCCGGAGCATTATCAATATCACCAACTTTTTCTTCTTTTGACGCCAATCCTTTTAAGAATAGAATGTGCGTTAAAGCAGCGGTTAAAGTTGTTTTACCATGGTCAACGTGACCAATAGTGCCGACGTTTACGTGAGGTTTTGTACGCTCAAATTTTGCTTTTTCTGCCATATTTATTATTTAATAAATCTTACTAAAATCGACGTTTTTATTAATTTTTTATAATATAACGATATTATCAATAAACCTTTGTTCTTGTCAAATAGGCTCATTAGGCCTATTTTTTACCTTCAATAATCAGTTGGGCAACGTTGTTGGGTACCTTTTCATAATTATGGAATTCCATATTAAAAGAACCTCGTCCTTGAGTCATTGATCTTAGATTGGTGGCGTAGCCAAACATTTCTGATAATGGAACTTTGACATCAATAATTTTGATGTTCAGCCTGTCATTAATGGCTTCGATTTTGCCACGTTTAGAATTTAAGTCTCCGGTAATATCACCAAGAAATTCGGCTGGAGCCAAGACCTGAATTTTCATTATTGGTTCAAGAATAATTGGCTTAGCTTTTTTTACTGCTGCTTGAAACGCGATAGATCCGGCAATTTTGAAAGCTGCCTCTGAGGAGTCAACTTCGTGGAAAGATCCGTCATAAAGTTCAACTTTAGTGTCTATAAAAGGATATCCGGCAACAATACCCTTACTCATAGCTTCTTTAATGCCTTTTTCAACAGCCGGAATAAATTCTTGAGGAATGGTGCCACCTTTAATGGCATTCACAAATTCAAAGCCTTTGCCGCGTTCCATTGGCTCAACTTTGATCCAAACATGGCCGTACTGTCCTCGACCTCCAGATTGGCGAATATATTTTCCTTCAGCATCGCCAGTACCCTCAATAGTTTCTTTGTAGGCTACTTGTGGCCGGCCGACATTAGCTTCTACTTTAAATTCACGCTTCATTCTCTCTACAATAATTTCTAAATGTAGTTCGCCCATGCCGGAAATAATTGTTTCTCCGGTTTCAAAATCTCCGCTGACCACAAAAGTTGGGTCTTCTTCTCCTAATTTACGTAAAGCAATGCCCATTTTTTCTTGATCTGCTTTAGTTTTCGGTTCAATTCTAAGAGAAATAACCGGTTCCGGAAAGATAATTTTTTCCAGTATAAGTGGATGCTCGGGATCGCATAAAGTATCTCCAGTAGTAGTATTTTTGAGCCCGACAATGGCGCCGATATCCCCTGCCGGCACTTCTTCGGTTTCTTCTCTTTGGTTGGCATGAAGCCGAACAATTCTTCCGACCCGTTCTTGAAAACCCTTGGTGGCATTCATAATATAACTACCTCGTTTCAGCACTCCCGAATAAACTCGGAAAAAAGTTAATGACCCTACGAAAGGATCAGCGGCAATTTTAAAAGCTAAAGCCGCAAAAGGCTCTTCATCTTTTGGATAGCGTAATATTTCCGCTCCAGTTTCTGGATTGATTGCTTTCGTTGGAGGAAGGTCTAATGGAGAGGGTAAATATTCCACCACTGCGTCTAGCACCAATTGAACGCCTTTATTTTTTAAAGCTGACCCACAAAGAATGGGTATGATTGCAGTTTTAAGGCTGGCTTGCCTTAAAATGCGTTTTAATTCAGCAATAGGAGGTTCTTTGCCTTCTAAATAGTCAGCCATTAGTTTATCGTCTTGCTCCACTATTTTTTCTACTAATTGGCTGTGCCGTTTTTGGCTTTCGGCGAGCAAGTTTTCGGGTATTTCGCCTTCCACAATTCTTTCTCCTTTATCTCCCTCAAAACGGTAGGATTTCATTTTTAATAAATCCACAACCCCCTCAAAAGTATTTTCAATGCCAATAGGTAATTGAATGGGTATGGCGTTAGGATTAAGCCGTTCTTGGATAGAAAGAACATCTGCTTCAAAATTAGCTCCGGTACGATCTAATTTATTAATAAAACAAATTCGAGGCACTTTATAATCATCCGCGTATCTCCAGTTAGTTTCAGATTGCGGTTCTACTCCAGCCACCCCATCAAAAACTACAACCGCGCCGTCTAAAACGCGAAGAGACCGTTTTACCTCTACCGTAAAATCAATGTGGCCGGGAGTATCAATTAAATTAAAGCGATATTCTTTTGTTTTATCGCTTTTGCTATCCGTAGGAATCCAGAAACAGGTAGTGGCGGCGGCGGTAATCGTAATGCCTCGTTCCCGTTCTTGTTCCATCCAGTCCATAATTGTTGTGCCTTCATGGACTTCTCCGATTTTATGAGAAACGCCGGTATAAAAAAGTATCCGTTCGCTAACGGTAGTTTTACCTGCGTCAATATGGGCAATGACGCCAAAATCTCTAACTTTTTCTAAAGGATATTGTCTCATGGCTAGTAGTTAGCCACTAGCCACTAGCTACTAGTAAAATTACTAATCGCTAGGCACTAGTTGCTAGTCGCTCAAATTCACCAGGCGAAGTGCGCAAATGCCCGGTTAGCTTCTGCCATTCTATGAGTATCTTGTTTCTTTTTAATAGCGGTGCCCTCATTATTTGATGCCGCGAGTAATTCTTCAGCTAATTTTTCTGCCATTGGCTTTCCTTTTTTTGAGCGAGCCGCAGTAATAATCCAGTTTGCCGCCAGCATGAATTTTCTTCCTGTTCGCACTTCTCTAGGAACTTGATAGTTGGCGCCGCCAATACGTCGAGAAACTACTTCTACGGTAGGCGAAGCATTCGCTAAAGCCTTTTCAAAAATCATCGCCGGATCTTGTTTAGAAACCTTGCTGATTATTTCAAAGGCGTCATAGATGATTCTTTCGGCGGTAGTTTTTTTACCGCTTTCCATTAAATAATTTATTAATCGTCCAATAGAAACGTTGCGGTATTTTAAATCCGGTTTGCGCTCTCTTTTATAATTACGTTTTCTCCTCATGCCGTTTTTGTC
>MHJF01000019.1 GCA_001818675.1 Candidatus Harrisonbacteria bacterium RIFCSPHIGHO2_02_FULL_40_20 | reverse complement strand
GCCCTCGTCGTTCAATGGACAGGACGCGAGATTGCGGATCTTGCAATAGAGGTTCGATTCCTCTCGAGGGCAAAATTAGTTATAATAGTTATATGCTAGGTACGCACTGGAAACATATAGTAGCTGGCGTTGTTACGGTAACTACGGCGATTTTGATTGTTAGTAATTTAAAACCCCCAGTTACTTACGGAGCTATTTTTAATGAGGTGGATACCGGAACTTTTGTTAATTCCGGCTACCAATATTTTTTAAAAAGGAATTCTGATCCGGCTGGTTTTGCGTTTTGGAAGGGTTTATTGGATAAGAAACAGCTTTCTCGGAAAGATTTTCTTTTTGCTTTGTATCGATCTAATGAATATCAAACTAAAAATAAAATCAGTTCTTTATCTAATCAGCAATTTATCGTTTTTCTTTACCAAAATTTATTGAAAAGAGAGGGGACGCAGAATGATCTGAATTATTGGCTAAATCAAATTAAACTTGGGCAGACTCGCAATGAAGTAGCTAAAAGGTTTATTATTACTCCAGAATTTGAAGCAAGATTTTCTGATTTTCTTAAATCAGTGGTTCCTCCGGTAGTTCCTCCGCCCGTAGTCCCTCCTCCCATAGTTCTTCCGCCCGTAAGTGATTTGACTCCGAATTATTTAATCGGCGCTTGGTATTTTACCGCTTGGAGTCCGGAAAATGACGTGCATATTCCTTGGGCGGAGAAAACCTATGGCCGAAAGGATGTTTGGGCAGGAGTGCGAGATCATGCGGAAGGAAAAGACCCTTGGAATTTAAAAACGGACTACTCTTATCTTCGGCCCCAGCTTGGTTTTTATAACCAGCTCGATCAAAATATTGTTGATCAGCACATACAGCAAGCGTCAAAATACGGCATTGATTATTTTGCGGCCTATTGGTATTGGGATACTGATAAATCCGCGGAATCCGGGGTTTCCACTCCTTTGCATCGGCTAACCACTTCGCCGTTTAAAAATCAGATTAAATTCGCTCTTGCTCCGATTAAGTTGGGCAGTAAGCCGATGACTCTTGAGGAATGGAAAAATAAAGTTATTCCCTTTATGGTGAACAATTATATTACCGACGCTGCTTATTTAAAGACGAAAGATGGGCGGCCCATTATTTTTGACTTTGAGATTGGTTTTAACGATGCTGATTTGCACCGACAGGCCTTAGATGCCTTAAGAACTGCGATTAAGAACAAAACTGGCAAAGACCCGATGATTTTTGGAATTTCCACGGATCAGCATAAAAAATCCGACCTTACTTACGCAAAAGATAAATTGGATTTGAATGGATTTTTCTGCTTCCAGCACGCGCCAAGAGTTGGGGGCGAGCAGTACTCCACTACTATATCTAATTGGAGGAGCAACACCGAAAATATTAAAGATTTTACTAATATTCCTTGCGCTTCGGTAGGTTTTGATAGGCGGCCTTGGTTTGGAGTTGGAGGATTGCGCGGGCCAGGAGCTCCGGCTAGCCCCAATGAGGATATATATAATGTTGGCATAACCGAAGATTTATTTAAGCAACATTTAATCGATGTCAAGAATTATGTGGACGGAAATGCCAATACTCTAGGATTAGTTATGTATGCTTGGAATGAATGGGGCGAAAGCGGGATTCTGGAGCCTTCGGATGTTTATGGGGTTAGATATTTAAAAAATATAAAAGAAGTTTTTGGTTCATCCAGCTTGCTTCCATCATTAAATTGCAGAGTTGAGAAGTGGGGCAAGGTTTTTACTGGCACCCACAATGTGGTAGGTCTATCCGACGGAGACACCCGTTTTCTTTGTTACACTAATAAATTATATGAATGCGGTTGGGAATTAAGCGATCCGGCTTTTGCCGTAAAATTAGTCAATAATCAACAAGTTGGTTCCTGGTTTTGTAATTTAAATAACAAGAAATGGTCTAACGCTCCGGTGTCGAAACCTTTATGCGTGGAGCAAGATTGGAGCGCGGTTAAGTCTCCGTCTCAATGCCCTTCAACCGGTCAGCAAACAATAACCTGGACAAAAACAGGACAATGCGAGGGGGGCGTGGTTAAGCCTTCTTCAGAAACCGTAATTTGTTTGTATCAGCCGCCAACGCCGCCTCCGTCATCTGATTTTCAAACTTGTAAAGCATTAAAAGATTTTAATGGAACAGCTAAGGATGCCTCATCTGTTATCCAGAGATGTATAGATAGTACGATTGCGGGCGGAATTTTGGAATTGCCAGCGGGCAAGTATTACGTTGCACATCAGATTAAAATTACAAACTCATTAACTTTAAAAACTGCCGGGCAAAGCGAAGCTGATGCTAAATGCAATTATAATAATGATCCCAGTTGCGCGGAGATAATTGCTTCGCCGGATTTTATTGATAAACAGGGGGTTTTGTTGGTTAAAAGCAATGATATTGCACTGGATCATATTGTTCTTAATGGCAATAAACTTGGAAGAGCCGGTAAAGCTGGGGCCGTTGCATGCACCAGCGGTGAGAAAGGGGCAAATCAATACGGCATGGTTTCTAATTTTCGATGTCTGGAAAATTGTAAAGTTACTAATAGTGTATTTAAGAACGCGCTTTGCGGAACTGCGCTTGGAACGGGCAATGTTATTGGCAATAAGGGGGAATATGTGAATAATTTCACCATTGAGAAGAACAGTTTTGTTTTTAACGGTGTCCATAATAAACAGGGGTTATGGTCTGACGGTTTGACGTTCGGTGATGGGGAAAATTCGGTGATAAAAGAAAATGAATTGATTGATAATACGGATGTCCAATTGATTGTCGGCACTTGCCTTAGTTGCAAAATACAAAAAAACATCATCAAGCATACTGGAACTTTTCAGGGCAGTTCTTTCGCGGCTTTGATGTTCCATAATTGGGGCCAGCAGGCTCTTTCCGGATATAGAACTGGATCAGATATTTCCAATAATGAAATTGATTGCGGTGATAATAAGCGGTGCGGGTTTGGTTTGTATATAGGCAATGACGTTTGGACCGGACAAAAATTGGTGGAGCTTAATCAGGGAGGATCGTTTCATGACAATATAATAAAAAACGCGCAACAGGGATTTATTATAGATGACGCCCATGATTTGGAAATTTATAATAATAAAGTAATAAATTCCGGAGGCAGTTTTCGCGCTTCTTGCGGTTTGAAAACCGGCAACGCTTATAATATTGGGCTGGATTCAAGAAATATTGATAGGGTCAAAGACGAGACTCCCGATTCCGCCTATACTCATATAAGTTGGAATGGCTGTATTCCTAATTGGTGGACTGGACAGTAGAACGCAGTATTTTATTTTTCACGCGTTGACTGCGATTCTGATTTAAGGAATAATATCGCAAGGATATGGCGCCTATAGCTTAATGGTAAAGCTCCGCTCTGTGGCAGCGGTCATACGGGTCCGATTCCCGTTAGGCGCCCGCATTTAATTCGGGTTATAATTTATTTTAATGTCTGGTTTAGAACAATTTGTCCTTAATAATCTTTTTTGGGCATATCTGATTATATTTTTGGGCATGTTTGTTGAGGGCGAGGTAATTTTTTTGACCGCCGCAATTTTTGCGTGGCAAGGGCATCTTGATTGGGGATTGTTGGTGGCAACGGCTTTTTTGGGAGTAGTTTTGGGAGATATTTTTTGGTATTGGGTTGGGCACGCCCTGGAAAGGAGCTCCATATTGAATTTCTTTTTTAAGATTCGGCTTAGTCATTATCAAGAGTGGTTGGAAGAGAATTTTTTGAAACGTTATTATCAGATGGCCATTTATTCAAAGTTTATTCACTATGTTAATCGGCTGACGCCCGTAATTGCCGGCTGGCATAAATTTGAATTTAAAAAGTTTATTCGGATTCATTTACTGGCCGCTTTTATTTGGGTTGGGATTAACACCGCGTTTGGTTACGGCTTCGGTTATGTGGTAGGCGAGAGTGGTTTACGATCGCTGTTGCGCCATTTTGAATACTTAATTATTGGATTGTTAATAATTTTTGTTGGCGGAGAGTATATGATACGAAAACTATTTTCTAAGAAGATTGAAAAATCTTTAGCCAAAGAAGAGCGCCATAAATCGTTTGAATAGGATATAATAATAAAATGGTTCTAGATTTTTTTAAGAAAAAGGGAGTGAATAAAATTTTATTTGTAGCTACGGAGGCCGCGCCTTTTGCAAAGGCCGGCGGTTTAGGCGAGGTGATGTTTTCTTTGCCTCGGGCTTTAGAAAAACTTGGCTATGACGCGCGAGTGATGATTCCGCGTTATGCGGGAATTGACCCCCATCAATTTAAGTTAGATATGGAGTATGAGGGCTTACAGGTGCCGACTGACGCTAAAGAAGCGGGTCAGCCGGAGTATTTGATTTGTAATGTGCGCAAGTATGCCGCAGGACAGTTGCCGCGTTCGCCGGTGACTACCTATTTTTTGGAGAATTTAGAGTATTACGAACAAAGAGCGAATATTTACGGTTATGCCGATGATGCAGTTCGTTGGACATTATTAAGCCGCGGCATTTTAGAATTTTTGCGCCGTTCCGAATGGAAACCAGACGTTATTGTATCGGCTGATTGGCAAACTGGATTTTTGCCGAATTATCTAAAAACTGTTTACAAAGACGACCCTCGTTTAAATTCTATTGCTACGGTTTTTTCCATCCACAATCTTTATTATCAAGGAATGTTTAATCATCGTTTTGTTTCTGAAACAGATTATGATGCTGGCCAAGCGGCTATTCCATCTTTTTTTGATCCGCGGCTTTTACAATTAAATGGCATGAGAAGGGGCATTATGTACGCGGATTTGATTAATACCGTTTCTCCAACCTATGCCAAAGAAATTATGACCGAAGAATTTGGGGAATTGTTGGATGGGTTACTGCGCGAGCGTCGTTCCCGAGTTTACGGAGTAATTAACGCAATTGATTATAAGGTTTTTAACGCAGAAACCAATACTAATTTAAAGATGCAGTTTAATTCTGGTTCTTTAGAGCGGCGGGCCATGAATAAGGTCGAAGTGCAATCGCGTTTTGGGTTGCCGCAAGAAAAAGATAAATTTTTAGTGGCCCTAGTTTCTAGATTAACCGAACAAAAGGGTTTAGATTTATTATTTTCCGTTATCGATGCCTTATTAAAAGAATTGCCGCTGCAGTTTGTGGTGTTGGGGATAGGTGACGGAAAATATATGAGTTATTTTCAAGATTTAGAAAAAAGATTTCCGGGTAAGGTAGCAGCTAATTTAGTTTTTGATGCTAATCTGCCGCATCTAATTTATGCCGGAGCAGATTTAATTTTAGTACCATCAAAATTTGAGCCTTGTGGTCTTTCACAGATGGAGGCAATGCGTTACGGCGCCGTGCCTTTAGTGCGAAAAACTGGAGGTTTAGCGGATACTGTGGAAGATTATAATCCGGAAAAAAATACTGGCACCGGATTTGTTTTTGAAAGTTTTGATTCTCTGTCTTTAGTGATGGCTATGACCCGAGCTTTTGAAAGCTTCCGTAATCCGAAAGTTTGGCGTGGGATTCAAGGTCGGGCTATGGAAAAAGATTTTTCTTGGAAATATTCTGCGGTAGAATACGCAAAGTTATTTGAGATCTCGGCAAAATTAGTTAAGAGGGTAGAAGAATAGTCCCGTTAGAGACAATCATGTTTTATGTTTACGTTATTCGTAGTAAAAAGAATCATCGGTGGTATACAGGTTATACGGCCGATCTACGGAAGCGCTTTAAGGAGCATAATTTAAATCTTCATGGATTCACAAAAAATCGTGGTCCCTGGGAAATTATTTATTACGAAGCTTGTTATAATGACGAAGATGCAAAGTTGAGAGAAAGATATTTAAAATCGGGTATGGGTAAGCGTTATCTTAACACTAGATTAAAGCGCTTCCTGTCTCTAACGGGATGATTTGGGCTAATTTCCTTCATATTTATCAACCACCGACTCAAAAAGAACTTTGGGTGAGGCGGATTACTAATGAATCATACCGGAAAGTTTTCTCCGGGCTTTTGACGATTCCCGAGACGAAATTGACTCTTAATATTAACGGCATTCTTTGCGAGTTATTAGATAAATATGGCGGTAAAGATGTGCTGGCGGCTATTAAAAAAATGGTGGAGGCCGGCAATATTGAAATTACGGGCAGCGCTAAATATCATACTTTTCTTCCGCTTTTGCCAGAAAGTGAAATTGAGCGGCAGATTTTATTAAATGAAGAAACTTTAAAAAAATATTTTGGGCCGGATTGGAAACAAGGGGGTTTTTTTGCTCCAGAGATGGCTTATTCAAGAAAAGTGGTAGAAGTGGTGGCTAAGCTTGGATATAAATGGATGGTTATTGATGAGCTGGCTTTTCCGGCTGGCAAAAAATTGTCTCCTGATACGCTTTATAAAATTAAGGGCTTAGAAGACTTTTATGTTTTTTTTCGAGAACGCAATCTTTCTTTTACAGTTTTGTCCGCTCAAGTTGGGACAGCGCCAACCGTATTGCGTTATTTAGAAGATCGTTTGGCAAAAAATGAATATGTAGTGACGGCTATGGACGGAGAAACTTTCGGTCACCATCGGCCTGGTTTGGAAGAATTGCTTTTTGATCTTATGAAAATCAAAGATTTTCAATCAGTGAAAATCAGCGATTTATTAATCCGTTTTACTAAAATTGAAGAAATTGAGCCGAGGGACTCTACTTGGGCAGTCACCAAAAAGGATATGAAAGAGAATAAGCCGTATGCTCGTTGGAAGAATGATGAAAATATTATTCAGAAAAAACAGTGGGAACTTACGGATTTAGCGATTCAAATTGTTGGAAGAAGTTCTCAAGATAAAAATATTCGAGAGCTTTTAGATCAATCGTTACACTCTGATCAATATTGGTGGGCTTCGGCGCGGCCTTGGTGGAGCTTGGAAATGATAGAGCGGGGCGCTTTTGAGCTGAAGACAGTTGTTTTGGGAGCCTCGTCTTCTACGGCAGAAGAGAAACAAAAAGCGGAAGAGTTATACAGGGATATTTTATATACAGGATTTGATTGGCAGAGAAGCGGCAGGGTAGATCAGCTTTCTCGGCAAGAAGACGAAGAGATTAGAGAAAGATTGGAAGACAAAGAAAAACTCTTTATTACTAAAGAGGAATATAAAAAGATGATTAAAACATTGGAAGAACAAATGCAATTATCAGCTAAGGCGGAAGAATTTCATCGGGCGGCAATGATTAAGGATCGGATTCGGGAATTAAAAGAGGAGATGGAGAAGGCGAAGGAGTAAATTGCAGATAAGATTTTTGGTAATATCCGAAGCCAACTCCTTCAAAGAAACGAGGTTCTTTTGCTCCAGCGGCAAAAGCCCTCTCAGTCCTCGGCGCGTTTTTTATTCGTTTAAAAAACTATTATAACGAATAAACCTATCAAAACGCGCCTCCGGATGCTCTTCTCAGGAATTGGCTTCGGTTACCAGTACTACTTGCTTTATTTTAAAAGTAATGTTAAAATAGTGCCAGTAATTTTTAAATGATGAAAGGCTAAAACAATTTATTACACAAATTGTTCGCCCGATCAAAACGCAGTTTTGATTTAGGGAGGTGGTGGTTGAATACCCATAATGATCCGCGGGATGTTGCTTTAGGTTTAGCCTTAAGGTCAGATCTTAAGACTTTTAATGTAGGCGCAGTAATTTTTGATAAGTATGGAATTTTTTCTTGGGGATGGAATCATTGGCTGGCGCGAGGTGAGCAGGGCTTGATTAGTGTTTGCGCTGAACGCCATGCACTTGGGATTGGGGGTGAACGCTTAGTTAATCGTCGGCGTTTAGCGGGGGCTACCATTGTAGTGGCTGGATGTAAGAAGCATAACGGAAATATTTTTTTGGCTCGCCCTTGTGAGATTTGTTTTCCTTTTATCGTTAAATTTAGAATTCGCAAGATTATTTATACCCAGCGTGGTGGCAGTTGGGGAGAAGATAGGCTTTATTAGCCCTCTGACGGTAACGTTGGAGGGTTTTTCATTGTTATAATAATAGTAATCGTGAATGATATGAAAAGTGATAAAAAAATTGTTGTGATTGGCGGCGGGACAGGGGTTTTTACTGTCTTGACCGGATTAAAAAAATATTTTAATAATCTGACTGCGGTAGTGACGATGGCGGATGATGGCGGCTCCACTGGAATTTTGCGGGAGGAATTTGGTATTTTGCCACCGGGAGATGTCCGGCGGGCGATTGTGGCGCTTTCTAGTTCGGATAATAAAACTTTATCCGAGCTTTTTAATTATCGTTTTAAAGAAGGCAAGGGGCTTTCGGGCCACAGCCTGGGTAATTTAATTATTACCGCTTTAGAGCGCATTACGGGCAGTTTTGATAAGGCGATTGATGAGGTTGGAAAGATTTTACAAGTTAAGGGCAAAATTCTTCCGGTGACTTTAAAAACTACTTATTTAATGGCAGAACTTGAAGACGGATCTTTAGTTAAAGGAGAAACCAATATTGATATACCGAGGCACGATGGATTTCTGAAAATTAAGAAAGTTTGGTTACGTCCAGCAGTTTCTATTAATCCGGATGCCCGTAAAGCAATTTTGGGGGCTGACGCAGTGATTATCGGGCCAGGGGATTTGTATACTAGTTTAGTCCCTAATCTTTTAGTGGGCGGGATGAAAGATGCTTTGTGGAAAACTCGCGGGAAAGTAATTTATTTTGTGAACACTATGACGAAGTTTGGAGAAACTCATAGTTTTCAGGCCTCGGATTTTTTGAGCGTGGTTGAGAATTACTTGGGTAAGAGAATAGTGGATTTTGTGGCTATTAATAAAACTAAGCCAACCCCGAATCGTTTAAGGCCGTACGCGGAAGAAAAATCAGAATTTGTAAATGCAGATTTAGAAAATCTTCCTAAAAAGCCGGTTCCAATCGTGGCCAGCTTAATTAGGCGCAGTGGTTTGTTAAGGCACGATCCAGAAAAAGTGGCGAAGTTGGTGAAGATGTTGGTTTAGGTGGTCGGTGTTTTAGATGCCGCTAGAGATTTCTTTTCTAATTCTTTAAGCAGTTTTTTGTCTTCTTTAAGTTTAGCTTTTACGTTTTCCATTCCTACTCCTAATTTTTCGCCGCCAAAGCTATAGCTGGCGCCGGATTTAGTGACCACGCCATATTTTAAAGCGGTATTGAGTACATCGCCTTCGTAAGAAATTCCTTCGCCGAACATAATATCAAATTCTGCCAATCGGAATGGCGGCGCCACTTTATTTTTAACTATTTTTGCTTTGACGCGGTTTCCTACTACTTCTTCTCCTTTTTTGACTTGCGCTATGCGGCGGATATCAATTCTGACCGAAGAATAGAATTTAAGGGCGCGGCCGCCGGGAGTAGTTTCTGGATTGCCAAACATAATGCCAATTTTTTCTCGGAGTTGGTTGATGAAAATTATTAAGGTATTGGATTTTGCCGCAATGGCAGTTAATTTTCTCAGGGCTTGGGACATCATTCTGGCTTGGAGTCCGATGAATTGAGCGCCCATTTCCCCTTCAATTTCCGCTTTGGGAGTAAGGGCGGCTACAGAGTCTACAACAATAACATCAATCATAGCAGAGCGGACCAAGCTTTCTAGGATATTTAACGCTTCTTCTCCGCTGTCTGGCTGGGAAATAAGCAGTTCTTTGATTCGCACTCCTAATTTTCCGGCGTATTCTGGGTCTAGCGCATGTTCAGCGTCTATAAACGCCGCTTTGCCACCGGCTTTTTGAGCTTGAGCGACAACGTTGAGGGCTAGCGTAGTTTTACCAGAAGATTCGGGGCCGAATATTTCTACTATTCTTCCTCTGGGCAGTCCGCCAGTTCCTAGGGCTATATCTAAAGAAAAAGACCCGGTGGAAATAGCGGCGATATCAACTTTCTTTGCGTCGCCCAAAGTCATTATGGCGCCCTCACCGAATTTTTCTTTTAAGGTTTCTAGTAATTGATTAAAATCTTTTTTTGGATCCTCTTCCTTTTTGTTGTGAGTAGTCATATTATTTGAGACAATTTCTTAATTTTTTATGTTTTGAGCGGATTGATAAATGATTTGTTTTACGACTTTGGTTTCTCGGCCTAGAAATCTTTTGACGGAGATTTCAAAATTATTAATTCCTAGCTGTAAAATATAGTTTTTTTCAAACGATCCTTCTTTGTCCGCAATTATTTCTTGGCCATTAATCTTAAGAATATCATCGGGATTTATAGTTCCGGAAATCAGGGTCTCGGGCCTGTTGGTTAGGGAAATATCGGCGATGGGGAGATTAATGGTTAGCGGGGGTTTGCCTAATAATCTTCCGGCATTGATTCCTAAGTAGATTAAGATAACCACGCCGATAATTCCTCCGACTGCCCATTTTCTGGGAATAGTTTTAATAGCAAAACGATTTTCTGGGAGGCGGTCTTTGGCGCCAGAGCTGAATATTTCCGCTTCCTGTTTATATCGTTGCCATAATTCTTCTCCATTCAGTCCTAGAATTTCCGAAAGCTTATAAAGATAACCTCGGACATAGGGGGCGGCTGGCATTTTTTTAAGGTCGCCCTTAAAAATAGTTTCTAGATAACGTTCCGGTATATCGGTAAGCTGCTGAAGCCTGGCTATAGGCAAGCCTTTTATTTCCATGGCTTCTTTAAGGGTTTCGTTGATAGGTTTTTGTTCATCCATCCCGTTAGAGATAGGTCGCCAAAGGCGACCGTAACTCGGCCATTTTAAGAACCACCGACGTTTTAGTATCTTGGATTATATTATGTGTATTCATTATTTTAGTTGTCTCTAACGGGATCCATAGTTTTTATAGTTTCAATTTAACTAAATTTGTTCTTCTTCTAAGAAAACTTCTCTGGGTTTTGCTCCGTCTCCTGGCCCAATGGCGCCGTTGGCTTCCATAATATCTAAAAGACGAGCAGCTCTAGCATAACCTATTTTTAATCGCCTTTGCAAAAGCGACGCGGAAGCTTTTTTGGCTTCTCTTACCGTATTGATTGCTTCATCGTACATCTCATCTTCTTCGTTGCTATTGCTATCTCCAAAATCTCCGCTAGTTATTTGTTGGAAGTCCAGGTTAACCTCTTCATTATTTTTTTCTGCCAGCTCTTTATTAGCTGAATTATTTTTAATAAAATTCGTAACCGCATTAATTTCCTCTTCGGAGATATAGGCGCCCTGAATTCTTTTTGGTTTGGAAAATTCGGAAGAAATAAACAGCATATCGCCGCCGCCTAAAAGTTTTTCCGCCCCCGCCATATCTAGGATGGTTCGAGAATCTATTTGGCTGGCCACTTGAAGGGCGACTCGGCAGGTGATGTTGGCCTTAATAAGTCCGGTGATAATTTCTACGGATGGTCTTTGGGTAGAAAGAACCAGATGGATTCCGGTGGCGCGGGCCATTTGCGCCAATCGGACAATCGAGCTTTCAATTTCTCGTCCGTGAGCAGACATTAAATCAGCTAGTTCATCCACTACTATTAATAGGTAGGGTAAGGGCATTTCGTGGGAGCCGTTGTAACTGCTAATGTCGCGGCTGCCAGCTTCTAAAAGAACTTCGTAGCGGCGTTCCATTTCTTGAATTGCCCAACGGAAAGCATTAATAGATTTTTTTCCTTCGGTAATGACCGGCGTGATTAAGTGGGGAATATTATTATAAGTAGAAAGTTCAACCCGTTTGGGATCAATCATTATAAGTCGCAAGACGTCTGGAGAATTTTTATAAAGAAGGGAGGTAATTAGAGCGTGGATGAAGACGCTTTTGCCGCTTCCAGTTGCGCCGGCTACTAATAAGTGGGGCATTTTTCCAACGTCGGCCATTATTGGTTGGCCATTAACATCTCGGCCTAAAACAAATCCTAAAGGCCCCGAATTTTTAAAATCTTCATGGTTGATTAAGCTACCTAATCGGACCGTAGCAAAGGATTTATTAGGCACCTCAATTCCTACTAAAGATTTTCCGGGAATAGGGGCTTCAATCCTAATGGGGTGCGCGGCTAAAGAGAGGGATAAGTCTGGATTAAGAGCGGTGATACGAGAAAGTTTTACTCCTTCGGCGGGCTTGAGGGTATAGCGGGTTACTTTAGGCCCGATATTTATTTCTCCCATTTCCACGGGTATGCCAAAGCTATCCAAAGTCCTTTTAATGATATTGGCGTTAGCGCGAAGATCGCCGGCCATCGGTTTTTCCGTAGAAGATTTAATGAGATTAAGCGGTGGCGGCACATAGGGGCTTAATATTCTTGCAGGCGCAAATTTATCTTTAGGAATGGGCGCCGGTTTTATAAAAGATTTTTTTTCTTCTTTTGGATAATTTTCGTTTTTTGATTTTTCTTCCGATGATTTAGAAAATTGTCCTTTGGTTTCTTCAGGAATAATTACTTCTATTGGTTCTTGATTGATTGGTGTTTTGGCGATTTCGGATTTTTCTTTAGGCCGGATCCTGATAGAAGCATTCAGAGTTAAGAGGAACGCCGCGATAATGCCGGTTCCGGTAATTACTAAAGACGCGGTTCGGCCAAAAAATAATTCCAAGAATCCTATCCCTTTGCCGATGAATCCGCCTTGATCTGGAGCGAGAAGATCCAGCAGGCCCAAGGTGGAAATTATGGTTAGAATTGCTCCAATAAAAGTTGAGCTGGCAATATTTTGCTGTTTAGAAAGAAAAAATAAAATTGCGGTTAGAAGAGAGAAAATTGGCAGCAAATAATACCCGATGCCGAATAATCCGCTAAGAATGCCATAGATAAATTTGCCCACCGGTCCGGCTTGTTCAAATGGGGCGAGAATTAATATCGCGGCGATGCCGATTAACAATACGGCAATGACGCTATTGCGGGTTTCGGGGTTGATGCTGATGAATTTTTTTTCTCGATTTTTCCTCGCCATAACATTTATTATAGTAAAGATCGTGAGGTTTTCATAGGAATTCTTGACTAAATAGCCCCAGACGAGGTAATATAGATGATGATGAAAAGTAAAAAGGGTTTTGCGATAGGGTTGGACATGGATGGGGTTATTATTGATAACACGGATACTAAGATTCGTTTTGCCAAGAGAATGGGGTTTACTTTGAAACCGGAACAGACTCATGCTGAACTCATTGAAAAGGCGCTTACTCCAGAAGTTTTGAGTGAATTACGGACTCATCTTTATTTCAATCCTGTCACAGCTTTGCAGGCTAAATTAGTGCCGGGATCGTTAGATGGTTTACATCAGTTGAAAAAATCCGGCCAGCGTTTTTATTTAATTTCTAAAAGAAAATATCCAATTATTGCCAGAGAGCTTTTAAAAAAACATAAACTTTGGGGGAAATATTTTGATGAAAAAAATGCTTTTTTTGTGCGAGAGACAGAAGAAAAAGATTATCACATAGGCCGATTGGGAATCGGCTTATATTTAGATGATCAGCCTAGTACGTTGGATAAATTGGTTAATGCCAAACATAAAATCTTATTTGATAGATTTAATTGTTTTGTGAAGTCTAAGCATAGAAGAGTGGGTTCTTGGGAAGAATTTATTAAGATGGTTAAAGAACATGGAGTCGTCAATTTTTAAGGCTTACGATATTCGCGGGGCTTATCCCGATGAGATTAATGAGAAAACGGTTGAGATTATTGCGTCGGCAGTCGCTAAAAAATTTCGCGGAAAAATAGTGGTTGGTTATGACGCGCGATTAAGTTCGCCAGCGCTGTATAAAGCCGCAATGCGGGGTTTAACTAATAAAGAGGTTCGCATTGTACCCGCTGGCTTGGTTACTACGCCAATGCTTTATTTTTTGGTGAATAAATTAAGAGCCGCGGGAGGCATTATGGTTACGGCTTCGCACAACCCCAAAAATTTTAATGGCTTGAAAGTTGTTGGGCCAAAAGCGGCAATGATCAGCGGGACGGAAATCTTGAAATGGGTCCCGTTAGAGACAGGTCACCAAAGGCGACCGTAACTCGGCCGTTTTAATAGCAATCGACTTTTTATGCCTAAAATCAAAAAATATTTCAGAAATCATAGACGGGTTGTCCCGTTAGAGACAGGTCACCAAAGGCGACCGTAACTCGGCCGTTTTAATAGTAATTGACTTTTTATGCCTAAAATCAAAAAATATTTCAGAAATCATAGACGGGTTGTCTCTAACGGGATGGGTTACCTAGACTTATACGCAAAATTTTTAAAAAAGTTTTTCAAGCCCAAGGCGCTAATACGGGTAGTTTTTGATTGTTCTAATGGAACTACAGGAATAATCTTGAAGAGATTATTCCTAAAATCAAAATTAAGGAGTATTTTAATAAATTATAATCCGGATGGTAGTTTTCCGGCGCATGGACCGAATCCTATGGTTCCAGGAGCTCTGCGCGATTTGCAATTAGCGGTAAAAAAATATAAAGCTGATTTGGGAGTAATTTTTGACGCGGACGGCGACAGGGTGTTTTTTGTGGATGAACGAGGTCGAGAGATTCATTCGGATATTGTGGCGGGTTTATTGGGCGTGGCGGTAAAGGAGGATGTGATTTTGGATTTACGTTGTGGTTATTTGGCGAGAGAATTATTGGTTAAAGCCGGCAAAAAGATTATAGATTCCAGGGTAGGCGCTTATTTTATTAAAAAATTGATGCGAGAGAAGAAGGTTGAGTTTGCAGGAGAACTTTCTGCCCACTATTATTTTAAAGATTTCTTTTTTGCGGACGCTGGTATATTTGCGGCTATTCAAATGATTAATCAGGTGTCATTGTTAAAAATCCGAGGCCGGAGTTTAGCGAAGTGGATTGACTCTTTGCCGACTTATTTTCGTTCCGGTGAACTTAATTTTAAAGTGGTCAATAAGTCAGAGGCTATGAAGCGGATAGAAAATTTTTATAAAAAATCAGCAAGTAAAATTTCTTATCTGGATGGAGTGAAAATGGAGTTTAGTGATGCTGCGCACGCCGAAGCTTTAGCGAAGGCGTGGTGGTTTAATATTCGCCCGTCTAATACGGAAAATCTTTTGCGGTTAAATTTAGAGGCAAAAGATAGAAAAGTTTTTCAGTCTAAGCTAGATGAAATTAAAAAGTTGATTGAAAAATAAAAAAATCCCCCGAAGTACTTCGGGGGATTATAGGGCAGAAATGGTTAATTTTCCTGAAGGCAGAATTCTTATAAGGAGAGAGTTAATTACTCCTCTTGTTGCTCCGCATTTTTTCAGCCAGATTCTTAATGTCTTTTCTTCTTTAGCAATTTTTTTATCAACCAAAATAATTTTTTTCTCTAGATTTGATTTGATTCGTTTTAAAGCGAAAATTTTATTTACTCCGGCTAGTGAGGGCATTTGTTGCATATATTCCTCTTTTTTATTTTTGTTCAGGTACTATCCTATAGGATAGTACCTGAACAATTCCTTTTTAAAAGAACAACATTATTATAACAAAGTTGCTGGCAGAAAAATTTCTTGAATTTTAAACGGCACTTTTATAATTTTGTCAGTATATTTTTCTGGCACTAGCAAATGTCCTTGTTTTTTGGCAAGTTCATAAAGATCTTTGGTTATTTTAACGTCATTTAAGCAATATTTTTTTAGGGATTCTAGATCGCCTTCGCGATAAAATTTGATTGCCTCCAGGCCATGATGGGTTTTGCCAATATTCAAATTAGCTTTCGCTAATATATCTAGACTGACCCTTTTCCCATAATTTAATTCTAGCTCTTCTAAAAGATCAAAGCGCGGAATTTTGGTTAGCTCAAAAGGAAAATATTTGTTTAAAACCGGGATATCAAATCGGTTAATGCTGAAGCCAATTAACAAACCCGCGGTTTTTAGTAGTTTTTCCAGATCAGCCATCTGATTTTCAAAAAAGGAAAGATAGGCGTCTTGGGCGTAAGAATAAACCCCGACAAAAGACATATCCAAGTCTTTAAGATTCTCCTGTCCTCCAACATCCGCAAAAGTATTTTTAGTTTCAATATCTATGACTAATTTATCCATCCCGTTAGAGACAGGTCGCCAAAGGCGACCGTAACTCGGCCATTTTAAGAATAACTGACGTTTTAGTATCTTGGATTAGATTATGTGCATTCATTGTTTTTAGTTGTCTCTAACGGGATCCATCCCAATATTTTAGACGTGCCTATCCGCCACTTTACTGGCCGCGTAGCTGTCGGGTTTGGTTTTCGCCTCAAAATTATTGGCGCGTACCATGCCAACGAGTTCCTGGATCATGGCTCGGGTTTCTCCTTTTTCACCAATGTCCACGTGGATCTCAAAATCAAATTTTGGCATATCAAAATTTTTCATGGTGCTTAAAACTTCTTTGGCAATTTCTAAAGAAGTTAAAACTTCATCCGTGATGCGGTCGCGGAGTGTGAAATATTTTTTTCCAATTTCTGCGGATGCAATTCGCCTCCAAAAATATCGGCCGCCATTGCCAACTCGATGAACTACTATGGCTGTTACAAAATCCGCGGTGCTGTCCTGCAGTTTTTCGGAATCCGTTCCAATAATTACTTTGTAGCACCGGCGGTTATCTGCATTGATAAACTCAATGATTTCTTTAATGACTTCATTGGGATTGAGTTGGGCGCCAGTGGATGAATGAAATAGATACATAAATTAAAGTTAAAAATTAAAATTCAAAATTTAAAAATTAATAATAGATTATGAATTATGGTTGAAATACTACATCTTTTTGTGATTTGCGTCAATTCAGGCTTGTATTAACGGTTTTTTTTGTTATATAATAGCGGGGGCTCTTTAATAGTAAGTGAAAAGGCTAAAACAATTTGCTTTGCAAATTGTTTGCCCGATCAAAACGAAGTTTTGATTTGGGGAGGTGGCGAATGCCGCGAGACATTTTGGAAAATGTTTGGAATCGTTATCGTAAAGCCGGAGAAATTTTGAAATTAGAAGATTATTTAATGGAAGAGCTTACTAGTTTTAAGATGCGTCTTTCTTTTGATATGAAGGCAGTAGTGGGTGGCCAACCAAAGCGTTTAAAAGCTGTTCGGATTTGGCATCGCGCGCAAATGACTCGATATCCCTTTAAGGGCGGAAATCGTTTCCGTACGGGATTGACTCTCGGGTCATTAGAGAGCCATGCCGCGGAAATGTCCATTAAATGTTTCTTGCACGGTTTGCCTTATGGCGGCGCTAAGGGCGGCATCAATGTGAATCCTAATCAATGTTCTTCGGAAGAATTGCGGCAGTTGGCTTTTACTTTTGTTGATGAACTGCATCAAAGAAATGCCATTGGCCCATTTTTAGATATTCCGGCGCCGGATCTGGGAACAAATTCCACTATTATGTATTGGATGATGGATCGTTACAGTTTTTTGGAACGCGGCAAGCCGTACGTTGAAGGCGTGGTTACTGGCAAGCCGATTGAGGTTGGGGGCGTGCCGGTGGGTGGACTTCATGGGCGTAGAGAAGCTACTGGCCGGGGGCTTTATGTTGCCTTAGATGTTTTTCGCCGGGATTTAAAGCTTTCTGAGAAACCTAGCGTGGCTATTCAAGGTTTTGGAAATGTTGGGACTTATATCGCCCTTTATCTTTTTCAGAATGGTTATAAAGTTGTTGCAGTGGCTGATGAATTTGGCGGTGTTCTTAATGAATTCGGCTTGAATATTCCTAAACTCATTGAGTACGCTGGCGTGAAAAAGCCTCGCACAGTTTTGGGATTCCCGGGATCAACCGTGATTTCTGCCAAGGAATTGATGGGATTTAAGTGCGATATTTTAGTGCCGGCGGCGGTGGAAGAGGTAATTACCGCGGAGAATGCCGCAGCAGTTAAGGCAACGGTGATTTTGGAGGGAGCCAACGGGCCGACTACTCCGGAGGCGGATGATATTTTAGAGGATAAAGGCGTTGTGGTGATTCCGGATATTTATGCCAATAGCGGCGGCGTGGCAGTTTCCTTTTTTGAGTGGGGGCGGAATACCGATAATATGGCGGATTCTCGAATCCCGCGAGAAAATGACATTAATTTAGTTTTGAATTCTTTGGATGGAATGATGAGAAGGGTTGGTAATGAAATTGTGGAATACAGTAAGCGCTATAAAGTTTCTTTACGTTTGGCGGCTTACATTTTAGCTTTAGATCGAGCGAGCGGCCTTCTGCGGGTGAGGCGCAACGCCGAAGAAACTGTTAAAGCTTTTGGATAATCTTTTACCGGGCACATAAATCTTTATGTGCCCGGTTTTTTATTACGTCATTGCGATTCGCCAGTTGGCGAAGAAGCAATCTTACAAAAGATTAATGTTAGATTGCCACTGTAGCCTACGGCTACCTCGCAATGACAGTGAATAAAAGGAATTCCATTTATCATAGATTCAAGGCTACTATATATTAATGGTATGAAAGACAAGCGTATTTACTTAGATTACGCGGCTTCCACTCCGGTTGATCCGGCAGTGAAGAAAGCTATGGATCCATATTTTTCCGAAACATTTGCGAATGCGGGGGCTTTGCATTGGCAGGGACAGCAAGCGTCAGCCGCAGTTTTTAAATCTCGGGATACAATCGCTAAGGCGATTGGGGCTCAATATAATGAAGTGATTTTTACCGGTTCGGCTACAGAAGCGAATAATTTGGTATTGCGAGGAGTTTTAAGAGGGTTCAGGGTTCAGGGTTTAGGGTTTAGTGAAAAAAAGCAAAAAATTCCTATTGGCTATACCTTACACCCTCGTATAATTGTTTCCTCGGTTGAGCACGAATCGGTTTTAGAAACTTGTCGGGATTTAGCCGCCTCTTTGAAAGAGGCGAGCCTCGACCCAGAGGGGCGGGAAAAAGAAGGAGTTGAGGTAATTTATATTCCAGTTAATCGAGACGGCATCATTGATTTGAAAAAATTAAAGGCCGTTCTTAATGAACGGACAATTTTAGTTTCTATAATGTATGTCAATAACGAAGTGGGGACGATACAGCCGATCTCTAAAATCACCAAAATTATCAGTGATTTTAGAAATAGGAAATCTCAAATAACAAATTCCAAAATTCAAATAAAATCCAATTACCAATTACCAATTACTAATTACCCCTTATTTCACACTGACGCTGTTCAGGCAATTCAATATCTAGATTGTAATGTGGATGAATTAGGCGTTGATTTTATGACTTTATCCGCGCATAAAATTTACGGGCCAAAAGGAATCGGAGCGCTTTACGTCAAAAATCAAAAATTTGGAGGCGATTTAATTGCCCCGATAATAACTGGTGGTGGCCAAGAATATAGTTTGCGTTCTGGCACGGAAAATACGCCTTCTATTGTCGGGTTTGCTAAGGCCGTAGAAATTAACGAGAAACTGAAAAATTCCGAAGCCAAGAGAGTACGTACGTTGCGCGAGTATTTATTAAAGGGACTAAAAAAAATTAATCCAAAGATTATGCTTAACGGCTCAATGAAGGAGCGGATTCCCAATAATTTAAATATTTATTTTCCCGGGCATTTGGCAGCGGATCTTTTGATTAAATTGGATTTGGCTGGAGTGGCGGTGTCTCCGGGCGCGGCTTGCTCTGCGCGTGCTATGCGGTCTTCTTATGTATTGGAAGCGATGGGTTTGCCGCATCAGCGTTGTGTAGGAAGTTTACGGATTACTTTAGGCAGGCAGACTAAAAAGGGGGAATTGGAGAGATTTGTGAGGATTTTAAAGCAAGCCTCAATCTAAGGCGTTGCGAACGCCTTAGATTGAGGTAATCGCGAATAATGCGAATGGTAGCACCTGCCTGTCGGCAGGCAGGAATAATGCTAATAAGATTTTACTAAGTCATTGCGAGGGAGCTTGAGCGACCGTGGCAATCTTACAAAAGATTAATGTTAGATTGCTTCTTCGCCAACTGGCGAATCGCAATGACGTGATAAAAAATCTTTTATTAGCGAACACTTGGCACTCTTGCATTAAGAGTGCCAATATGCTAAATTAAAAATAATTAGATGAAGAGTTTTAATCGTTTCACTATCAAAGCTCAAGAGTCTTTACAGGCCGCGCAGGATTTGGCGGCGCAAAAAAATCACGGCGAATTTCGCGCTGTGCATTTGCTTTCTGCCTTAATTCAGGACGGCCAGTCTTTAGTTCAGCCGCTTTTATTGAAAAGCGGGGTGAATTTGGATGTTTTAAGTCAAGAGATTGAAGCCGAGTTAGCTAAGATGCCCAAAATTTTATCGGGCAATTTTTCCGTTGGCCAGCTTTATCTTTCTCATGAATTGATGCAGATTTTAGACCGCGCCGGAAAAGTGGCGCTTACTCAAAAAGACGAGTTTATTTCCTGCGAGCATTTGCTTTTAGCCATTGTAGAGGTTGTTTCAAGAGCCAAAGAGATTTTAGAAAAATTCGGCGCGCGCCGAGATGTTTTAATAAGAATTTTAGCCCAGCTTCGCGGTTCTACGCGGGTGACGGATGAAACTCCGGAAGCAAAATTTCAGGTTTTGGAAAAATACGCGGTGAATCTGACCGATCAGGCAAAAGCCGGCAAGCTGGATCCGGTAATTGGCAGGGAAGAAGAATTGCGCCGGTTGATTCAGGTGCTTTCCCGCCGGACAAAAAATAATCCGGTTTTGATTGGCGAATCCGGCGTGGGCAAGACCGCGATTGTGGAAGGATTGGCGCAACGGATTATTTCTGGCGAGGTGCCGGAGCCGTTGAAGGATAAAGAAATTATTATGTTGGATTTAGGGTCAATGATTGCGGGCACAAAATTCCGCGGCGAATTTGAAGACCGTTTGCGGGCTTTTATCAAAGAGATTCAAAATTCGGCTGGTCGTCTAATTTTATTCATTGATGAGATTCATATGATTGTCGGCGCGGGCGCGGCTGAAGGCGCGATTGACGCTTCTAATTTATTAAAACCGCCTCTCGCCAGAGGCGAGTTACACGCCATTGGCGCCACTACTATAAAGGAATACCAGAAGCATATTGAAAAGGATCCGGCTTTAGAGCGCCGGTTTCAGCCGATTATGGTGGAAGAGCCGACTGTGGAGGATGCGGTGACGATTTTGCGCGGCTTAAAAGAAAAATATGAAGTGCATCATGGGTTGCGGATTAGCGACGAGGCGATTATCGCGGCCGTGAATTTATCCGCCCGCTATATTAGCGATCGATTTTTGCCGGATAAAGCTGTGGATTTAATTGATGAAGCGGCGGCGGCTCGTCGCTTAGAAAGCGAAAGCTTGCCTTCGGAAATTGACCGGATTCGTCGGGAAATTACCAGATTGGAAGTGGAGAAATCCGCTTTAGGAAAAGAAAGCTCTCCTAAAACTAAAGCTCGATTGAAAGTTATTAATCAGGAATTAACCGGCCATAAAGAAAAGAACGACGAATTGTCGGCTACTTGGCATTCGGAAAAATTAGCTTTTGAGAGCTTAAACAATCTTCGCAAGAAAATTGAGGATTTAAAGCATGGAGCGGAAGTGGCGGAGCGGGAAGGCAATTTGGAGCGAGTGGCTCAAATTATTTATGGAGAATTGCCATCAGCGGAAAAAGATTATCAGGCATTTGAAAAAAAGAATTTTGGCAAAGGCAAAAAAGCCAAGGTGGCGGACCGATCCAACTTTATTAAAGAAGTGGTGGACGAAGAAGATATTGCGGCAGTGGTTTCCCGCTGGACAGGCATACCTATCACTAAAATGTTGGAAACCGAGAGCGATAAGCTTTCTAAGATTGAAGAAGTTTTGGCGCAGCGGGTGGTTGGTCAGCAAGAAGCGATTTCGGCGGTGGCGAATGCTTTGCGCCGGGCGCGAGCTGGTTTGTCGGATGAAAATCGTCCGTTGGGATCATTTATGTTTCTTGGCCCGACCGGCGTGGGAAAAACCGAATTGGCTAGAACTTTAGCGGAATTTATGTTTAATGATGAAAAGGCGTTGGTGCGGATAGATATGTCCGAATATATGGAAAAGCACGCGGTTTCTCGTTTGATTGGTTCGCCTCCGGGTTATGTTGGCTTTGAAGAGGGTGGTCAGTTAACTGAAGTTGTCCGGCATCGGCCTTACAGCTTGATTTTATTTGATGAAATTGAAAAAGCTCATCCGGAAGTATTTAATATTTTACTTCAGCTTTTAGATAGCGGGCGGCTGACTGATGCCAAGGGCAGAAAAGTAAATTTTAAAAATTCTATCGTGATTATGACTTCAAATGTGGGTAGCCATTACTTTAAAGAAATGTCTCAGATCGGTTTTGGGGGATTGGCGGATAATGAGATGGCGAATCAAGAAGAACAGTTTAAAGGCAGGGTTCAGGAATCTTTGCGGCAGACTTTTAAGCCGGAATTTTTGAACCGGATTGATGAAACTATTATTTTCCATTCCTTGACTTCGGCAGACATTGAAAAGATTGTGGATATTCGGTTGGAGGATTTGAAGGCCAAATTAGCCGATAGGGATATTAAAATTTCTATTGATGCCACAGCTAAAAAATATCTAGTA
Organism: Candidatus Harrisonbacteria bacterium RIFCSPHIGHO2_02_FULL_40_20; assembly: GCA_001818675.1. Taxonomy (GTDB): domain Bacteria; phylum Patescibacteriota; class Minisyncoccia; order UBA6257; family WO2-44-18; genus 2-02-FULL-40-20. The sequence goes on along the minus strand of MHJF01000019.1, from coordinate 1,092 downwards.
GAGAATGGGTTTAATCCGGAATTTGGAGCTCGCCCCTTGAATAGGCTGATTCAAAAAGCTATCCTAGATCAGTTGGCCGATAGAATTATTAAGAAAGAAATTAAAGATGGCGACCGAGTTAAAATTGGTTTTGCGGAATCCGCGATCAGTATTATTGCTTAAAACTGTTTTATTTTTGGGATTTTTAGCTTTGGCGAAAATCGGCGGCTTTGGTTGGCTGCCGATTTTGTTTTTTATCGCCGCAACTTCTGTTTTATTTTTCTTGCCGTTTTTCCAGACTTTTTCTTATTTTGTTTCGTTCGGATTTTTTTTGATTACCGGTTCAGTATTTTTGGGTAAACTGCCGGAAAGTTATTTTTTTCTCGGGGCGATAATTTTCGCGGCTTTATTTTATCTGTTGCTGGGGGTTAAGTCTTTAGTGATGGTGGATCGCGTTAGAGCTTATCTTTTATTTCATTTGAGCGTGTTTTTTTTAGTATTTATTTTATTTTTTCAATCAACGGGAGAATTTAATACTTTTTCGCTTTTAATGGTTTTTGCAGTGTCTTACCTGCTTTTTCGAGAATTCTTTAAATTTCAAGACCTTCCCGGCATTAGTTGGCGGCAAAAAAATATTTTCAGTTGGGCTTTAGCATTTTTGTCTTTACAGGCAGTTTGGGTGATCAAAATTTTGCCTATAGGGTTTATCCAATCTGCCAGTTTGTCTTTAGTCTTAGTATTTATTTTAGGAAATTTAGCAGGAAATTATTTAAACGGGAAATTAGATCGCCAGACTTTGTTAAAAGATATTACTTTTTTAGTCTTAGCGGCCTTGTTGATTTTTACTACGAGCAGATGGGGGATCTAGAGGTTAGCGACTAGCGACTAGATTATTTTTTACGAGTTAATTTATGGATATATTTTCTAAATTCTTTTTTGAATTGCGGATGGTGATAGCTGAAATAGGCTTGAGCTTTAAAAATACCGATTTTGGAGCCAGCATCGAATTTTATCCCCTTAAATATTCTTCCCGATAGTGGACCGTGAGATTTTATATAGTCTTTAAAAGCATCGGTTAAATAAGCCTCTTTATTTTTTGGAGTTTTGGCTACC